>VBKW01000049.1 GCA_005879405.1 Deltaproteobacteria bacterium
TCGTGCGGAACTTGAACATGCGGAAGCGGTGGCGATTCAAGCCGACGCGTGTCTGGGAGAAGAAGATCGACCCTTTCGAGTCGAGCTTCACCGCGATCGCGGCGGCGAGGAAGAGCGGCGCCAATACGACGAGCCCGATCGTCGCCACCGTCAGGTCGATCAGGCGCTTGGCGACGAGCCACACGCTCTCCGGCGGCGCGCTCGAGATCGTGAGCACGGGCTGTCCGGCGAGCGCGTCGAGCGACGCCCGCGCCCAGTCGAGCGGCGCGAGTTGCGCGATGACGCGCAGGGTGACCCCGAGATCCTCGCAGAGCGCGATGATAGGTCGAATCAGCGGCTGCGCCTCTTCGAGCGAGAACGCGACGAACACCTCGTCGACCGGCTGCTCGTCGAGAATCGCCGCCAGGCGGCCGACGATCGCGGCGGCGCTCGCCTCGCGCGCGATCTTGCTGGCGGCGAGTTCGAGCGTCAGCACGTCGACGACGCGGTAGCCGAGCGCCTCGCGGCGCGCGAGGCGCGTCGCCGTGTTGAGCGCCGGGCCGCCGTCGCCGACGATCACGACGTCGCGGAGATTGCGCCCGCGGCGGCGCACGTGACCGGCCGCGACGCGCATCAGCCGGCGGCCGAAGCCGAGCCCGGCAATCGTCGCCGCTACGAACGCGACGAGAAACGCCGGCGTGATCGTCTGGAATCCGAGGGCCGAGCCCGCCACGGCGAGCGGCGCGGTGGCGAGCGCGATCGCCGTCAGGAGGTCGCGCAGCTCGCGCGAGGCCGGCGACAGCCGGTACGAGTGATAGAGACCGCGGACGTTCAGGACGACGTGCCACAGCATGAGGTACGCCGCCGCGAGCAGGACGTGCGACACCGTGACGCGCATCTGCAACGGCGAGCGCCATGCGTTCGCGAGCGGCGCCGGCGCGCCGAACGCTCCGGCGATCGCGAGGCAAGCCGCGACGATCATGAGATCGGTCAGCTTGAGTAGCGTCAGCAGCATCGTTCTGCGCCGGGCCATGTCCCCAGCCAGGATCAAGAAGCGTTCCACGCGCTGCGTCGCGAAGTCCGCGTCCGCGCGGAGGTTCGGCGCCCGCGCCGGAGAGAGGCGTCGTGCAGCGCTGCGACGGCTGACAGTCGCGTCCGATCGATATCGCGATCGCAACATCGTTCGTTGCACGCATCACTGCTCTACAAGTGCGGGCTATACAGAACCGTTGCGCATCACGATGCGATCTGCCGTGTGGTCGGGCAGCGCGACCCGCGGCCGATCCGACTTGCCGTGGAACGGAGCGCATGTCATTCCTCGTGCGCTTCGCATCACCGTCTGGAGGAGTCCATGTCCGAGCGCACGACCACACCCGAGCAGTCCGCGTTCCGTGAGCATTGCCGTCGCTGGCTCGCCGAGCACCGTCCGGCGGCCCCGAGCTTTCGCCTGCCGCAAAGCCCGATCGAGGTAATGACGGAGGAGCAGCGGCGCTACCTCTGCGACTGGGAGAAGCGCTGCTACGAGGCCGGCCTCATCGGCTGCGACTATCCGAAAGAGTACGGCGGCGGCGGCCACCGCGGCTTCCAGTCGATCGCGACGCAGGAGATGGGCCGCGCCGGCGTGCCATACATGATCAACATCATCGGCCTCGGCATGGCGGCGCCGACGATCTTGAACCACGGCACCGAGGAGCAGAAGCGGCGTTACCTGCCGCCCCTCTTCGCCGCCGACGAGATCTGGTGCCAGGGCTTCTCGGAGCCGAACGCCGGCAGCGACCTCGCGAGCGTGCAGGCGTCGGCCGTGCGCGACGGCGACAACTGGATCATCAACGGCCACAAGGTGTGGACGAGCCTCGCGCACTTCGCCAGCTGGATGATCATGCTCTGCCGCACCAGCAGCGCGCAGAAGTACGAGGGGCTGACGTACTTCATCGTCCCGATCGCCGGCGCGAAAGGCGTGACGGTGCGGCCGCTCATCAAGATCACCGGCGAGACCGGCTTCAACGAGGTGCTCTTCGAGGACGTCGTCGTCCCCGATCGGCTGCGCGTCGACGAGACCGGCAAGGGCTGGACGGTCGCGATGACGACGCTCCTCTACGAGCGTGGCGCCGCCGAGGGCGCGGGCAGCGGCGGCGGGACGTCGCTCGACGTCCGGATCGAGCAGCTCGTCGCGTAGGCGCGACGTATTCCGCGGAGCGGCGGCTCGGCGTGGGACGATCCGCTCGTCCGCGACAAGATCATGCAGCTCGCGATTCGCGCCGAGGGTCTCCGGCAGACGCAGCGGCGCACGCGCGTCGAGGCGCTGACCGAGCATCCGATGCGGCTGCCGCTGCAGATGAAGGTGCAGCTGAGCGAGCTGCTGCAGGACCTCGCCGCCGCGGCGCTCGAGATCGAGGGCGCGCATGCCAGCCTCTATCTCGGCGACGCGCACGCGCCCGACGGCGGCCAGTGGCCGCTCGCGTACCTCAACTCGTACGGATTCACGATCGCCGCCGGCAGCAACGAGATCCAACGCAACATTCTCGGCGAGCGCGTTCTCGGCCTCGCGAAGTCGAAGTAGGAGCGAGGTCATGGCGCAGCCGAAGGATTTCGGGTTCGGGTCCGAGGAGCAGATGGTGCGCGACTCGGCGCGGAAGCTCTTGAAGGATGCGGCGGGGATCGAGACGCTGCGCGCGCTCGTCGCCCGCGACCACAAGTCGGCATACGAGAGCGCGGTGCAGCCGGCGCCGTGGGACGAGCGCTTGTGGCGGCAGATGGTCGAGCTCGGGTGGACCGCGCTTGCCGTGCCCGACGACTGCGGCGGCGCCGGCATGAAGATGGTCGCGGTCGCGGCGCTCGCCGAGGAGCTCGGGCGCGCGGCGGTGCCGTCGCCGCTCACCTCGACGTTGATCGCGACGATGGTCCTGCGCGCGGCCGCGGCGCCGGCGCTGCTCGAGCGCATCGCCGGCGGCGCGGCGGCGACGCTCGCGACGACGTCGCCGACGGGATCATGGGAGCTCGGCGACGTCGCGGTGCATGCCGAGCGCAGCGGCGCCGGCGTCACGTTGCGCGGCACGGCGGCCTTCGTGCAGGACGCGCGCAAGGCGGCGTTCTTCGTCGTCGCCGCGGCGAGCGAGGGCGGCGTCGGCCTCTATGCCGTCGCCGCCGATACGCCGGGTGTGACGATCCAGCCCGACCGCATCGCCGATCTGACGCGCGACCAGGCGCGCCTCGAGCTCGACGACGCGCGCCTCGATGGCGCGGCGATCGTCGCCGCGCCGGGAGCCACCGCCGCAGTGATCGCTGCCGCGACGCCGGCGATTCTGACCATCGTCGCCGCCGATCTCTGCGGCGCCGCCGAGTGGCAGCTGCAGACGACGGCCGAGTACGCGCGGGTGCGGACGCAGTTCGAGCGCCCGATCGGCTTCTTCCAGGCGGTGAAGCACCCGATCGTCAACATGATGATCGCGATCGACCGCGCGCGCTCGCTGACCTATGCCGCCGCGTGCGCGATCGACACCGATCCCGCGGACGCGCCGCGGCTCGCGCGCATGGCGAAGGCGGCGGCGTCGGATGCGGCTGCCTTCTGCTCCGACCGCTCGATCCAGCTCCATGGCGGCATCGGCTTCACCTGGGAGTGCGACGTCCACCTCTACGTGAAGCGGCAGAAGCACAACCAGTTTCTCTACGGCGACGCCGCGTACCAGCGGGCTCGTCTTGCGGAGCTGATCGACGCCGCGGGCGGCCCCGCCGCTGCGAGCGAGCGCTTCGAGGGCGGCGCCACGCCTTCGGAGAGCACGCTCGCCTGAGTTCGCGCTGCCATGCAGCAGGCCGTCCATCGCCTGACCGTTGCGACCGCCGGTCCCGGCCTCTACGACGTGACCGAGAAGCTCGCGGCCTGGGTCGGCGCGCAGGGGATCGCGACCGGGCTGCTCACCGTCTTCATTCAGCACACGTCGGCGTCGCTGACCGTGCAGGAGAACGCCGACCCCGACGTGCTGCGCGACCTCGACGATTTCTTTCGCCGCCTCGTGCCCGAGGACACGCAGCGCTATCGCCACGTGACCGAAGGACCGGACGACATGCCGAGCCACATTCGCGCCGCGCTCACGCAGACGCAGGTCGCGATTCCGGTGGCAGACGGACGCCTCGCCCTCGGCACCTGGCAAGCGGTGTACGTGTTCGAGCATCGCGCCGGCCGCTTCCAGCGCCATCTCGCGCTGCACCTGCTCGGAGAGTGAGCGGTGACGGCGCCGCTGCTGCGCGAGCTCGAGTGACCGCGCCGCGCGCTTCGGACGTCGCATCTCAGACGGACGTCGTCGACGGGCGTCTCGTCGACGACGCCGGGAACGTCCGCGTCGGCATCTTTGCGACGCCGATCCGCGAGGTGAACTACCGCGACTACGTGCTCATGAATCCGTTCGGTCGGCCGGCAGGGCGGCTCGCGCGGCGATTCGGCTTCAAGCAGTTCCAGTTTCTGGGCGCGCTCTCGGAAGACCTCGTCTTCGGCTGCGCTATCGCCGACGTGCGCCTCGTCGCGACCGCGTTCCTCTACTGCTACGAGCCCGCGACGCGCCGCTTTGCGGAGTGGAGCTTCACGCAGCCGCTCGCGCGCGGCAGCCGCTTCACCCAGACGCCGGAGGCGGGCGCGTGCTCGTTCACGGCGCGCGGCGTGCGCATCGAGATGAGCGCCGACGAGCGCTCGCCGCGGCGCCGCCTCGTCGCTTCTGTCCGCGACGCGCTCGCGATCGACGCCGTCTTCCGCGAGGACGATCCGCCCCAGGAGCCGCTGCGCATCTGCACCTACGCCGGCGCGACCGGCTGGGTGTATGCGCGCAAGACCGCCGGCGATCGCCTGAGCGGCACGCTCGCGTGGGCGGGCCGGACGTACGATCTCGCGGCGCTGCCGATCTACGGCCACCACGATTGGAGCGCCGGCTACATGCGGCGGCAGACCTTCTGGAACTGGGGCTGCCTCGCCGGCGCGCTCGCGGACGGCAGAATCGTCGGCATGAACGTCTCGTGCGGCGTCAACGAGACGAGCTTCACCGAGAGCTGCTTCTGGCTCGACGGGCGGCTGCACAAGATCGACAGCGTTGCCTTCACCTACGATCGCCGCGATCTGATGCGGCCGTGGCGCGTGACGTCGTACGACGGCCGGCTCGATCTCGAGTTCCGCCCCGAGGGCGCGCACGCTGAGCGCATCAACGCGCTCGTCGTCGCAACGAACTTCAATCAGCTGTTCGGCCGGTACTCCGGCTCACTCGCGACTGCCGCCGGCGAGCGCCTCACGATCGACGGCATGCTCGGCTACATGGAGAGCCACTACGCGAAGTGGTGAACGAGATCGTGGCGATCGGCGCGCCGCCGCATCGCGAGATCGCCGGGCGCGAGGCTGTCGTAGGTCGCGCCCGTGCGCGGGTTCACCAGCGTATCGTGCGTCGCGTGCAGTTTCGGGCGCGCGTAGAGCAAACGCAGCGCGCGTCCGTGCGGCATCGTGAGATAGCGGTCGCCGTACAGACGGACGAGCGCGTCGCGCACGGTTCGGGCGTGGCGACCGCTGACGGTCGGGAAGAAGTGGTGCTCGACGTGGTAGCCGAACTCGAGGTGCACGCGCTCGAGCCAGCGCGGCGCCGTGACCGACAGCGTGTTCGCGAGCGGGTCGTTGACCTCGGTCAACGGATTCAAGAAGTGGTTGGTCGCGATATACGACATGACGAGCGCGTTCGCCGTGAGGACAGGCACCACGTAGACGAACACGAACGCGTACGGGCCGACCAGCGCGAGCACGCCGATCCACAGCGCCAGCATAGTCGCCGACTCGGCGTAGACGGTGCGGCGCGAGATGTGTGCGTAGTAGCCGTTCCGCCGGCTGTGGAAGACGAGCACGAGGAGGGAATGCACGGAGAACCAGACGAACGGGAAGAGGGCGCTCCGCACGTGACCGGAGCCCGGCGCGATCGTCTCCAGCGCGCGCACGACCGCGCTCTTCTGCCAGAACCCGAGCGTGCCGTAGCCGTCGGGATCGGCGACGGCCTTCCCCGTATTCCCGTGATGCGCTTGGTTGTGCCAGACGGTCCAGAGCGTCGGCGAGAGGCAGTACGGCGCAAAGCCGACCCAGCCGACGATCTGCTCGACGCGCCGGCTGCGCACGAGGGCGTGATGCATCGCCTCGTGCGCGAGAAAGCCGAGACAACCCCAGCTGTGACCCGCGATGAGCGCGCACACCGTCGCCACGTACCAGGCAGGTGCCGCGGCGATGACGTAGAGCGCGAGCCCGACGATGATCGCCAGATGGACGGGAAGCCACAGCAGGCGGGACGGCGCGCGCTCGAACACCGCGCGCGGCAGCGTGGCGCGGACCTCGCGCGCGTAGCGTTGCAGCGGTTGCTGCTCGTATCGACTCCGGGTAGATTCCATAAGGCCTCCTCTGGTTACGACCGGGTAGCTTACGGATACGTCGCCGTAACCTACGGTAACGTAACCTAGAGCAGCGGCCGGCAAGTGTCAACATGGGGCGACGCAAGAAATCGCACGCACGGCTGACGGCGTTGGCGCGCCGCACGCAACTCATCGAAATCGCGCGGGCGGTGTTCGCGAAGCGCGGATTCGAAGCGACGTCGGTCGAGGAGATCGCCGCGCGCGCCAAGGTGTCGAAGCCGATCGTCTACGAGCACTTCGGCGGCAAGGAGGGACTCTACGCCGTCCTCGTCGATCGCGAGATGGAGTACGTCGTCACGCGCATCGCCGAGGCGATCAGCACCGGCACGCCACGCGAGCGGGTCGAGCGGGCGGCGCTCGCGTTTCTCTCGTACGTGCGCGATCAGCCCGACGGCTTCATCGTGCTCTCACGCGATGCGCCGGTCACGTTGGCGCACGGCGGCATGTCGAGCCTCTTGAACGATGTCGCCGAGCGCGTCGCCGACGTGTTCACCACCACCTTCAAGAAAGCCGGCTACGATCCGAAGACCTCGCCGATCTACGCCCACGCGCTCGTCGGCATGGTCACCTTCGTCGGCCAGTGGTGGATCGAGGTCCGCAAGCCGCCCATCGAGGAGGTAGCGAGCCATATCGCGGCCCTCGCCTGGATGGGACTCCGCCATCTGCCGAAGCGCCCGAAGCTGACGGTCACGTCCGGCTGAGCGCGCCGCTACGCTCAGTGTCCACCGTCGCGCTCGCGCGTGAGCTCCGGCGTCAAGTTGACGAACGGCACCGTGCCGCTGCCGGAGAACTGCGGCAGGATGCCGTTCCAGCGGTCGATCGCCTTCGACTGGACGAGCAGCGGGTTCAGTGTCTCTTGCAGGAGGCGGTTCGCTTCCGCTTGCGCCTTTGCTTTCACCAGCGTCGCCTGCGCGTCGCCCTCAGCCTCGGCGACCTTGGCCTTGGCGAGCGTCTGCTGGCGCTGTAGCTCGTACTCGGCTTGCTGCGCTTGCTGCTGCGCCGCCATCTTCTGCTGCATCTGCGCCTCGATCGCCTGCGGCAGGTGGCTGGCGCCGAGGTTCACCTTGTCGACGACGAAGCCCATCTTCTCCATCTGCGTCGACAGCTGATCCTGGATCGTGTCTTGGAGCGCGGTGCGCTGGTTGGAGATGATCTCGGTGAGCGCCATCTGCCCGGCGACGTTCTGCGACACGGTGATGATCGTGCGGCGGATGAACGTGCGCTCGATGTCCTCGATGTCGGCGCCGCGGAAAGAGCGGAAGACATCCGCCGCCTTGTCCTGACTGGTGTTGTAGGTGACCGAGATGTCCTGGCGGATGTGCTGCCCCTCGCGCGTTGGGAGATCGATCGAGTCGTCGCCCTGCGCTGAGCCTTCCTGCGAGCGTGCCACCATCGAATAGGTGCGGAGCGCGATCGGATAGGACTGCACCTGGGTGATCCAGGGAATCTGCCAGACGATGCCTTGTCCCGTCGCGCGCAAGCTTCCCGACCAGCGATTGAACACGACGCCGACGTTCCCCGGCTTGATGACCGCAAACGAGCTGTAGACCGCGGCCAGGACCAGCACCACGATCGCCGCCGACACGAGACTGCTCACCGCGCGTGCCTGCGCGTGCGCGTCGAAACGCGCGTCACCGTTGGTCGCCATCGCTCTTCCTCCCGAGGCGCCGGTAGACGCCCTCGCCGTCGCGCACGAGCGGGATCACCCGTCCCGGCTGCGCCACCCGCCGAAGCCACCACCGCTCGATCGCATGTCGAAGCGGCGCCAGCGCCGCATAGCACGCCCCGCCGATCACCAACAGCACGAGGAGCTCGGCGGGCGCCACGGGGAGATTGTCGTGGGCTCCGCGCACGCGGTCAAGGTGAGGCCCCCGTCAGGATCGTTGATCACATTGCTGCGGGACGGACCGGGCGAAGTCGCGCGGCTGCTACTGGGTCGAGTTGCGAGCCAGACGAGTGCTGGCGGGGCTGGGTCGAGTTGCGAGCGAGACGAGGCGCGACGGCAGCGAGCAGCGCAGGCGTAGCAGCGCTACGCCGAGCAGCGCAGCGACCGAGCAACGAAGTATCGCGAAGCAAATCGGCCCAGTAGCGGTATCAGCGCGCTGCGCGTGCCAACTGCGTCTCGTCGACGGGCGCCGTCGCGCGCTCGAGCGGCACGGCGACCGTGAACGTCGAGCCTTCGCCGGGCGTGCTCTCGACCGCGATCGTGCCGTCGAGGAGGTCGACGAGGCGGCGCGCGATGTGGAGGCCGAGGCCGACGCCGCTGAAGCGCCGCGTCGACGAGCTGTCGACCTGGCGAAACATGTCGAAGATCATCGACACGTGCTCGGGGGCGATGCCGATCCCGGTGTCGCACACGGAGAAAACCGCGAGCTCGTCCTCACCGTTCGGATCGAGCGCTGCGGCGACGGCGACGTGCACCGAGCCGGCGGTCGTGAACTTCAGCGCGTTGCCGACGAGGTTCTTCAGGATCGTCTTCAGCTTGACGCGGTCGGTGCGGATCGGCCCGCCGCCGACGTCGTTCGCAAAGGTCAACGTGACCGGCGGCTGGGCGAGCGGCTTCAGCTCGCGGCCGAGGTCGGCGAGCAGCCGGTCGAGGTCGACGTCGCCGATCTCGACCGTCTCGCGGCCGGACTCGAGCCGACCCAGGCGTGCTCCTGAATCCGCCCGATCGTACCCGTCCACTCCGGCTCTGTCGGATGGAAGATGCCGTCGGCGAGCATCTCGGCGTAGCCCATGATGACGTTCAGCGGCGTGCGCAGCTCGTGTGACATCGTCGCGACGAACTCGGACTTGAGGCGGTTCGCGGACTGGAGATCCGCGATCAGACGCCCGTTCTCGACCGTGATCGCGGTCGTGTGGGCGATGCCGCGCGTGAGCCGCTGCTCGCGGTCGGAGAAGGGACCGCGCCGCTCGCGATAGCCGATCACGAGCGCGCCGATGATCCGGTCGCCGCGCGCGACGGGGGCGACGAGCTCCGAGGCGACCTCCAGACGCCGGCTGAGCTCCGGCGGCACCATCGAGTCGTCGTTCGTGTCGTCGATCGCGATCAGCGCGCCGGGGCGGAGCGCGCGCAGAATCGGCAGGCTGTTGGCGGGGAACTCGAGCTGGCTGAGCTCGGCCAGCACCTCGGGGCTCGAGCCGACGTTCGATGCGAGCCAGTAGACGCCGCGCTTGTCGTCGAAGAGGAACACGCTGCTGAAGTCGCAGCGGATGACCTCGACC
>VBKW01000367.1 GCA_005879405.1 Deltaproteobacteria bacterium
AGCGTTGATGGAAGTAGTAGATCGCGGCGCGGAGGTCGCCACTGAACCGCGCCGAGAGCTGCCAGCCGACTTGGCTGTTCTCCCCCGGGTTGCGCGAATAGTCGCCCTGTTCGAACAGGCGTGAGTGGTACAGGCGACGGACGCCCGCGAACGGTGCGAAGAACGCGCCGTCCTCGTGATTGGTGAGGGGGTTCAGGAGTCGGATCCCCCACGGGCGCGGCAAGAACGCGACCTTGATCGGCCGCCAGTCGCCGACGTTCCAGTACGCTTCCGTGCGCACGTCGGACGCGGGGCCGATCGCGCCGAGGGCCAGCCAGCCGCGCACCATCCAGAGCGGAATGCGCAGATCGTCCCATCCGAATGCGGGCGGCGGGATCTCCTCGCCGAAGTGCCACGACGTGTCGAGCGGGTTGGCGCGGTCGAGCATACGGAAGAGATCGGCTTCGCCCCACACCACCTGCTGGCGCCCGATGCGGATCCGCAGCGGCCACGCGCGCGCCGTGACGTCGATGTAGGCCTCGCGCATGTGGTTCTCGAACGCGAGCGTCTGGCGTGTGTCGACGGAGAGATCGCGCAGGTCGCGCTCTGCGGCACGGCCGGGCTTGCGTCCGCGAAGGTCGCGCTCGCGGAAGACCGGCGCGTACGAGTAGATGCCGTCGTAAACGCCGCGATAGGCGAGGACGAGGCGCGCGTCGGCGAGGAACCCGACGTCGATCCCGCGCGACTCCGCGTCGCGCAGCGCGTTCCAGCGCAGGCCGAGGCGAAGCGTGTTGCGCTGCTGAACGAAGTGCCACTCGTCGACGTCGGGGTGACGGACGAGGTTCTGTGACTGCATCGCGCCCCGCAGTTCGATCGCCGCTTCATGCGCCTCCGGGCGCCCCGGCGCGAGATGTACTGCGACGGCGAGCGCGGCGAGCCGTACGGCCGCACGCGCATGAGTTGTGATCGTCGCGCATCCGTCGGGTACGGCCACCGTGCGTCACTGCGCGCCGGCGCTGCGTCGTCGCGGCGGCGATGCGGTGCTCGCCAGCGTACTGCGGACGCCGAATCGGCGCGCCGCAGCGCACGCGCGCGGCGGCTCGCCATCCGGCGCGGAATCGAGGCGTCGTTTCGTGGCGCCGCTCCACCGCGCGAGCTCGCGGCGGCAGCTCCGCACGAGGTCGAGATCCGTCTCCGCCTGCTGTGCGGCGCCCGCCCGCAACATGCCGCCAACGTCGATCGCACCATCGCGCGCCGAGGAATTCGGCACACGTGCGATCCGGTCCACGAGCTGCAATGCCCGCTGCTCGGCGCGCTCGAGCGCCGCCGCGATCGGCGCCACGTCGCGCTCGCGTACGAACAGCAAGCGCAGCAGCAGGTCGGCGCGGAACGGCCGCGGCCGGCAGACCGATCCCGAATCGAGCCAGCGCTCGAATGCCCGCCGTCCGAGATCGGTCAGCGTGTAGATGCGCCGCGCCGGCCGGCTGCCGACGCGCTCGCCGTGGCTCGTCAACAACCCGACACGCTCGAGCGCGTTCAGCGTCTGGTAGATCTGCGGCCGCGTGAGCCCCCACAGCGACCCGACGCGGCGATCGAACGCCTCCTTGACACGGTAGCCGTGCATCGGCTCGTCACGCATCAACCCCAGCAACGCGTATTTGATCGACATCGCGCGGCAGCGTACCGACGGCGCTACGTGTTCGCGCCGGTACACGTAGCCGCTTGCTGAGGCCATTATCTCGTGGCATCATTCGTGACATCACCATGGTGCGGAACTTTCATCTGCCGCTGCCCGATCCGCTGTATCGGCGCTTACGCAGCGCTGCCGAGCGCGCGAACCAACCCGCGACGACGGTTGCGCGATACGCGATCGACTCCTGGTTGCGGCAGCAGCAGAAGTTGATGGTTCGGGAGGCGATCGCCGCGTATGCCGCCGACGTTGCCGGGACGCCGGCCGATCTCGACGAGCAGTTGGAGGCCGCATCGCTCGAGCGTTGGCGTGAGGAACGCCCCGGAAGGAAGCGGCGCCGGCGCGCGCGGTGAAGCGGGGCGACGTATTCTGGGCCGAGCTGACGCCGCGATCCGGATCGGAGCAACGCGGCCGCCGGCCGGTGATCGTCGTCTCGAGCGACGGGTTCAATCGCACGCCGTCGTGGCGCTCGATCGTCGTCGTTCCGATTTCGACGTCTGCGGCACAGATGCGCCGCGGTCCGACCGCTGTTCTGCTGCCGTCGGGCGCCGCCGGCCTCCGGCGGGAGAGCGTCGCGCTATGCCATCAAGTGACGACGCTCGATCGCGCCAAGCTCGTCGAGCGTACCGGCGAGCTCCCGGGCAGCGCGCTGCGAGCCGTCGAAGCGGGACTCAGAGCGGCACTCGATCTCGAGTGACGACATCGAAGGCGATCCAGTTGCTCGCCACAGCTGCTCCGGCTACCGTGCAGGCATGCGCCGCGAACGTCTGCAAGGAGCGGAGCTGGAACGTTATCTGGCCACAGTCACGCGCGCGCTGGTCGCCAGCTTCGCATCTGGGCGCGTTCTGCTCTTCGGGTCGTTTGCGCGCGCGGATCAGAATCGCGCGAGCGACCTCGATCTCGTCGTCATTGCCGACA
This sequence comes from Deltaproteobacteria bacterium, assembly GCA_005879405.1. Taxonomy (GTDB): domain Bacteria; phylum Desulfobacterota; class Binatia; order UTPRO1; family UTPRO1; genus DP-19. Next base: position 2,588 of record VBKW01000367.1, read on the forward strand.
CCGGGCTGCCGTTCTGCGACCGCATCGGGCAGGCGCTCTCGGCGTGCTACGCGGCGTCGACGCGGCTGGCCGTCGAGGCGCTGGTCTACACGCCCGAAGAGTGGCGGCGGATGCTCGAATCCGGCAGCTCGTTCGCGCAGCTCGTGGAGCGGGAGGGACGGGTGCTGTATGACGGCGAATCGCAATCTCACAGAAGCGCAGCGGTGGCTCCGGCAGGCGCTGCATGATCGGGACGCCGCGCGGCTGAACCGCGACCACGGCTTTCACGAGCACGCGTGCTTCGTCGCGCAGCAGAGCGCCGAGAAGGCGCTGAAGGCGTTCCTGTACGAGCGCGGCCAAGGTCCGGTACTCGGCCACTCGACCACGGTGCTCGCGAACGAGTGTGCTGCGTTGGAATCCTCGTTCGGCGCGCTCGGCGCCGCGTGCCGCCGCCTCGATCAGCTCTACATTCCGACGCGCTACCCGAACGGGCTGCCCGACAATATTCCGCACGACTTCTTCGACCAGGCGTTGGCCGACCAGGCGCTTGCGGATCTCGACTCGGTGGTCGCCTGTGTGGAGCGGTTCGTGACCGCATGACAACTGCTCGGCGCCGGGTGTGAGTCGCGAACGGCCGGTCCGCTCGATGGTGACGGTGCTCGGAGCGTACACGACGTCGTGGTATCGAGGTGTGGTGAGGTGCGAAACTCTTGACCGCCGATCGCGAGCTCGCCAAGGCGGCGCGAGCGCTCGCCTTGCAGTTACTCGTCGCCGGATGACACCTGACGACGCTGGGGCGCGACGTCAGGCGAGCACGCCGCCGGCGCCGACGACGTGCTCCGCGATCCGCGCCCGCGCGTCGAGGACGCGCAGCGGCAGGAACGGCGTGAGCTTCGCGACGTTGGCGAGGTGACGCTCGAGCTCGCGGCCGTCGGTGTCGTTGCCGAAGAGACGGCGGGCGCGGGCGCAGAGGCGGTCGGTCGCGTCGGCGAGGAAGACGGCGATGAGGTCGCGCTCGAGCTTCACCTTCTCCTCGCCGTGGCGGCGGATGAGCTTGGCCGTCCGGGCGACGGCGCTCTCCATCGCGTAGAGGTCGATGATCATGTCGGCGAAGGCCTCGAGGTGCTGCTGCTTGCGGCCGATCTCGGCGGGCTCGCGCTGCAGCAGGAGCCGCGTCGTGTAGGCGACGAGGCGCTTCGCCTCGTCGACGGCGTGGATCTCACGCGCGAGCGGGCGGCTGCCGTCGGCGGGGGCGGCGTGGCCATTCCCCGACGTGAGGTCGGCATCGACCTCCTGCATGAAGTCGAGCATCGGCAGGCCGTGCGTCATCACGCGCTTCATCACGATGGCGGGAATCAGCAGCCGGTTGATCTCATTCGTGCCCTCGAAGATGCGGTTGATGCGGGAATCGCGGTACTGGCGCTCGAGCGGGTAGTCGGCGACGAAACCGTAGCCGCCGAGCATCTGCAACGCCTCGTCGACCACGAAGTCGAGCGTCTCGGTCCCGAACACCTTCACGACCGACTGCTCGATCGTGTACTCCTCGATGGCTTTGATGACCTGCTGATCGTAGTCGGACCGCGTCGGCTACGAAGATGCGCACCGCGATGTCGGCGATCTTGCGCTGGATCGCGCCGAAGTCGGTGAGCGGCGTCTGGAACTGCTTGGGGTCGGAGGCGTAGCGCACCGCAAACTCGAGGCACTCGCGCGCGGCGCCGAGCGCAGCGGCGCCGAGCTTCAGGCGGCCGATGTTCAGGATGTTGAACGCGATCTTGTGGCCGAGGCCGAGGTCGCCGAGGAGGTTCTCGGCGGGGACGAAGACGTCCTCCAAAATGAGCTGCGTCGTCGACGAGCCCTTGATGCCGAGCTTGTGCTCCTCTGGGCCGGTGCTCACGCCTTCTGTCGCGCGCACGACCATGAACGCGGTGAACTTCTCGCCGTCGACCTTGGCGAAGACGGTGAAGAGATCGGCGAAGCCGCCGTTGGTGATGAACTGCTTCACGCCGCTCAGGCGGTAGCCGCCGGCGGTCGGGATCGCCTTCGTCTTCGCGCCGAGCGCGTCGCTGCCCGACCCCGGCTCGGTGAGCGCGTACGCGGCAATCATCTCGCCGCTCATGAGCCGTGGCAGATACCGCTCCTTCTGCTCGCGGCTGCCGTAGAAGAGGAGGGGCAGGGTGCCGATGCCGGTGTGCGCGCCCCAGGCGATCGAGAACGACGCCAGCTTGAACGCGCGCTCGCCGATCAAGGTCGACGCCGCCTTGCTGACGCCTAGGCCGCCGTGCTGCTCGGGAATGTCGAACATCAAAAGGCCGAGCGTCCCCGCCTTCTCGAGCAGCGAGCGCATGAGGCCCGGCGTCTGCGCCTCGATCGCGTCCACCTGCGGCAGGACATCTCGGCGGACGAAGCTCTCGGCGACGTCGGCAATCGCGGCGTCGTCGCTCGTCAGGTCCTCGTAAGTGAAGACGTCGCGAACCGTGGTGCCGATGAGGAAGCTGCCGCCGGCGAGGGTGCCGTTCTCGATCATGGCGCAACGAGTCAGCAACGGACGTGCCACCGGGTCGCGCGTCGTCGCGAATCAAATCATTGAAATTGCTGCTGCTTACGCGACGCAGACGGCGATCGCGCTCGTGCGTCCGTGCAATGCCGCGGCGGCGCAGTTCGGTCGCCGTGCGGAGCGCGCCATCTGGGGCAGCGCGGCGGTCGGGCGTTCTACGGAGTGTCGGGCGCGGCCTCCGGTGCCGCGTCCGCCGCCGAATCGTCGTCCGACGCCAGGAGGGTGCCGAGCTCGGACGGTGGCACGCCGGTGACCGTTTCAATGTCGGCGAGCGCCGCCACGATCGTGTCGCGCGCATTGGCCGTCGCGGCGGCGCCGTTCGCCGATCCCTCGGCGCGGCGAATGGCGCGTGTGGCCGATCGGAGCTGCATCATGTCGTCGACCAAGCGGTCGTAATCGTCGGACGTCAGCTCGCGGTCGGCGAGCTTTCCTTTCAACATGCGCTCGACGAACCCGCGCAGGTCTTTGCGCGACATCCGCTCGCGCGGCGGCGGAGCCCGGCGCGACGTCGCGGTCGCGTCATGGTCGTCGGCTTCGTTGGTCAGCGGCTGCGGGCTCGACGCCGCGGGTGCGCGCGCGAATCCCACGGCGGGCGACGACCGCGCGACGTCGTGCGGCGTATCGGGTGCACGGGCCGGGGACAGCGCGCGTGTCGGTTGCGCGCGACGGTCGAGCATCAGGTAAGCGATCACTGCGGCGGCCATCGCGACGGCGGCCACCGCTGTCCAGCGGCTGGTTGTCATCCGTGGCGCCATGGGATCCTCGCACCGTAACCGAGACCTACGGACCACCGCAACGGCGACGCCGCGGGCCTTCGAGCTCAATCGCGTCGGTGCTCGAGCGCGAGCTGCAACATGTCGCGCGCGGCGTCGAAGCCGGGATCGAGGCGGAGGGTCTCGCGATAATGCGCGACGGCATCGTCCACGTCACCGTGGTCGAGCAGCGCGTTCGCGAGATTGAAGTGCGCACCCGCCGAGTGCGGCTCGATGCGAAGCGCCTCGCGGTCCTCCGCGATCGCCGCATCGAGCTCGCCGAGCTCGCGCAGCACGACGCCGAGATTGATGCGCGCCGAGAGATGATCGGGCTGCAGACCGACGGCAGTCGCGAACTGCGTGCGCGCCTCGTCGACGTCGCCTTGCTGGCGCAGCAGGAGCCCGAGGTTGTTGTGCGCTTCGACGTACGACGGGAGCGCCGCGATCGCGGCGCGGTAGTCGTCCGCGGCGTCGGCGACGTCGCCGCTCCGCTGCCGGAGCACGCCGCGGTTGTAATGCGCGTCGGCGTACTCAGGCGCGGCGCGCAGTGCCGCGTCGTAATGTTCGAGCGCGCCGGCGCGATCGCCGGTCTGCTCGAGCACGTAGGCGAGGTGGTTGTGCGCCTCGGCGTCGTCGGGCTTCGCGCGCAGGGCGTCACGGTAGCGCTCGGCGGCCTCGGCGTAGCGGCCGTGCTCGCTCGCACGCAGTCCGAGGTGGGTACTCGCGAGGTAGTTGTCGCGTGTGACCGCGAGCGCATGCGCGAAGAGCGTCTCGCTGTCGTGCCAATACGACACTTGCTGCGCCGTCGCCGTGATGCACGCGAACGCGAGGACGCCGAGCGTCGCGGTCCGCAGCGCCGACGCGACGCGGCCCTCGATCAGGTCGCCGACGCCCCACACGAGCGCGATGAAGATCCCGACGAGCGGCACGTAGGTGTAGCGGTCGGCGAGCGCCTGCTTCCCGACCTGCACGAGGCCGATGACGGGCACCAGCATTCCGACGTACCAGAACCAACCGACGAACAGCTCGGGACGGCGGCGTCGCGCACGCACCGCGACGACCGAGATGCCGACCAGCGCGAGCACGGCCGCGGCGGCGGCCATCAGCGAGACGTCGCGGTCGTAGGGATAGAACGGCGCCACGTCGCTCGGCCAGAGCATGCGGCGCAGGTAGACGATGTACGCAAGCGCCGCGTTGGCGATGCGCGTGCCGACGGGAAACGTCTCGACGGATCCGACGGCACCGGCGGCGCTCTGGGCGGCGACGGTGACGGCGCTCACGATCGCGCTCAACGTGAGGAGCGGAAGCTTTTCGCGGACGAGCGCCCACAGCGTGCGCATGCCGCGCGTGTCGTGACCGGCCGCCAGACGGCCGAGCGGCCACAGGTCGAGCAGCAGGAGAAGAAAGGGAAACGTCACGAGCATCGGTTTCGCCAGCAGCCCCGCCGCGAAGGCGAGCGCGACCGCGGCGTAGCGTACGAGGGACGGCGCGCGCGTGTAGCGCGCGTAGGCGATCATGGCGAGGAAAAGCCACGTCGTGCTGAGGACGTCCTTGCGCTCCGATACCCACGCGACCGATTCGACGTGCAGCGGGTGCAAGCCGAAGAGGAACGCGACGATCGCGCTGCGTCCGGTCGCCCTCGTCGTCGCTCGCAAGAACGCGAACAACAGTATCGTGTTGACGGCGTGCAGCAGCACGCTGGTCGCGTGGTGGCCGCCGGCGTGCATGCCGAAGAGCGTCACGTCCAGCATGTGCGAGAGCCACGTCAGCGGATGCCAATTGGCGAGCTCCGTGGAGGTGAACGCCCACGCGGCGCCGCGCCAGGAGAGTCCCCGCCGTACCCAGGGATTTCCGGTGACGTAGACAAAGTCGTCGAGGTTGATGAACTCTGCATTCCAGAGGCGCGCGTACGCGATCGCGACCGCCGTGACGAGCACGGCCGCGATCAGCGCGTCGCCGGCTGTACGCCGCTCGGTCACGAGACGTGCGGCGGTCACGACGCGGCGTGCCTCCCGGGCAGCGCCGGCCAGCGCACGAAGCCCGGCTGCCGCTCGTCGGTGATCCGTCGCTGCACGGCGGGAAAATACGCGGGGCTCGCGGGATCGTCGTACGTTCGTCGGCGGCCCCACAGCTGCGCCACCTCATCTTGGTAGAGGAGAACCCAATCGGGAGGCGTGTGGGTGAACAGCGCTCGGGCGCGCTCGACGTCCATCACCTCGATCGCATGGGGCAGGCGTCGGGTCAGCAGGACGAGGTCAGGCTCGCCGAACCTGAGCACCTCGGCGGGGTCGCCGGGAGGTGTTCGGCCGCGGTGCCGGCGCGCGTTGCTCTCCTCGTCGAGGAAGAAATCCCAATTCATGTCCGCCACGGCCAGGGGATAGCAGGCGCGGTAATCGAAGGAGACGCTGGTCGGAGGAGAGAACGCGGCGATCGCATACCACGCCCAATCCGCATTCACGACGAGCTTGCCGCCGAGGTCATGCGACGCCATGAACTCGAACGCCGCGACGGGATACATGCTCGTGTCGACCCAGACCGCACGCGAGCGTAGCACCAGCGCCGCGGTGAGAACGGCGGCCGTCAGCCATGCGGCCGCGCCTCGTGCACGGATCCAGCCGTGCCGCCGGGGCCGTGTACCGCGAAGACGAAGTCGGAGATCCTCGAGATGCGGCGGCAACCACAGCCCTGCGAGGATCGCAAAAAACGGGATGTGGCGTACGTGGGCGAAGGACTGCCACGCCGTCACCGCGAGCAGGACCGTCTGCGTCGCGTCCCGTCGAAGCCGCGTGAACACCCACGCCGCCGCCGTCGAACCGAGCAGCAGGATGAAAGGGATGAAGCGCAGATCGCCGACGCGCAGCGGCTCCCACTCGGTGATCTCCGCACGCGGCTCGAACGCGACGCCGAGGATCCATGACCAGATACGAACGCCGTACGGATTCACGAGCATCAATAGCGCGGCGGCGGCGAGCAGCATGCCGTGCTGACCGATGTCCCGCGCCGCCCCCGCGCCGCCGCGACGAGCCGTCTCGACGCTGCGGCAGAGCAGATACAGCGCAAACACCGAAAAGCCCGCGAAGAACGCCCCATGCAGATTGGCCCACGGCGCGAACAGCAGTGGGACGAGCCACAGTCGACGTGACGCGGACGCGTCAGCAGCCGCGCGCGCCGCGAAGCCGCGGTCGAGGAGCACGATCATCACCGCGAACAACGTGTACGTGAAGATGTCGGGCCGCAGGTTCCATCCCG
>VBKW01000368.1 GCA_005879405.1 Deltaproteobacteria bacterium
CGATCTCCGGCGTGCCGAGCCGGGGCAGTACGTCGGCCAGCGGCTGCGCTTTCGCGTCACGCAGATCAGCGCCGGCGGCCGCAACGTCGTCGTCTCGCGGCGGCACATCCTCGCGGAGGAGGCCGCGGCCCAGGCGGCAACGGTATGGGAGCGTCTCGCCGTCGGCGCGGTCGTGCGCGGCACGGTGACGTCGCTGCGCGACTTCGGCGCCTTCGTCGACCTCGGCGGCGTCGAGGGGCTGATCCACGTCACCGAGCTCGGCTACGGCCGGCCGCGTCATCCGTCTGAGGTCGTGCAGGTCGGCCAAGAGGTCGAGGCGCAGGTGGTGAAGCTCGAGCGCGCCGCCGAGGGTGGTCGCGACCGCATCAGTCTCTCGCTGCGTGCGCTCGCCGCCGATCCGTGGCTGAGCGCGGCGGAGCGCTTCCCGGTCGGCACGAGCGTCCGCGGGACGGTGCGCCGGCTCGAGCCGTTCGGCGCCTTCGTGGAGCTCGCACCCGGGCTCGACGGCCTCGTCCACGTGTCGCGCATGTCGCTCCAGGGCCGGGTGGCGCATCCGAAGAACGTCGTGAAGATCGGTGACGAGGTCGAGGTGACCGTCATCACGCTCGAGCCCGAGAAGCGGCGCATCTCGCTGTCCATGGTCGAGGGCGCGCGGCGCGCGCGCGACGACGCCGAAGCCGCCGCGCGTCGCGAGGACCGCGCAGCGATCACGGAGAAGACGTCCGAAGGCAAGAGCCTCGGCACCCTCGCCGATCTCCTGGCGACGTCCGCGAAGAAGCGACGGTGAGGCGCCGCGCGCGTCGGCGCGTCGAGGCGTTCCCGCGCGCGTCGGTCGCTGCGGCCGCCCGCGTCGTACCCGCGCTGGGCACGCATACGCTCGTCGTGGCGGCGCTGATCGCGCTGACGAGCTCGCCGCGGCGCGCGCCGTCTACGCGAGTCGCGGCGAGGGCGCGACGAGCCCACCGTCGCAGGCGGCGCGCACGCGCTTTCGCGAGCGCATCCTCGACGCGTATGCGCGCGCGAGCTCTCTCGTCGCGTGCGACGGCGTCGCCGACGCCGACCGCGACGAGGCGCGCGTCCTCCTCGCGACGACCGCGTTCAAGAGCCGGCGCTTCGGGCCGACGGACGCGGAAGCGGCGGCGCGGATGACGCGCGGCCTCGAGGAGAGCGAGCGTTGCCTCGCCCACACGCCGCACCCTCCGGCGTGCGATCTTTGGCATGGCAGCATCCGCGGCATCCAAGCGAGCGGCTCGTGGAACCCGATGCAGCTCGCGCTCCCGAAGCAGCTCCTCGCCGAGTTTCGCGCCGCGCGCGCCGGGGACCCGCCGGGCGCCGATCCGCCGGACGGGGCCGCGACGCGAGCCGAGGCCTCGGTGCTGATGCGCGCGCCGAGCGTCGCCGGCGGCGACCTCAAGGCGGCACGGCAGCTGATGCAGGCCGCGTCGGCGGCGCCGATCTTCGCCTGCACCGTCGACAACCGCATTCTCTTGGCCGAGACGGTGGCACGCACCGGCGACGGCACTCGCGCCGTCGCCGAGCTGCGCGCCGCGCTCGCGGCGGGGCTCCCGACGTGCGGCGACAACCGCTATGAGAACGCCTCCGACCTCGAGGACGCGGCGCGCTGCCTCGCGCGGCTCGAAGAGCACCCCGACCAAGATCCCGGCTGGGACGACGACTGCGGCTGAGAAGGACGCGACGATGGACCTCGAGCTGAACGACACCGAGCGCATGCTGCGCGACACGTTTCGCGACTTCTTTACCCGCGAGATCGAGCCGCACGTCCCGGCGATGGAGCACGGCGAGCTGCTGCCGTACGACCTCATGCGCCACATGCACCGCACGCTCGGCCTCGACGCGCTCCTGCAGTCGTTCGGCGGCCGCGGCGCTCGCGGGGCGGACGCCGCGGCGTCGAAGGCGGACGCGATGGCGGCGCTCGACGCCAACGTCGCGCGCTATGCGCGGACCACGTTCACCGTCGAGATGACGCGCATCAGCCCGTCCTTCGCTCTCAGCTACGGCGCGAGCACCGGGCTCTTCGCGGGAAACGTCCTCGGCAAAGGCTCCCCCGAGCAGATCGAGCGCTTCGCGCGGCCCGTGCTGCGCACCGAGAAGATCGGTGCCTGGGGCCTCACCGAGCCGGGCGCCGGCAGTGACGCGCTCCGCGGCATGCGGACGACGGCGCGGCGCGACGGCGACCATTACGTCCTGAACGGCAGCAAGACCTTCATCACCAACGCGCCCTACGCCGACGTGTTTCTGATCTACTCCCGCACCGACGAGGGTGCGATCCAGCCGTTCATCGTCGAGCGCGGCACCGCCGGCCTCTCGACCGGTCCGGCGATGCAGAAGATGGGCATGCGCGGCTCACCGACGGGCGAGGTGTTTCTCGACGACGTCCGGATCCCCGCCGACCAGCTCCTCGGCGGCGGCGTCCGCGAGCGCGATCACGTGAAGTCGAGCCTCGCGGTCGAGCGCGGCGGCCTGTCGGTCATGTCTTACGGCATCGCCGAGCGCTGCTTCGAGATCGCCCGCGACTACGCGCGCGAGCGCCGGCAGTTCGGCCAACCGATCGCCAACTTCCAGCTCGTCCAGGGGCGGCTCGCACGCATGTATGTCGCCGTCTCGAATGTGCGACGCATCGTGTATGCCGACTGGCTCGCGCGGCGCACGTTGAAGGAGTCGCTCGCCGACGTCTGTGCCGCGAAGCTCTACTGCGCCGAGATGGGAACGTTCGTCGCCTTCGAGGCGATCCACATCCTCGCCGGCAACGGCTACATGGAGGAGTACGTCGTCGAGCGCCTGGCACGCGACGCCAAGCTCATCGAGCTCGGCGGCGGCACGACCGAGATGCAGATCCTGACGATCGCGCGCGATCTCCTGGGGACGAGCGACCTATGAAGCGGGTGACGATCTTCACCGACGGCGCCTGCCACGGGAATCCCGGTCCGGGCGGGTGGGCGGCCGTGCTGATCGCGGGCAATCATCGGCGCGAGGTCAGCGGTTACGAGCCGCACACGACCAACAACCGCATGGAGCTGCGCGCCGCGATCGAGGCGCTGTGCGCGCTGCGCGAGCCCGCCGAGGTCGACCTCCATACCGACTCGCAGTATCTGCGGAACGGCATGGAGCAGTGGCTGCCGAAGTGGAAGCGCAACGCGTGGCGCACCGCCGATCGGAAGCCGGTGAAGAACGTCGATCTGTGGCAGCTCCTCGACGCGGCGGCGAACGGCCACGTCGTGCGCTGGCACTGGGTTCGCGGCCACGACGGCCACGTCGAGAACGAGCGCTGCGATTTCCTCGCCAACGAGGCGATCCGCGCGCGCCACGGCATCGGCACCTCGGTGCTCGGGAGCGAGCCCACGTGAACCAGTCGAGCGAGTGGCGCCGCGGTGAGTACGTGATCAGCACCGATCCGGCGCGTCTCGATCGGCGCGTGATCCACGAGTACCTTTCGCGGTCGTCGTACTGGGCGGCCGAGATTCCCGAGCACGTCGTCGCGCGCGCCCTCGATCTCGAAGCAGCGCTCGGCGATGCCGTAAGACATGACCGACAGGCCGCCGCGCTCGACCGCGAGGCTCGACTTCACGTGATCGCGCTCGCGGACGTGTTCGTCCTGCCGGCGCATCGCGGCCGCGGCCTCGGCAAATGGCTGATGGAGGTCGTGGTCGCGCACCCCGCGCTCCAAGGGTTGCGCCGCTTCCTCCTCAATACGCGCGACGCGCATGGGCTCTACCGACAGTTCGGCTTCACCGGTATCACGAGCCCCGACTGGGCGATGGAGCGCTTCGACCCCGACGTGTACCGGCGCTGAGCCGAGCGGCGCACCGCCGCCGGCGACGTCGGCGAAGGTTACCTGGCGCGGTCGCGCACGGGCGTGCTACGCCGTCGGGACTTGACGCCCCCGACGATCACACGCGGCTACGCGCGCTACGTTCTCGCGCTGCTGTTCGTCGCGTACGTCTTCAACTTCATCGATCGGCAGATCCTCGCGATCCTGCTGCAGCCGATCAAGAACGAGCTGCAGGTCTCCGACTCCGCGATGGGGCTGCTCACCGGGATCGCCTTCGCGCTCTTCTACACGTTCGCGGGCATCCCGATCGCGCGGCTCGCGGACCGTCGGTCGCGACGCACGATCATCGCCGTCGGGCTGACCGCGTGGCGCGCGCTCACGGCGGCATCGGGGCTCGCGCGCTCCTTCGCGCAGCTCGCGCTCTTGCGGGTCGGCGTCGGGGTCGGCGAGGCGGCGTTCGTGCCGCCCTCGCACTCGCTGCTCGCGGACTATTTTCCGATCGAGCGCCGCGCGACGGCGATGGCGATCTTCTCGATGGGCGTCCACGTCGGGCTCGCCTTCGGGTTCCTCGTCGGCGGCTGGGTGGGACAGATTTTCGGGTGGCGCGCCGCGTTCATGGTCGTGGGCCTGCCCGGACTCGTGGTCGCGATCACGGTTCGCATGACGGTCCACGAGCCGACGCGCGGTCACGCCGACGGCGCGCATCCTTCGCATCCCGGACGCGGCGCGCACGACGTCGAGCGGATCGGCGCGGCGATGCGCGTGCTCTGGTCGCTGCGCTCGTTTCGTCATCTCGCTCTCGCCGCCGCGTTCACCGCGTTCGGCGGCTACGCCAACGCGATCTGGGGTCCGACGTTCTTCGTGCGCGTCCACGGCATGACGATCGGCCAGCTCGGCACCTGGCTCGGCGCGATCCTCGGCATCGGCGGCGGCATCGGCGCGATCCTCGGCGGCGTGCTCGCCGACCGTCTCGGCAGGCGCGACGCCCGCGCGCAGCTCTACGTGCCCGCGATAGCGGCGGTCGCGCAGCTGCCGTTCGCGATCGCGACGCTGTTCTGGCCGACGTCGTACGGCGCCCTGCTCTTCTTCATTCCCCCCGCGATCGCGAGCGCCATGTGGTTCGGGCCCGTCTTCTCGCTGACGCAGACGCTCGTGCGCCCGACGATGCGTGCCACGACATCCGCCGTCCTCGGCTTCGTCATCAATCTGATCGGCCTCGGCCTCGGGCCGCTCGCCGTCGGCGTGCTCAACGACGCGCTCGCGGTGTCGTATGGCGCTCTCGCGATCCGCTATTCTCTCCTCGCGGTCAGCGTCTCCAACATCGTCGCGGCAGCATTTTTCCTTGCCGCCGCGCGACACATTCGTACCGATCTCGCGGACCGCCGCTAGTGTCCCGTCCGGGACGGGACACTAGTGAGCGCAGACGTTCGCGAACATCGCGCCGATGCCCGCCACGTCGGCGAGCGTGCACGCGTCCGCGTACGTTTCGGCAATCAGCGCTGCGACCCCCGCCTCGTAGGCGTCCAGCGTACAGCCGATGACGTCCGCGAGCGTCGCCGCGTCGCGCGCGCACGGCGTTCCGAGCTCCGCCGCTGAGACCGATCCGCACGCGCGCAGGGCGTTCGCCGCGGCGGTCGCACGCGCGCGGGCGAGCACCGAGTCCGGATTTGCGGGATTCGTCCATTCCGCGCACTTCGCGGCGACGCTCGTGGTATCGCGGCCGCGGGCGGCCTCGCGCAGCAGGCCGTCGAAGCACTTCTGCAGCAGCTTGTGATCTGTGATCGCGAACGCGCGCGCGTGCGTCGCCAGCGCGGCCTCGCAACGGCGGGCGGACTTGTCGAGCAACGGCAGACCTTCCGGCGTCGCGGTCGGCGTCGGCGGCGCAGCGGGCGTGCCGGTCTGTGTGGGAGTGTGAGCGGGGGTCGCGGTCGGTGTGGGAGTCGTCACCACGGGTGCGTCCGTTTGGACCAGCGTGAACCCGTGATCGGTGATGACGGCGAGCAGCGCCCCGTCGCGGCTGATCGCCAACTGGCCGACCCCGTGGCTGAACGCGTTGGCGTTCGCGACGGTGTCACCGACCGCCAGCGTGCCGGTCGTGAGGAAGTGCACGAGATCGAGGACGTCGATACTCGACGCGCGGACGCGATACCCGATCGTGCCGGCCGGGTGGACCGCCACGCCAAAGCCGCCGCCGGTAATCGTGCCGCTCAGGCTCAGGCTCGCGTCGAGCACGGAGGTGCCGGGATCGACGACGATCGTCGCCCCCGACTCGTCGGTGGCGACGAACGTGACGAAGCCGTCCAGATCCTTTTCCTTGCTGAACTGGTCCGTCGCGGAGGAGTAGCGGAACACGGGCGCGGACGAGATGTCGCCGGCGACCGCGGCGATCACGCTCCGGTCGGCGCTGGCGCGTAGAAACGTCGCTTCGGTGGTCGTGCCGTTGATGAAAAAATCGGTGCGTTGCGCGAGCGCGTACGACGACGGATCGAGCTGCATCATGCGACCGCCGAAGCCGCTCCCCGCGAACGTCGTGCTGAACAACACGAGACCGGTGCTGGCGACCGCCACCGAGAACGGTTTGTCGTTGATGAAGTTCGACGGTACGGTCACCTTTTGCTGCTCGACGCCGGCCGTGAGGTCGACGATGGAGATGTTGTTGCCGCCGGAATTCGCGACGTACAGCGTCGTGCCGTCCGGGCTGACGTCGAGACCCGTCGGTTGCGAGCCGACGGCAATCGGAGTCTGGAGCTCGTCGTCCGCAATCGAGAACACCTCGACGCGATTGCTCGTGGCGTTCGTCAGGTACACGTGCTCGCACGCGTCGTCGAAGATCAGCTCCGTGAGATGCCCTGTCACCGCGA
>VBKW01000055.1 GCA_005879405.1 Deltaproteobacteria bacterium
TGACGACGCGCGCTTGAAAAAGGTGAGGCGTTCGTCGAGCAAATGGTTGCCAAGGATAGGAGATCTCGCACGGTAGCGGATCGCCGGCGCCGGCTTGCCGAAACGCGTCGGCGACCTCAAATTACGCGACCAACCCGATGATCGCCTCCGGTTCGACCAGGCGTTGGGCCGCGGGGTGCGCGCCGGTACGCGGGTCGGCACGACCGTGCAGCTCGCCGACGTCGCACCGACGCTGTCGGCGCCGCCGAAACAGCTCAGTGCGTCTGCGGAGTCCCGCGCATGCGCCGTTCTCCCTCCGCCAGCGCGCTCCGCGCCGGCTGGAAGGTCGGATCGCGGCGCACGGCATCGCGCCACTCGACGACCGCGCGCTCCGGACTGGCGCTGTGCCAATAGGCGAAGCCGAGTGACGTGCGCGTTTGCGACGCGTTCGGATCCAGCGCGAGCGCGTGTTCGTAGGCGCGCGCCGCGTCGGCGGGCCTCCCGATCGCCGACAGGAAGTCGCCGTACCCGGTGTCGCGTCGAATCGCCGCGACCGGCACGCGGACGGCGTCCCACCACCCGGCGGCGCGCACAGCGGCGCCGTCGTCGACGGAGCGCGCCGCCTGCCGCGCCGCGAACGCTTGCTCGGCGCGCTCGCGTTGCGGCCGGTGCGCGTCGTCGAGCGGCAGGTACAACGACGCGGTCTCGTCGTAATAGACGAGCGTCCATCCGTGTCCCGTCATCAGGTATCGCGCCAGCGGAAAGCGGTTCGACCACACGTGGTACAGCAGCCCGTAGTCGGGCGCGAATCGGTCGACCACCTGCGGCCATCCATTCGGGTTGTCCATGACGCTGAAGTAAAAGCGGAAGAAGTCGTCCGGATACGCCTGCGTCCGGCCGTCGATGAAGACGCGCTCGCGCGGGAAGCGCGCCCACGCGAGGTACCCACCGCTCGCGAAGTCGTTGAACGGCCGCCCCGCGATGCCGACTTCGTCGGCGAAGCGGACCGCGTCGATCGGCGCGTGGTCGGCGGAGACGCCGAGCCCGAACTCGCGCTCGATGTCGAGAAAATACGAGAGACGGTTGGTCACCACGCTCGCGATGAGGAGTGCGACGACGAGGACGACGACGGCTTCACCGGCGCGCGCCAACGCCGGGGGCAGCGCCCACGCGCGCGCCGGAGCGGCCTGGCGTCGGCGATCCGGAGTGGCGGTCGGCCGGCGCGCGGCGGCGAGCACGTCGCCGACGTTCGCGGCGACCGCCGGCACCGCCACCCACGCGAAGAGCGCCACGTTCCGCAACGCCTGCGTCGAGAGGTACCCGAAGATCAGCGCCGCGAAGAGCCGGCCGAGATGGACGCGGCGGAAGTTCACCGCAAACGAAACGGCGGTCACGACGAGGAGTGCCACCCACGTGTACGCGAGCGGCAGAGCGTAGCCGCCTTGCAATGGCGGCCGAAACTCGCCGATGCGGCTCGAGAGCTGCGAGGCTCCGGTGACCGCCGGCAGCAGATCGAGCGGCAGCAGCGCGCCCGCGACGCCCCACGGCGTCGCGAAGCACCCGAGCGTCACGAGCGCGAGGACGACCGTCAACCGCCGCCACTCCGCGCGTGTGCAGCCGCTCGCCGCGCGCCAGCCCGCCGGTAGCGGCAGGAACGCGAGCGTCGCCCCGAGCCAGTAGCAGCCGACGAGGACGACGCCGATCGGCACCGTGCCGTGCGCGTTCATCCACACGACCTGCAGCGGCACGAGCCAGTAGATCGCGCGACCCGAGCGCGGATAGCCGTCGAGGAGATAGAGAAAGATCGCGAGCAGCAGGAACGCGAGGAGCTCCGGTCGCGGCACGAAGCGCGGGCTCGCGACGACGAGCGCGACGGCAAGTAGGAGCGCGACCACCGTGGGCGGCGCGAAGCGGCGCGCGTCGAGGAAGAGCACCGCGACCGTCCCCAGCACGAGCAGCGTCGCCAGCAGAATGGCGCCGGTCGATCCCGCGAGTATCCACGACGCGTAGAGCAGCAGCTGGAACACCCAGTGCACGTCCACCCAGGAAGCGAGCGGCGTCGTGTACGCGAACGTGTTCGTCGTCGGCCAGCGCCACGTATCCACCATCAGCCGCCCCGCGGCGAGGTGATACCAGACGTCGTAGTCGTCGATCGGCCGCAGCGTGAAGACGATCGCGAGCACGCCGACCGCGCCGACGGCGACCCACGCGAGCGTCGACGGCCGCGACGCCGGTGCGACGACCCCGGACGCAACGGGCTGCATCGGCTGCATGTAGCGCAGCGTCCCGACGCGCGAAAGCTCGCGCGTATCGACGGCTAGATGACCTTGTTCAGCGAGTACTCGATGATGCCGACCGCGCCCGCCTTGAGAAGCTTCGGGATCAGCTCGCGCACGACGTTCTCCGCGATCACGCTCTCGACCGAGAACCAGTCGGTGCCGTAGAGCGTGGACACGGTCGGCGCGGTGATGCTGGGCAGCATCGCGACGATCGCGTCCAGGCGGTCCTTCGGGGCGTTGAGCTTCAACCCGACTTGCATCTCCGCCTGCAACGCGCCGAGGAGCAGCAGGCCGATCTGCTCGATCTTCTCGCGCTTCCAGGGATCCTTCAGCGCTGCGTGATTGGCGATCAGCTGCGGGTTCGACTGGAAGAGCTCGCAGACGATTCGCAAGCCGTTTGCGCGCAGCGTGCTGCCGGTCTCGGTGACCTCGACGATCGCGTCGACGAGGCCTTCGGCGCCCTTCGCCTCGGTCGCGCCCCAGGAGAACTCGACCTCGACGTCGACCTTGCGCTCGGCGAAGTAGCGGCGGGTGTAGTTCGTGAGCTCGGTCGCGATCTTCTTGCCGCGGAGATCCTCGATCTTCTGCACGGGCGAGCGCTCGGGGACGACGAGGACCCAGCGCGTCGGCCGCAGCGTCGCCTTCGAGTACACGAGGTCGCGGATCACCGCGACGTCGGCGCCGTTCTCGAGGATCCAGTCGTGGCCGGTGATGCCGGCGTCGAGCGTCCCGGACTCGACGTAGCGCGCCATCTCCTGGGCGCGGATGAGACTGCAGCGCAGCGCCGGGTCGTCGACGGACGGGAAGTAGCTGCGGTCGCCGGATTTGATACGCCAGCCGCTCTTCCGAAAGAGCTCGATGGTCGCCTCTTCGAGGCTGCCCTTCGGAATGCCGAGACGGAGGACGCTCATTGTTTCGGGTAGAGCGTCGCCGGATCGACGACGCGCTCGGCCGTGATCCGCCACGTGCCGTCGTCGTGGCGGCGGAAGAAGCAGCTCGCGTAGCCCTCGTGACACGCGGCGCCGCCCTGTTGGATCACCCGCAGCAGCAGCGTGTCGCCGTCGCAGTCGACCGCGATCGAGCGCACCTCCTGGCGATTGCCGGAGGTCTCGCCTTTCACCCACAGCTCGCGCCGCGAGCGGCTCCAGTAGCAGGCGTAGCCGGTCGCGACGGTCCGCTCGAACGCCGCTCGATTCATGTAGGCGAGCATCAATACGGCTCCGGTCTCGTCGTCCTGGACGATCACGGGAACCAGGCCGTCGCCTTTCGCAAAATCGATGACGTCGGACATCGCGTGGTCGTAACATAGCCTACCGGGACCGGCAAATTTGACCGTCGGCGTGCACGCGACGGTGTTTCCGCACGCTTGCGGCGGCGGTGGCTTCACGCAAATCTCCGCTCGCATGCAGGCGCACGACGCATGAAGCTCGCGGCGCTCGCCGCGCGACTCGACTGCGAGCTTCGCGGCGACGGCGAGGTCGAGATCCAGGGCATCCGCAGTCTCGAGGATGCGGGCCCTGGTGATCTGACGTTCCTCGCCAATCCCAAGTACGCGGCGCAGATGGCGGCCACGCGCGCGTCGGCGATCATCCTCGCGCGCGACGCCGACGAGGTGCCGCTCGCGAGCCTGCGCTCGGCGAATCCGTATCTCGCGTTCGCGGAGGCGCTCGCTCTCTTCCATGTCCCGCGCCGTCCACCGGCCGGCATCCACCCGACGGCGGTCGTCGCGGCGAGCGCGAGGATCGTCGAGCCGGTCTCGATCGGTGCCTACGCCGTCATCGGTGACGACGTCGAGATCGGACCCGAGGCGACGATTCATCCGCACGTCACGATCTACCCCGGCGTCCGCATCGGCCGCGGCTTCGTCGCCCATGCGGGTGTCGTGGTACGCGAGGACGTGCGGATCGGCGATCGCGTCGTGCTTCATCCTGGCGTCGTGCTCGGCGCCGACGGCTTCGGGTTCGCACCCAGTCCGCGTGGGGCCGTCAAGATTCCGCAGACGGGCACGGTCGTCGTCGAGAGCGACGTCGAGGTCGGCGCCAACACCACGATCGATCGCGCGACGCTCGGCGCGACCATCGTCCGAGAGGGCGCGAAGCTCGATAACCTCGTCATGGTCGGGCACAACTGCGACGTCGGCGCGCATTCGTTCCTTGCGGCGCAGGTCGGGCTCGCGGGCTCGACGAAGCTCGGTCGCGGCGTGCAGATGGGCGGCCAAGCGGGCGCCGCCGGCCACCTGACGATCGGCGACGGGGCGCAGATCGTCGCCCAAAGCGGGGTGCCGAACTCGGTGGCGGCGGGACAGATCGTCGGCGGCTATCCCGCCGTCGAGGTGACGCGCTGGCGGCGCGCGTCGGCGGCGCTGCTACGTCTGCCCGAGTTGCTGCAGCGTGTCCGCCGTCTCGAGCGCGCTGCCGGCACCGGTGCGCGCAACGTGCGCCGGCGGAGTGACCAGCGCGACCGCGAGTGACCGCGCGCGTGTCGGTGCACGCGCGCACCGGCGCACGCCGTGTGCCGCCCGCCTGCGATTGGCTTGTGCGTCTCGGCTGCGAGCACATATAAGGAAGAGAGCAACGTCGTCCTCCCGGGGGTTCCCCCATGAAGGTGCAACTTCACGACATTCTCGCAGTCCCGTCCGAGCTGGCATATGCGGAGCCGGTCGCCGAGTTGAACGCCATGTTGCACGAAGGCCCGCACGACTATGAGTTCCGCGCTCCCCTCGACGTCGACCTGACGTTCTCGCGCTCGTTGCAGGACCTCTTTTTCGATGGCAGCGTGCACGGCATCGCGACCGCAACCTGTGCGCGCTGCCTCGCGCCGTTCCCGCTCGATGTCGTCAAGGACTTCTCCCTCGTCCTCACGCCAGAGCAGCCGCTGAAGGGCGAGATCGAGCTCGCGGCCGGCGATCTCGCGGAATCGTTCTACCGCGGCACCGAGGTGGACGTGACGCGCCTCGTCTACGAGCAGGTCCTGCTCGCCTTGCCGACGCGGCCGCTCTGTGATGAAGAATGCCGTGGCCTGTGCCCGCAGTGCGGCGTAAACCGCAATACGACGGCGTGCTCCTGCACCGTCGAGTCCGGTGACCCACGCTTCGCGGTGCTGCGCGGGCTGAAGATCGACGGCGGCTCCTGAGCCCGCCGAGGAGGGGTCATGCCGGTTCCGAAACGACGGACTTCGAGCACGAAGCGCAACAAGCGGCGGGCGCACGACGCGCTCGTGCCGGCGAGCTGGATCACGTGCCCGAACTGCCAGGAACCGATGCTGCGCCATCGCGCCTGCGCGCACTGCGGCGAGTACCGCGGACGCAAGGTGCTGGACGTCCACGAGGCCTGAGCCTCGGCGACGCCGCGAGGCCGTGCTGCCCTCGGTTCTCCTCTTTCCGGGTCAAGGATCTCAGCGCGTAGGCATGGGCCGGCGTCTCGCCGCCGAGCATCGCGTCGCGCGCGACACGTTCGCGGAGGCGGACGACGCGATCGGGACACGTCTCTCGCAGCTCTGCTTCGAAGGTCCCGAGGAAGAGCTGGTCCGGACCGAGAACGCCCAGCCGGCGATTCTCGCGACCAGCATCGCCGGCTACCGTGCCGCCGCCAAGGAGATCGAGCTCCGTCCGTCGTGGCTCGCAGGCCACAGCCTCGGTGAGTATACGGCGCTGGTCGTCGCCGGCGCGCTCGGCTTCGCGGCGGCGCTGCGCTTGGTGCGACTCCGAGGCCGGTTGATGCAGACCGCCGTCCCCGAGGGGGCCGGCGGCATGGCGGCGATCCTCGGGCTCACCGAGGACGTCGTAACGACGCTGTGTGCGCGTGTCGCCGGCGACGACGTCGTCGAGCCCGCGAACTTCAACGGCGCGGGACAGATCGTCATCGCCGGCCACCGCGACGCCGTGGCGCGCGCGATCGTCGCGGCGCGCGATCTCGGCGGGCGCACGCTCGCACTGCCGGTGAGCGCGCCTTTCCATTGTCGATTGATGGCGCCCGCCGCCGGTCCGCTGGCGCGGGCGCTCGACGACGTTCCGATCGACCCGCTAGCGGTCCCCGTCGTCGCCAACGTCGACGCGGCGCCGAACACGGACCCCGCGCGGGTGCGGCCGCTCCTCGTCTCGCAGGTGACCGCGCCGGTGCGGTGGGCGGAGTCGATGGCGGCGCTCGCGGAACGCGGCTGCCGGCGCGCCTTCGAGATCGGTCCCGGTCAGGGGCTGACCCGGCTCGTGCAGCGCATGCAGCTCGGCATCGACGCCGTAGCAGCCGGCGAGGGCGAGGGCTGGGCCGCGCTCGCGAGCGTGGCGTGAGCAGCGCGCTCGCCGGCAAGCTCGCGCTCGTGACCGGCGCGTCGCGCGGCATCGGTGCCGCGATCGCGCGTGATCTCGCGGCCGCCGGCGGGCGCGTCGTCGTGAATTACCGCGAGCGGCGCGACGCCGCCGAGGCGGTCGCCGCCGACATTCGCGCTGCCGGCGGGTTCGCCGAGGTGCTCGGGTTCGACGTCGCCGACGGCGATGCCGTCGACGCCGCGATTCGCGATGTCGCGGCGCGCCTTGGCAACGTGGATATCTTGGTGAATAATGCCGGAGTTTCGGCGGACGGGCTCATCCTGCGGACGAGCGACGAAGCGTGGGATCGGGTCCTCGACGTCAACCTCAAGGGGGTCTTCAACTGCACGAAAGCCGTCAGCCGCGCCATGATGCGGGCGCGCTCCGGTCGTATCGTCAACATCAGCTCCGTCGTCGGCTTCATGGGTAATACCGGGCAATCGACCTACGCGGCCGCGAAGGCCGGAGTGATCGGCTTCACGAAGGCCGCGGCGCGCGAGCTCGCGTCCCGGGACATCACCGTGAATGCCGTCGCGCCGGGGCTGATCGCCACCGACATGCTCGAGGGCATGCAAGCAGCCGCGCGTGACATGGTGCTGGCGCTCGTGCCGCTCGGCCGGTCCGGCACACCCGAGGAGGTCGCGGCGGCGGTCACATTTCTCGCCGGTCCGGGGGGAGCGTACATCACCGGTCAGGTGATCCACGTCAACGGCGGATTGTACGTGTGAGGAGGGAGCATGGCGTCTCCGGTTGAGACCAAGGTTCGAGAGATCATTTGCGAGCAGCTTGGGGTGAGCGAAGAGGAAGTCACGCCGGAGGCATCCTTCATCGAGGATCTCGGCGCCGACTCGCTCGACATCGTCGAGTTGGTGATGGCGCTCGAGGAAGAATACGAGATGGAGATCTCCGACGAGGATGCGGAAAAAATTCGCACCGTCCAGGACGTCGTCAACTACATCGAAAGCCATAAATGACCTCGCCCGCGTGCGCGCGGCGCGCGGAGCGTTAGCGTTAATGCCGACTGCGCTCGAACGTACTGATCCCGAGATTTACGAGTCGATCCAGCGGGAGCGGGAGCGGCAGCAGCAGAATCTCGAGTTGATCGCGTCGGAGAACATCGTCAGCGAGGCGGTGCTCGAGGCGCAGGGATCGATTCTCACCAACAAGTACGCCGAGGGGTACCCGGGAAAGCGGTACTACGGCGGGTGCGAGTTCGTCGACGAGGTCGAGTCGCTGGCGATCGCGCGCGCGAAGGAGATCTTTGGCGCCGAGCACGCGAACGTGCAGCCGCACTCGGGGTCGCAGGCAAACATGGCCGTCTACTTCGCGCAGCTCTCCCCCGGCGACACGATCTTGGCGATGAACTTGAGCCACGGTGGGCACCTCACGCACGGCAGCCCGGTCAACTTCTCCGGCCGCTTCTTCAAGGTCGTGCCGTACGGCGTACGCGAGTCGGACGAGCGCCTCGACTACGAGCAGCTCGCGGCGCTCGCGCGCGAGCATCGTCCGAAGCTGATCGTCGCCGGCTATAGCGCGTACCCGCGGACGCTCGACTTCGCCGCCTTCCGCCGCGTCGCCGACGAGGTCGGGGCGATCCTCATGACCGACATGGCGCATTTCGCCGGGCTCGTCGCCGCCGACGTACATCCATCGCCGGTCCCGTCCTCCGATTTCGTGACCAGCACGACGCACAAGACCCTGCGCGGCCCGCGCGGCGGACTGATCCTCTGTACCGAGAAGTACGCCAAGGCGCTGAACTCGTCGATCTTCCCGGGCAATCAAGGTGGGCCGTTGATGCACGTGATCGCGGCGAAGGCGGTCGCATTCAAAGAGGCGATGATGCCGGAGTTCACAGCGTACCAGCGCCAGATCGTCGCCAACGCCAAGGCGCTCGCCGCGGCGCTGATCGAGCGCGGCTTTCGGCTGCTCACCGGCGGGACCGACGTGCATCTCATGATGCTCGACCTCCGCGGCACGGAGCTCACCGGCAAGGTCGCCGAAGAGACGCTCGACCGTGCCCGCATCACCGTCAACAAGAACACGGTGCCGTTCGACACCCGCTCGCCGATGGTGACGAGCGGCGTCCGCATCGGCACCCCGGCGGTGACGTCGCGCGGGATGCGTGAGCCGGAGATGGCGTACATCGCCGACTTCATCGCGCGCGCGCTGCAACACGTCGGCGACGAGACGGCGTTGCGCTCGATCGGCGACGACGTCGCGGCGCTCTGCGCCCGGTTCCCGATCTACGGCGGGCGGTGACGCCGCCGTGACGGGAGCGCGCGACGCGGGCGCCGTCGCCCGATGCGCTGCCGCCGGCTCGGCGAGGTCGCGGCGATGTGCGACGTGACGCCGATGCGCGAGGTCGGGCCGTGAAGTGCCCCTTCTGCCGCGACCTCGAGAACAAAGTCATCGACTCGCGACTCACCGAGGAGAGCGACGTCATCCGTCGTCGGCGCGAGTGCCTGCACTGCCAGCGCCGCTTCACGACCTACGAGCGCGCCGAGGCGGCGCTGCCCATGGTGGTGAAGAAGGACGGGCGGCGCGAGAGCTTCGACCGCCACAAGATCGTCGCCGGGCTGAAGCGGGCATGCGAGAAACGACCGGTCGGGATCGAGGCGATCGAGGGCGTCGTCGACCGCATCGAGCGCTCGCTGCAGGAGCGCGGCGACAAGGAGGTGCCGAGCTCTCTCATCGGCGAGGCGTTGATGCGCGAGCTCCATGGTCTCGACACGGTCGCGTACGTCCGCTTCGCATCCGTGTACCGGTCGTTCCAGGACATCGGCGAGTTCATGGAAGAGCTGCAGCAGCTCATCAAAGAGCGGCGCGCCGAAGGGCGCCCCCGCAAGCCGCGGGCGCACTGAGCGGCTGATGCGGCAGGACGACGCTCGCTTCATGGCGCGCGCCGTCGCGCTCGCGCGCCGCGGTCTCGGCCGCACGAGCCCGAACCCGCCGGTCGGCGCCGTCGTCGTGCGCGGCGGACGGATCGTCGGCGAGGGGTGGCACCGCCGTGCCGGCGGACCGCACGCGGAGGTGGTCGCCCTCCGGCGTGCCGGCGCGGCGGCGCGCGGCGCGACGCTCTACGTGACGCTCGAGCCGTGCAGCCACTTCGGGCGGACGCCACCGTGCGCCGACGCCGTGATCGCGGCTCGTGTCGGACGTGTCGTCGTGGCCGTCGGCGATCCGAACCCGCGCGTCCGCGGTCGCGGCCTGCGGGCGCTCCGCGCCGCCGGCATCCGCGTCGACGTCGGCGTGCTCGCGAACGAGGCGGGCGCGGTGTCGGCCTGGTTTCGGCATTTCGTGGTGCGGCGACGTCCGTACGTGCTCCTGAAGCTCGCGGCGTCGCTCGACGGCCGCATCGCGACCGCGTCCGGCGAGTCGCGCTGGGTGAGCGGCGCGGCGGCGCGCCGCTGGGTGCACGCGCTCCGTAACCGCGTCGACGCGGTCATGGTCGGCGCCGGGACGGTGCTCGCCGACGACCCGGCGCTCACGTGTCGGATCCGCGGCGGCCGCGACCCGCGGCGCATCATCGTCGACGGCCGGTTGCGCGTGTCGCCGCGGGCGGCGGTCTTTCGTCGCGGGTCCGCATCGCCGACCATCGTCGTGACGACGACGGCGGCCAGTCCGCACCGTCGGCGTGCGCTGCAGCGCGCCGGGGCCGAGGTGGTCGCGCTGCCGGGACGGCGCGGTCGCGTGCGCATGGATGCGGTCCTCAAAGCGCTCGCGGCGCGCGACGTCGTCAGCGTGCTCGTCGAGGGGGGCGCCGATCTCGCGGCGACGCTGCTGCGCGAGCGTGCGGTCGACCGCGCCCTCGTCGTGTCCGCGCCGCTTCTCCTCGGCGCCGACGGCCGCGCCATGCTGGCAGGGCTCGGCGTCGCGCGGCTCGCGTCGGCGCTGCGGCTCGCGCAGGTCACGGTCACGCGACTCGGTCCCGACGTTCTCTGGGACGGAGCGGTGCAATATCGCGGCGGAGCCGCTATAGTGCGGTGAATCCGATGTGGACGCCGATCGACGAGATTCTCCCCGATCTGCGCGCCGGCAAGATGGCGCTGCTGGTCGACGAGCGCGAGGGCGGCGAAGGGGCGCTGTGCTTCGCCGCCGAGCGCGTGACGCCCCAGGCGGTAAACTTCCTCGCCGCCCATGCGCGCGCGCTCGTGTGCGTCGCGCTGACCGAGGGCCGCATGCGCCATCTCGGCATCCCGCTCCTCGCCGCGCCGTCGGGCTCGGGTAAGCCGGCGTTCGGCGCCTCGATCGAGGCGCGCCACGGCGTGACGACGGGCATCTCCGCTGCCGACCGGGCGCGCACCATCGCGGTCACGGTCGCCGACGGCGCGGGTCCGGGCGACCTCGCGATGCCCGGCCACGTCTTCCCGGTGCAGGTCCAGCGCGGCGGCGTGCTGGCACAGATGCGCCATCCCGAGGGTGCGGTCGATCTCATGCGGCTCGCCGGGCTGAAGCCCGCGGCCGTGTTCTGCACCGTGCTGTGCGAGGACGGCGCCGTCGCCGGCATCGACGACCTCACCGCGCTCGCCGCGGCGCACGGGATCAAGATGGCGACGCTGGCACAGCTCGCCGCGTATCGGCTGCGCAGCGAGCTGCTCGTCGAGCGGACACTCGAGGCCGACTTCACGAGCGCGAACGGCGCCACCTATCGCGCGATCGTGTACCGCAACGCCGTCGATCGCCACGAGCACGTCGCGCTCGTGAAGGGCGTGCTGCGCGCGACCGATCCCGTGCTGGTGCGGGTGCACTCGCAGTGCCTCACCGGTGACGTGTTCGGATCGGAGCGCTGCGACTGCGGCGACCAGCTGCATCGCGCGATGGAGCTCATCGAGTCGGTGGGGCAGGGCGTCATCGTCTACATGCACCAAGAAGGCCGCGGTATCGGCCTCGCCAACAAAATCCGCGCCTACGCGCTGCAGGACCGCGGACGCGACACCGTTGAGGCCAACCTCGAGCTCGGCTTCGAGGAAGACCTCCGTGACTACGGCATCGGTGCCCAGATCCTGCGCGACCTCGGCGTCCGCCACGTGCGGCTCCTGACGAACAATCCACGCAAGGTGCGCGGTCTCGAGGCGTACGGCGTCGACGTGGTCGAGCGCTTGCCGCTCGAGGTTCCGGCGCGGAGCGGCAACATCGCCTATCTGCGAACGAAGCAGCAGAAGCTCGGGCACCTCTTCAGCGGCCTCAAGCTGATCAGCTGACGGGCGGCATGGCGGCGCGCGAGCTCACGGGATCGCTCGACGGGAAGGGCCTGCGTGTCGGGATCGTCGTCGCGCGCTTCAACCGCTCCGTCACCGAGGGGCTGCTCGCCGGCGCCCTCGATGCGCTGGAGCGGCACGGCGTCGTCGACGAGGACATCGCGATCGTCCACGTTCCCGGCGCGTTCGAGGTCCCGTTCGCGGCGCGACGTCTCGCAGGCGCTGGCGTGTACGACGCGCTCGTCTGCCTCGGCGCTGTCATCCGTGGTGAGACGCCGCATTTCGAGTACATCGCCGCCGAGATCACACGCGGCATCGGGCGCGTCGTCGCGGACCACCGGTTGCCGATCGCCTTCGGCGTGCTCACGACCGATACGATCGAGCAGGCGCTCGAGCGCGCCGGCGCCGGTCACGGCAACAAAGGCTACGAGTCGGCGGTGACGGCGATCGAGATGGCGCAGCTCGGCCGGTTGCTGGGGTGACGCGATGACCGGCACGCGACGGCGCGGACGCGAGCTTGCGCTCCAGGCGCTGTACCAGGCGGACGTCACGAGCGGCGAGCCGCCGATCCCGGCGCCCGATCTCTGGCGGCACTTCGACGAGCCCGAGAGCGCGCCGGCGCCCGACGACGCGCGCGCGTTCGCGAGCGAGCTCGTGACCGGCGTCCGCGCGAGGCGCGAGCGCATCGACGCGTTGATCGGCGACGCCGCCGAGCACTGGCGCCTCGAGCGACTGTCGCAGATCGATCGCAACATCCTGCGCATCGGCGCGTACGAGCTCCTCTGCCGCCCGGACGTGCCGGCGACCGTCGCGATCGACGAGGCGATCGAGATCGCCAAGCGCTTCGGCAACGACGAGTCGGCGACCTTCGTGAACGGCGTGCTCGACCACGTCGCGACCGCCGTCGGCGCCAAGGAGCGGCAGCCGGCGCGCTGAGCGTCGCCACCATGGATACGAGGTACGATCCGCAGGCGGTCGAGGCGCGGTGGCAAGCCCGGTGGGCCGAGCGACACGCGCACGAGGCGAGGGGCCGCACCGACGCGCCGAAATTCTATTGCCTCGAGATGTTCCCATACCCGTCGGGACGCATCCACATGGGGCACGTCCGCAACTACACGATCGGCGACGTCGTCGGGCTACCGGCGGAGAACGCCGCGATCGAGCGCGGCATCCATCCGGCGGTTTGGACGCGCGACAACATCGACAACATGCGCGGCCAGCTGCGACGGATGGGGTTCAGCTACGACTGGCGGCGCGAGATCGCCACGTGCGATCCCGAGTACTATCGCTGGGAGCAGGAGTTCTTC
Source organism: Deltaproteobacteria bacterium (assembly GCA_005879405.1). Classification (GTDB taxonomy): domain Bacteria; phylum Desulfobacterota; class Binatia; order UTPRO1; family UTPRO1; genus DP-19. Next base: position 13,067 of record VBKW01000055.1, read on the forward strand.
CTGGCGATGCTCGAGCGCGGCCTCGCCTATCGGCGGAAGTCTCTCGTCAACTGGTGCGCGCGCTGCCAGACCGTACTCGCGAACGAGCAGGTCGAGGACGGGCGCTGCTGGCGCTGCGAGTCGGTGGTCGAGGAGCGGGAGCTCGAGCAGTGGTTTCTCCGCATCACCGCCTATGCCGAGGAGCTGCTCATCGGCTGCGACACCCTCGTCGGCTGGCCGGAGAAGGTCCTCACGATGCAGCGAAACTGGATCGGCAAGAGCGTCGGTGCCGAGCTGACGTTTCCGCTCGCCGATCGCGAAGGCGGGATCACCGTCTTCACCACCCGCCCCGACACCGTTTTCGGCGCGACGTTCGTCAGCCTCGCCGTCGAGCATCCGCTGGTCGCCGCCTTGTCCATCGGCACCGCCCAGGAAGCCGCGGTCGCGGAGTTCGTGCAGCGCGTGCGGGCGCAGTCGACGGCCGAGCGCGCCGTCGGCAAGGACGGCGTCTTCGTCGGCGCCTACTGCCGCAACCCGTTCTCATGGCCGTTCCGGCTCACGATCAGCGCGACTTCGAGTTCGCGCGCGCGCACGACCTGGCGATCAGGGTCGTCGTGCAGCCGGAGGACGCGCCGCCGCTCGACCCGGCGCGCATGACCCAGGCATACGTCGGTCCGGGACGGCTCGTCGGCTCGACGCCGTTCGACGGGTTGCCGAACGAGGACGCGAAGCTGCGTATCACCGACGCTGCCGCCGCGGGCGGCTTCGGCAAGCGGGCGACCCAGTATCGCCTGCGCGACTGGGGCATCTCGCGGCAGCGCTACTGGGGCGCGCCGATCCCGGTCGTGTATTGCGACGGCTGCGGCGTCGTCCCGGTGCCGCGCACGGACCTCCCCGTCGTGCTGCCGACCGACGTCGAGCTCTCCGGGACGGGCGGGTCGCCGCTCGCCAAGGTCGAGAGCTTCGTCCGCACGACGTGCCCGCGATGCGGCGGGCCGGCGCGACGTGAGACGGATACGTTCGACACGTTCGTCGAGTCGTCGTGGTATTTCCTGCGCTACACCTCGCCGCACGACGACACGCGCGCCTTCGATCGCGATGCGCTCGCCTACTGGCTGCCCGTCGACCAGTACATCGGCGGCGTCGAACATGCCGTCCTGCATCTCTTGTACGCGCGCTTCTTCACCAAGGTGCTGCGCGACCTCGGGTACACGGGCCCCTCCGCCGTCGGGCCGACGCTCGACGAGCCGTTCGTGAACCTGCTCACGCAGGGGATGGTGATCAAGGACGGCGCCAAGATGAGCAAGTCGAAGGGCAACACGGTCGAGCCCGACTATCTCATCCAGCGCTACGGCGCCGACACGGCGCGCCTCTTCTGCATCTTCGCGGCGCCACCCGAGCGCGACCTCGACTGGAGCGATCAGGGCGTCGAGGGGGCGTCGCGCTTCCTGCATCGTCTGTGGCGCATCGTCGCTCGTGGTCGCGGGTGGCTCGCCGATGCGCCCGCGCACACGACGCGCGGCGCTGCGCGCGATCGCGCCAGCGACGAGACGGACGCCGCGGCCGCTCGGCCGTCCGGCGACGGCACCGAGCAGGCGCGCGCGCTGCGGCGGCTGACGCATCGGACGATCGCGCGCGTCACGGAGGACGTCGAGCGCCGCCAGCACTTCAACACCGCCGTCGCCGCGGTGATGGAGCTGGTGAACGGCTACGCCGAGCTCGTCGAGGAGACGCCGCCGCGCGATGGCGTGCTGCGCGCCGCCGTGGCGGAGGCGGTCGCGACTACGCTCGTGTTGCTCGCGCCGTTCGTCCCGCACGTCGCGAGCGAGATCTGGGACGCAGTCGGCGGCGGCGACCTCGACGCCCAGCGCTGGCCGGAGGTCGACGAGCGCGCGCTCGCCGAGGATGTCGTCGAGATGGTCGTGCAGGTGAACGGCAAGGTGCGCGCGCGCTTCTCGGTGACGCCCGGTGCCGCCGAGGACGCGGTGCTGGCGCAAGCGCTCGCCCACGAGCGCGTCCGGGCGCACGTCGAAGGGAAGACGATTCGGAAGACGCTCGTCGTCCCCGGCCGGCTGGTCAGCATCGTGGTGTGACGTGCGTCGGACTGGACCTCGCCTCGCGTTCGTGATGCTCGCCGCGCTCTGCGTCGCCGGCTGCGGCTATGGCTTCGGGCGCGGCGGACGCGTCTTCGCGCCCGAGCTGCGCACGCTCGGCGTCGAGGCGCTCTCCAACGACACCCGCGAAGCCGGCCTCGAGAAGCGCATCGCGCTCGCGATCGAGCGCGAGTTCGCGATGCGCGGCCCGTTTCACATCGCCAGCACCCCCGACGAGGGCGATCTCCTACTGTCCGGCGCCGTCCGTCAGGCCGTCGACCGGCCGGTCGCCTTCAACAGCAAGGACGAGGTGCTGACCTACCAGACGGTCCTCGCGCTCGACCTCGAGCTGCGGCGTCGCGACACCGGCGCGCTCCTCTGGCAGGCAAAGGGCTTACGCGAGACGGGCGACTTCGAGACCGTGGCGTCGGTGATCGTCACGACGTCGTCCGACTTCCGCCGCTCGACGCTCAACGCGGAGGACCTCGGCGCGTTCACCGACATCCAGCTCGCCGAGAGTCGCCGCCGCGAGACGCTCGATCGGATGCTGCGCTCGCTCGCCCACGACGTCTACGATCAGATCATGGAGGATTTCTGAGCGCGGACCCCGCGTCGCTGTACGTCCTCATGGAGGAGCGGCGCGGCGAGTTCGACGGGCTGCGCGCCGACCGCGCGCTCGCCGAGATCCGTCGGACTCTCGAGCGCGAGCCTGGCGACGTCGCGGTGCTCGGCTATCACGGCGCCGATTGCGACCCCGAGGCGCTCGCCGACGCGATCGAGACGCCGTCGCTCTTCGGCGCCCGGACGCTGCTCGTGCTGCGCGGCGCCGAGGCGCTTCCGGAGCGCGCGCAGGACCGCCTGGTGCATGCGCTCGAGCGGCAGGCGCCGCAGGTGACGGTAGCGATCGTCGCCCGCGGCGGCGACCAACGGCGGCGCTTCTTCGCGCGCTGCCGCGAGCTCGGACGCCGCGTCCCCGTCGATCATCCGCGCACCGGCGAGATGGTGCAGTGGGCCGATCGGTTCGCCAAGGATCGCGGCCGCCGACTCGACGACGATGCGCGCGCGCTTCTCCTCGAGTGCATCGGCCGCGACCTGCTCCTGCTCGCCAGCGAGCTCGACAAGCTCGTCGCGGCGGTGCCCGCGGAGCGCGCGATCGGTGCCGCCGACGTGCTGCGGGTGACCGCGCCCGGCCGCGAGCACGGCACCTTCGAGATGACCGATGCGGTGTGCGCGCGCGACGCCGCGGGGGCGAGTCGCCTGCTCGCGCAGGCGCTCGACGAGGGCGCCCAGCCGATCGCCGTGATCGGCGCGCTCGCAGCGGCGCTGAAGCCGATCCTGGCCGGCGCCGAGTTCGTCGCCCGCGGCCGCCGTCCGGAGGAGGCGGAGCGCGCGATCGGCCTCAACCCGTATCAGCGCCGGGCGGTGCAGCAAGGGATGCGCGCGTACCGTGTCGGCGAGCTGCGGCGGGCGCTCATCCGTCTCGCGGACATCGACGTCGCGATCAAGACCGGTACCGGCGACGGACGCACGATGCTGGAGGAGTGGCTCGTGCGCGTCGTCGTCCGACGCGGCGGCGACCGCCGCGCCACCGCGACGCCCGCGCCTCGGAGGGCGTGAGCGTCGACGGAGGCGTGGTGGAGGAAAGACGCCTCGATGCGTTACGACGAGGCGGCCAAGCTACGAACGGCCCGGGTCAGCCGTGAGATCTTGCGCGAGGCGGTGTTGCGGTGGAGGACGCCTTTCGTCACCGCCTTGTCGATGGCGCGCGCCGCGCTCTTCAGACGCTCGGTCGCCTCGGCGGTGTTCCGCGCGTCGACGGACTCGCGGACGCGCTTCACGAACGTGCGGACGCGAGAGCGGATCGCCAGGTTGCGCACTTGTCGCTTGATGCTCTGCCGATGGCGCTTTTGCGCCGAGGGGTGCTTGGTCATCGGGGTCGCCTTGATACCAGCGTCTCATCGGGGCGTCAATTCCGATCCACCGCACGAGGAGAAACGTCGCTGCCGGGGGAGGTGCTGGCGGGTTCTGCACCCGACGTGCGCAAGAGGGTAGGTTTGCGCACCACGGGTGCAGAACCCGCCACCACCTCCCCCCGACGGCCGCATTTCCTACGTGTGATGCGGGCGTTGACGCTCCGATGAGCCTCGTGGCTGCATTCCATTCGTTAGGGGCAGTGCTCCCGCGGCGTGGCCGGCGGTCGCGCGGCTTCGCCGCGCATCGCGAGGTCCGCACCATGGGTCGGCCAGTCGTGTCGATTCTTCTCGACGGCGCGGTCGGCCGAGCACGCAATCTCAACGGGGCTCGTTCCGCTTGGCTTCGTTCCAGAGCGCGTCCAGCTCGGCGGGGGTGAGGTCGTGCAGGTCGCGGCCGGTGCGGCGGACTTTGTCTTCCATCGCGCGGAAGCGGCGGTCGAAGCGGGTGAGCGCGCGGCGGAGCGCCATCTCTGGGCTCTGGTCGGCGAGGCGGCCGACGCTGGCGAGCGCGAAGAGCACATCACCGAGCTCGTGCTCGACGCGTGACGGGTCGGCGCTCGCCAGCGCCTCCTCGAGTTCGGCGAGCTCCTCGCGCACCTTGC
>VBKW01000370.1 GCA_005879405.1 Deltaproteobacteria bacterium
GCGCCCGCCGTAGGTCGCGAAGAGATAGTCGACGATGGCGTCCGACTCGTAGATGCGCGTCCCGGTGTTGGGATCGACCAGGTACGGGAACTGCGCCTTGCCGCCGAACTCGATGGCCTTCGGGCGAAAGACCGTGCCGCCCTTCGGGCACGGGTAGATCATTGCTTCGAGGTCGAGCTCCGTGAGCGCATCACGCACTTTGCGGCAGAAGGGACACGACTCGAACTCGTACACCTCGAGGAGCTGCACCGGACGGCGCGTCGGAGGTGTTGCTGCGACGCCGGCGCCGAGGCGGCTCACGCTCGCGAACATGGAGGTCGTGATGTCGAGCATGCGGTTCATCGTGGTACTCTCGGATTCGCAACGTCTAGAGTCCCCTCTACCAAGGAAGCCTTCCCTCCCGCTACGGCGCTCTTGGAGGGCGCGGCTCGTCGATGCTGGCGAGGTCCTCGGCGACTGGGTGCCGGTCGCCTTCAGGCGCCACGCGATCGCGTATCGCCGCACGACGAAGAACCGCAGCGAGAAGACGTACGTCGAGTTCCATCCGAGCATCCTGGATCTCCATACGCTCGGGCGCGTCGGAGAGCTCGAGGAACGATGCCTCGATGTCGCCGACGAAGTCGTGCAGGTCCGGTAGCAGATCCCACTCGCCGGTGAACCCCCAGCACAGCTTTCCCGAGTAGCTGAAGAGCACGACGCCGAGGCACAGGGAGTCGATCAGCGGGATGAACCCAAAGTTATCGACCATTCTTGCGCCGAGCATGTACAGCGGCTGTTGTGGCCCAGGCACGTTGGTCACCACGAGATTGAAGGGGAGAACGCGGACAGCCAAGCGCGCGCCGAGCGACAGCAAGGTCGAGGGTGTCCACTCGCCCACTTGCGTCAGCACCGCGGCGCTGAGGGCTTGCTTCGAGTGTTTGAGGTGCTCAGTGGCCTCGCGGATCTTCTCGAGCCGCTGGATCGGGTCTGGCTCGCCGAGCGGCATGGGTACCATCCACGCGGAGATCCGGTTGCCGAGCGTGCCGAGCTCCTGCTCGGTGCGGACGCTCACCGGGGCCATCACCCGAAAGTCGAGCGGCGCCACATCCACGCCGCGTCGCTGCAGGAAGCGTCGCAACGCGCCGGCAACCGTGGCGAGCACGACATCGTTCAACGTCCCGCCTAGGCGCTTCTTGACTCCCTTTACCGTGTCGAGGTCCATCGTCAGCCAGTCGAGGCGCCGATGCGGCCCGATCCGTTGATTCAGCGGCGTGTCCGAGACCCCGCGCATTCCGCTACCGAGGGTCTGGCGCAGGGCATTCAGGCTGGCGCGGATACCGGAATCCGGGTCGCGTGCCTCTTGCACGCTCTGTGAGAAGCTCCTCGCAATCTCGATGGGCAGTCGTGCGAAGCGCCCTAGTACGTCACTCACGAGATCCCAACGGCTCGGCGCCGGGCTCGGTATCCACGGCGGTGCTGAGTCGAATCCGTCGGTCGGTTCTGGCTTGAGCAGGACTTTCAGCAGATCGACACTCGACACCCCATCGACCATGCAGTGATGGATCTTGCTGATCATTATGAAGTGCGCTGGGTTCGCGAGCCCTTCCAGAACCCAGATCTCCCACAGGGGTTTCTGACGGTCGAGGTGCTGCGCCGTGACGCGCGCCGCCAGACGCTTGAGCTGTCGCTCATCGCCCGGCTTCGGCAGCGCGAGGTGACGGACGTGATAATCAATGTTGAAATGCTCATCGTCCACCCACACGGGATGATGTTTCATCAGGACATAAGCCAGCCGCTGGCGGTAGCGCGGAATGAGGTGCAGCCGCGAGGCGACGTAGTCGCGAATCTTATCGATGTCGATGCCGCCATCGGCTGTCCGGAGCGGCCCGCTCTCGAACGTTGCCGTGCCGGTAACGTGCATGGGGCTGGTGGGGGTCTCCATCATGAGAAACGAGTTGTCGAGGAAGCTGAGACGGTCGTAGGCATGCGTCGGCATGGCGATGTCCTCACTCGGTGAACTGACGCATCGTCACTTGCACCGCCTCCCGTTCACCCCGAGATGCAGAGGTCACGGCGTGAGATGCGTCTAGACGTTTGGAAAGGCTTTCGACTCGGTGAGTCGTGCGTGTCGGAGTGGAGGCCGTTGTGCCCCGCGCGCGCCGTCGAACGTGTTCAGGTGGTAGTAGAGCATCTGCGGATGCGCTTGTCGATGGTGGAGGGTGACACGACCTGCGCTGCCTCCGTCGCGAGCTGATGCGCCGAGGCGCGCGGCGGCGATGCGCGATCAGAGTTCGTCGACTACACTGTTCCGGTTCAGATGAATGTGGACCGCTCGCAAACGAAGAGGGGGATTCACCCGCCGCATCCGCCGGCGGCTTTAGTGTTCACGCAGCAAATGACCCGCGTCGATCTACCGGCGCCCGCTCGGCCTTCGCATGTCCGTCCTCGATCAGCAGCCGCGTGCGGATTGCCGCGCGGGGAAGATCGAGCATCTCGCAGATGCATGCGAAAGAGTAGGGCCAGGTCCGATCGTTCGCTGCGAGCCAGCGATAGGTTTGATCGAAGATGCGCTGATGCTCCGGACGTCGAGCGGTGCGGTAGTGGCCGAGGTCGTCCACGGCTTGCTCCACCATCGCGAGCATGAGCGTTTGCTCACCGCTCCGCTCGACTGTGCGATGCCAAATGTCCCTGAATTGCTCCGGCCCGATGCCAGAGGCGAGAACATCGTTGACCATGTCGATTCCCCGGATCTCGCTGGCCCTTCTTCTCAGTTGTTGTAGGCGACCGCGATCCTGACGGCCTTGGCTTCAGGGCGCTTCGTGATGGTTACCTCGAGAACGCCGTCATTGTACGCGGCCTTGATCGCGTCGTGGCCTACGTCACCCGGAAGCCTGAAGTGCCGATGGATCGGGCCGTATCGGCGTTCTGCGCGATGCACCTGCGCGTCCTTGGCCCATGCGGGCTGGGTGCGCTCTGCGTCAATCACCAGTGTCCCGTCCTCGACCTTCACGTCGAGCGAGTCACTCTTCAAGCCCGGCAGCTCGAAGCTGAAACGATAGCCGTCCTGATCTTCGACCACATCGACTGGCGGGGAGCTCCGTTGGAAGTCGCTCGGTGGCCCATTGAAGAGACCGTTCACTCTGTCCAACAGCGATCCGCCATTCGCGACACGATCATAGACAAATAAGTCCATTTTGCTCACCTTTCCGCACCGTGGAGTTCAAATGCTTCACGCTGCTTGTTGCCAAGCCAACAAGATAAGCACGAATTGCAGATCGGCAAATAACGCCGGAAAGGACGGCGCAGAGAGACGACGCGTTAGCGGCTCGGTGCTACTCACTCGACGCTCAGCCGCGGCGGCGTAGCCTGTTTGTCGGCGCGTCGCTGAGGCGATAATATGGCAAAATCGCTGCTATGAACGTCACGACAGAGCTGCTGAACATCGTGGAGCAGGCGCATTCGCTGGTGCGCATCCTCGACGCGGCAACCCGCGTGATCGCGCAGCGGCTGCGTGTCGATGGCTGCTCCGCGTTTCTGCGTGACGAGCGTGGGCATCTCGTCCGAGGCGCGGCATACGTCGCCAGTCCGTCGGGGATGAGCCAACGCGCGGACGCCGAAGCGGAGATGATCGCTGCTCAGGTGGCCGCAGAGAGGCGGGTCGCGACCGTTCGCGGAGAGTCCACATCGCTCCTCGCGTCACCCATGCTCCTCCGAGGCAGCATGGTGGGGGTAGTGGTGCTGCAGAGCACCGGGCGACGCGAGTTTTCGTCGGAAGACATCGAGACGCTCGCGACGATATGCGCACAGCTCGTCGGCATCGTGGAGAACGCCCGCATCATCGACGCCCTCGATCGCGGCGACCGACCTGCGCTGCGAGCCCCGCCACGACCATTGGCCGCCGAGTCGGAGGACGGAGAGCGGATACTTCGTGGCGTCGGCGCATCGCCTGGCATCGCGATCGGAGCCGCCGTGTTCCGCGGCGCGTACCGACTCGATCTCTCGGCGCGGGAGTTGCCCGCGGGAAAGCCCGCCGTGGAGCGCGCGCGCGTGCGAAGCGCAATCGAGAAAACGCACAATGACCTTTTGAGAATTCAGGTTGCAGCGGCACGTGAAATCGATGAGGAACACGCCCTCATCTTCGCGTCGCATTTGCTGCTCCTCAACGATCCGATGCTTCTGGGACGCATCGATCAGGAGATCGCTCGTGGGGTGAGTGCACCTCTGGCGATTGACGCCGCTCTCGAGGAGTTCGACGCACGGCTGCGCCTCGTCCCAGACGCCTATATTCAGGAGAAGATCGACGACATCGATGATCTGCGCAGCCGGTTGCTCGATCACATACTCGACCGAAGGGGCGCATGCGCTTGTAACGGAGTTCGGCGGCGCGACCTCGCACGGCATCCTCTTGGCGCGGGCGATGGGCATTCCCGCGGTCACGGGGATCCCCGAAATGCTCACCGCGGTGCGGCCCGACGATCGGTTGATCGTCGACGGCACCACCGGCGCGGTGGTCGTGCGCCCCGGCGAAGATACGGTGGCGCGCTACGAGGAAGACCGGCGGCGCGCCGAGCACGCGCGGACCGAGTATGCGAAGTTTCGCGACGTCCTCGCCCGCACCTCGGACGGGGTACGTGTGACGTTGCACGCGAACGTCGGCGTCGCCTCGGATCTCACGGTCGCACGCCAGAACGGCGCCGAGGGCATCGGTCTTTACCGCACCGAGTTCCCGTTCATTGTGCGAGACGCGTTCCCGACTCTAGGAGAGCAGATCAAGATCTACCGCAACGCGTATGATTTATTTCCCGGCGGCCCCATTTGCTTCCGCATTCTCGATTTGGGCGGCGACAAGTTCGTGACCGGGAGCTCCATCGCGATGGCACGGAGCGCATTCCACGGATATCGCTCGATGCGCGTCCTTTTCGATCACCCGGACGTGCTGCGCGATCAGGTGCAAGCGCTCGCCCTAGCGGCTGCGGACCGCCCGCTTCGCATTCTCATTCCGATGGTGACGTCGCTCGAAGAGCTCCGCCGCGCCAAAACCATCATCGCCGACGCCCTCGGCAGCATTGACGAGCCACGCGCCCAAAGAGCGCCCGAGATCGGAGCGATGATCGAAGTGCCAGCCGCCGTCGAGCTCGCAGGTGACATCGCGAAGGAGGTGGACTTTCTGTCCATCGGCACGAACGACTTGATGCAGTACACGCTGATCGTCGACCGGGAAGATCCGCGAATG
>VBKW01000371.1 GCA_005879405.1 Deltaproteobacteria bacterium
AACGCACAGGCGCCTCCTCCCGAACAATCGGCGTCGCGCGTGCATCGCGTCTCGGTCGCGTTGTCGCAGCGATGGTTGTCGATCGGCGTCGTGCTCTGGATCGGGCCGCTGAGCGCGCAAATGCCGCACGCTGGGAACGCGCCCGGGCACGCGAGCGCGAAGCTCAGCGAGCCGCCTTCGCCCGTCTGCTGATCGAAGTAGATACCGCTCGAGCCGACGTCGAGATCCGATCCCGCAAGCGTCGCGTACGTGAGCTTCCTCGGACACGAAAGGACTGCCGGGGTCACCGTCGGCGTCGGATGCTGTGGCGAGCGCTCGTGACCCCGATCGCCACAACCGAACGCGGCCAAGCAGAGCGCAGCCAGGACGAGGACCCGATCGATTCCCCGCATGCGCGTTCCTCCTCGCCGGCGCCGAGCGGCGTGCACGACCGCGTGCGGCGCGGCGAGGAGTGTCCGGCCGCCGCGGTCGGCGTGTCAATCGAAATCGTCCCCGCTCGCGGCCGACACGGCGTGTCGGCAACCGTCTCGTCAGGCTTCGCGGCGCACCCGCTCCGCGGCGGCGTCCTCCTCGAGCAGGATCGCGGGTGTGGTGAGCGCGGGATATTTGCCGGTGATCCGCGCGTAGAAGTCGCGGACGACCTGCATGTCGGCGCGTACGTCCCCGCTCGGCACGATCACCGGGCCGACGCCACCGACCTTGCGGCGATAGTCGAGAAACGCGCAGATGATCGGGACCTGGGCGCCGCGCGCGATGTGGTAGAAGCCCGATTTCCAGTGCGTCGCGCGCTGGCGCGTGCCCGACGGCGGAATCACCAGGAAAAGCTGATCGACGGTGGCGAAGTAGGCGGTCACCTGCTCGACGAGGTTCGTACGGCGCGCACGGTCGACCGGGATGCCGCCGAGGCGACGCAAGAGCCAGCCGAGCGGGCCGACGAAGAGCTGACGCTTGCCGAGCCACGACGGCTTCACGCCGAGCACGTACGAGACGGCGAGCATCAACGGCAGGTCCCAGTTCGACGTATGCGGCGCCGCGATCGCGACTGCTTTCGTGCCCGCGGGCAGCCGGCCCTCGACGCGCCATCCGAAGAGACGGAGGTAGAGACGTCCGAGCGCCTGCGCGAGCCATGCAGCGTCGGGGGTGCGGGTGAGCGGCATACGTACTCCTGCGGCACGCCGCGGACGGCGGCCGAGATGGCAGCTGTTGATGACGAGAAACGTCGGACGGGCACGAGGTGGTGGCGCGTGCGGTGTCCGTCGCTGATATCCACTTCCGGTCGCTGCCGCAATGTGTTTTTTCGTACCGCGGCGCGGGTGACGTAGCTCCGCCTCCGCCCGTGCTTGGCGATCACGGCATCGGGCCGACGTAACGGGCGCGCGGGCGGATCAGGCGCTCGTCCTCGTATTGCTCGATCGCGTGGGCGATCCAGCCGACGGTGCGGCCGATCGCGATGAGCGCGACCGCGGCGCCGGGCGGCAACTCGAGCGCGCGGCGGAGCGCGACGACGGCGAAGTCGATCGTCGGCTGCACGTCGACGAGCGCCTGCACGCCGTCGACGAGGGCGCGCGCCAGAAGCGCGCCGCGGCTCGTCGGGCGGGTCGCCCGCACCCGATCGAGAAGGAGCGGCGCGCGCGGGTCGCCCGTGGGCGTGACGTAGAGCGGGTGGCCGAAGCCGGGGAGCATCTCGCCGCGGCGGAGCCGCGCGCCGACGACGGCGGCCGCGCGGGCGGGCGTCCCGGCCTCGTCGAAGAGCGCTTCGATGCGCTCGCACGTGCCGCCGTGCAGCGCGCCCTGCAAGGTCGCGAGGCCGCCGGCGACGACCGCGTACGGCGTCGAGCGCGCCGAGGCGACGCAGCGCGCGGTGAACGTCGACGGGTTCAGCTCGTGGTCGGCGCAGAGGACGAGCGCGGTCTCGAGAAGCGCCCGCGCCTGCGGCGTGCGCGGCGCCCACCCTTGCTGCAAGGTGCGGGTGACCGGCTCCGTCGACGGCAACCGGCCGGCGGCGGCGGCGGCGAGGAGGCGGAGGATGCGCAACCCGGTGCGCTGCACGGCGGCGGGGCGGAGGTCGTACGCGCCGGTGTCGTGCGCGGCCGCGAACCCCAGCGCCGTCTGAAAGCGGTCCATCGGCGTGAGCGACGCGACCACCGTCGCGATCCGCTGCCACGTCGCGCGCGGCAGCTCGACCCGGGCGTCGGGCAACGTCGCGGCGGCGTCGCCGGTCCAGAGGAGTGCCGCGATCTCCTCGATCGTCGCCGTCGTCGCGAGCGTCGCGACGTCGCGGCCGCGGTAGTAGAGGTGGCCGCCGGCGATGAGCGAGATCGCGGAGTCGAGGACCGGCAAGCCGAAGTGCAGCGCCGCCTCCGCGACCTTGCCGGGATCGCGACGCTGCTTGCGTGCCTTCAGCGCGGCGATGTCCTCGACGCGGTAGAGGCGCTCGCGCGACGAGCGCTCGCCCTCCGAGCGGATGAGACCGCGGCTCACGTACGCATAGAGCGTCGGGACGCTGATCCCGAGCTCGGCGGCTGCTTGACGGGCGGAGCGGTATCCGCGGCGCATGCGATCGAGATGCCACATATTGATTGTCGAAATCAAGATTGACTAGACGTCGAGCGCTGCCAAGATCGGCCTACGACGCGACGCGTAGGAGGGTTTCCATGGCGAAGGATGCATTGACGGTCACCGACGAGCGCAGCGGCGCGCGCTACGAGCTGGCGATCGAGCGCGGCGCGATCCGTGCCACCGACCTCAAACGGATCAAACCGCGCGACGACGAGGACGGTCTCCTGTCGTACGACCCGGCGCTCGCCAACACGGCGATCTGCAAGAGCGCGATCGGCTTCGTCGACGGTGACCGCGGCATCCTTCGCTACCGCGGCTACCCGATCGAGGAGCTGGCGGAGAAGAGCTCGTATCTCGAGACCGCGTATCTGATCGTCAAGGGCGAGCTGCCCGACGAGCACCACTTCGCGATGTGGCGGCACAACATCACGACCCACTCGATGGTGCACGAGAACATCAAGAAGTTCATGGACGGCTTCCGCTACGACGCGCACCCGATGGGAATGCTCGTTGGCACGGTCGGCGCGCTCTCGACCTTCTATCCCGACGCCAAGCACGTCCTCGATCTGGAGTCGCGCCGGCTGCAGACGCGGCGGCTCATCGGCAAGATGCCGACGCTCGCCGCGTTCGCATACCGCCGCTCACGCGGCCTGCCGTACGTCTATCCCGACAACGACCTCAGCTACACCGGCAACTTCCTCTCGATGCTCTTCAATATGACGGAGCTGCGCTACAAGCCGGACCCCGTCCTCGAGCGCACCGTCGACGTGCTGTTCATCCTGCACGCCGAACACGAGCAGAACTGCTCGACCAACGCCGTGCGCTGCGTCGCGAGCGCGCGCACCGACCCCTACTCGGCGGTCGCCGCGGGGATCGCGGCGCTCTACGGTCCGCTCCACGGCGGCGCCAACGAGGAAGTGATCCGAATGCTGGAGGAGATCGGCACCGTCGACCGCATCCCCGAGTACCTGAAGGGCTGCAAGACCGGCGAGCGGCGCCTCATGGGCTTCGGGCACCGTCTCTACCGCAACTACGACCCGCGGGCGCGGCTCATCAAGAAACTCGCGTACGAGGTGTTCGAGGTGACGGGCAAGAACCCGCTCATCGACATCGCCATCGAGCTCGAGCGCCAAGCGCTCGACGACGAGTACTTCGTCGCGCGCAAGCTCTTCCCGAACCTCGACTACTATTCCGGGCTCATCTACCAGGCGCTCGGCCTGCCGATGACGATGTTCCCGGTGCTCTTCGCGATCGCGCGCACCGCCGGCTGGATGGCGCACTGGGCGGAGCTCATACGCGACCCGGAGCAGAAGATCATCCGCCCGCGGCAGATCTACGTCGGCGAGGGGCCGCGCGCGTATACGCCGATCGAGGGGCGGCCGGAGCCCATCATGCGCGAGGACGCGGTCAGCCGGTTCATCTGAGTCGCCGTTCCTCCAAGGCGCGGCGGAGAAACGCGCGGTCGCCAGCCGCACCCGACGTGCGCAAGAGGGTAGGTTTGCGCACCACGGGTGCAGCCGGCGACCGCGCGTTTCTCCGCCGGGTCGTGGTGGAGACGACGGTTGCCGATGAGCGGCTGGCGTTGCGCGCGCGTCGCTGCGCTCGCGGGTCGGGTTCGGCGCGCGTTTTTTGCGGCGTGCGTTTTTTGCATTGATCAGCGCGGCCTATGCACGCTATCGGTGAAGGGTGGGGGGTACGCGGCGGATTCGTTGGGCGCGGTTGAGCGCCGGTGCGGCGTGCGTGATTGCGCTCGTCCGTCCAGCCTTCGCGGTCCCGCAGCAGGCAGGTGACGTACGATATCTGCAGGCGGCGGGCGTGCTCGTCATGCCGTTCGACACGACGAGCGGCCGCGTCAGCTTCGCGATCGTCAGCCGGATCGGGAACGGCACGGGCGGCCCGGTGCTGCAGACGCACTGGGTGTTTTACGCCGCCGATTGCCGTCACCTCGCCGACGTCTTCGTCGGCTTGACGGAGGTGGACACGGTCGTCGTCGACCCGACGCGGCTGCAGGGCCAGACGCAGACGGTGAATCCGTCGGTCAACCATCCGCAAGGCCCGACCGTCGATCTGAGCGGCGAGCGCGGCGTCGTCATCGTCACCGCGCTCGGCACCTCGGGTCAGGTGCTGCCGCAGATCGTCGGTGGCTGGACGATCGCCGACCCCGGGACGGGCGCGAGCTTCGGCGGCGCCGCGGTCGGCATCTCCGCCGACGGCACGCTCCCCGACCCGACCCTGCTCGCGGGCGGCATCCGCATCCCGACGTTCGATCCCACCACGCTCACCAACTCGCAGGTGATCCTGATCGGGCTCGAGTCGGACGGCGGCGAGCTGCATCCGATCACGCGCGCGAGCGCGGCGCTCGGCGGCGCGCACGTCTGCTGCGCCGCGAGCGTCACCGACAACCTCGAAGTGTCGACCTCGATTCCGGACGTGTGCTTCGACTGCGTCGGTTTCGCCGCGTTCACGCCCGCCCTCGCGTCCGCGGGTGAGACCGCGCTGCTGCCCGACGGGGTCGCGCTCACGACCGCCGGCTTCGTGCGACTCGCGGCCTGTCGCTCGGCGAGCGGCCGCGACGAGACGGCACTCGTCGGCACGGGCGACACCGAGCAGTTCCTGGTGGTCTTGCACGGCCAGTCGGTCGGTCGGTTCGGCTTCGCTGTAACCGGCAAATACTCGCGCGCCACCTTGGATTGAGCCGCGCGTCCGTTAGGCGCGCGCGCGTCGATTGACCCGCGGGACCGTCCGCTCAGCGGCGCGACCGTCGACGAGCGGCGCCTCTACCGGCCGCGTTTCTTTCCTTCGCAGCCGATCGAGGTTAAGGGAGGCGCGATGGCCCTCGAAGTCTCCGTCGTCATTCCAGCGCGCAACGAGGCGGCGGCGATCGGCGGCTGCGTCGCGGCGCTGGCACGTCAGAGCGTCGGCGCGGCCGCGCTCGAGGTGATCGTCGTCGCCGCCGGTGAGGACGAGACCGCAGGCGCGGCGGAGGGCGCCGCCCGCGGCGCCGGCTTCGGACGGTTCGAGGTGGTGCGTCTCGAGCGCGGCGACAAGAACGTCGCGCTGCGGATCGGATGTGCGCGGGCGGCCACGGCGACGGTGATCTTGCTCGACGCCGACACCGAGCTCGCCGCGGATGCGGTCGCGGAGCTCGCGCGCGCCGTGCGCGGCCGCGCACATGCGGTGCACGGTGCGGCGACCCCGCGCTACGATACGTGGGTCTCGCGGTATTGGGAGCTCAACCGCCAGCTCGTGAAGGATCTGCGCTTCGACGGCACGCTCAGCGGCGAGGTGATCGCGCTCCGACGGGAGACGCTCGACGCCTGCAGCCTGCGGGCGCTCTTCCCCGAGCTCCCCGGCGCGAAGGACGACCTCGCGCTCGGGATCGCGCTGCGCGCGCACGGGTACTCGATCGGCTACGCGCCGGCGGC
>VBKW01000056.1 GCA_005879405.1 Deltaproteobacteria bacterium
TTGCACGCTCACCGTCGCCGGGACGGTCAAGATCGACGGCACCGGCGGTACGACCGTCCCGAATCCGGCGCCGAGCTCGACCGCCGCGAATGCATCGCCGGCGCCGACCGCCACGCCGGTGAGCGGTGGCGCCGACATCGAGTTCACGTCCGTCGGCGCGATGCAGTTCCAGTCCGGGTCCCAGTTCATTGCGGCGCCGGGCGGGAAGATCGTGCTGACGCATCCTCCCGCTGTCGTGCCGCAGAAGGCGGGCGCCACCTTCAATCCGCCGCCGATCGACAACCCCAAGCCGCTGGGGTCCACGGTCTATCCGAATTGTCCGGTGTGCGGCGACGGCATCCGGCAATCCGGCGAGGTGTGCGACAAGGGCGCCGCCGCCGATGGGACGTGCTGCAACAGCACGTGCACGGCGTTCACGTGCCCGACCGTGACCGTCACCGCGACGCCGACGGCATCAAGCACACCGACTCCGACCAGGACGCCGACCGTCACGGCGACGCCGACGCGCACCGCAACCGCGGCCATCGTCACCGCCACGCCGACCGCCGGCGGCGGGCCGACGACGGGTCCGACCGCGAGCGCGACGGTCACCGCGATCGTCGCGACGGCGACGTCGAACGCGACTGCGACCCGCACGACGACGCCGACGCCGAGCGTCAGCGCCGCCACGGCGACGGCGACCCGCACCGCGACGGCGACCGCTGGTGCCACTCCGACGAGCACGGCGAGCGTGGTCGCGACGAGCACCGCGACGCGAACGAGCACCGCGACGCCGACGAGCACCGTGACGCCGACGAGCACCGTGACGCGCACGGCGACACCGACGAGCACCGTGACGCTTGTGATCACGCCGACGATCACCGCGTCGTCGAGCCCGACAGCCACGCTCACAGCGGTGCCGACGCAGACGCCGACACGAACCGCAACTCCCAGCGCAACCGCGAGCAGTACCTCGACACCGACGGCGGCGCCGGTCGTCACGTCGACCCTCGTCGCCTCGCCGACCCCGCAGTCGACGCCGCTCCAGACGTCGGGATTCGTGCCGCCGGACAAGAACACCGCGAAATGCGAGGACACGGTCGCCCGCAATCTCGGGAAGCTCGCCGCCTGCATCCGCAAGTGTCACATCAAGCAGGCCGACCTCGCGCTCAAGCAGAAGCCGTTCGACGAGGAGGGCTGTGAGACCGGCAGCGACAAGTCGTGCCGCGGCAAGTACGACGCGGCGAGCACGGCTCTCGAGGCAAAGTCGATCTGCCCGCCGTGCCTCGACGAGACGGCGCGCGGCGATCTCGCAGACCAGGTGACGAACGCGATCGAGAGCACCGAGCAGGGCGACATCTACTGCGCCGGCAGCTCGGCGTTCGGCGGCGACGACTCCGGGTTCGTGCCGCCGGACACGGATACCGGCAAGTGCGAGGATGCGGTGGCCAAGGCCGTCGCGACGTTCGCCGGCTGTGTCGGCAAGTGCGAGATCAAGCAGGCCAACGTCGAGTTCAAGCAGAAGCCGTTCGACAAGGCGGCGTGCGAGAGCGGCGCGAAGTCCTGCCGCACGAAGTATGACGCCAGTAGCGGCAAGCTCGACGAGAAGGGCACGTGTCCGGCGTGCCTCGACGCCGCCGCACGCGGCAGCGTCGCCGACGCGAGCCGCGACTTCCTCGAGCAGCACCAGGCACAGATCTACTGCGCGGGCACGGTACCGCTCGAGTGACGGCGGCGGCTGTCGTGCTGCTGCGCGCCATGACGTGCGCCGGCGCGACCTTCGTCCCGTTGACGTCGTCTACCCGCGCTAGCGACGACGGGTGGTGCCGACGAGGTCGGCGACTCCGAGCGTCACTGCGAGCGTGACGCTGACGCCGAGCGCGACGCCGGCCGTCGCGACGGCGAGCGCCGCGTGCCGGCTAGATGATTGCCGTCCAACGCCCGCAGGGCGCGCAGTTCGACCCGCTCCCCGTAAGCGCACGGACGACGCCCGACGGCAACCGCCGGTCGTCGCGCGCCCGCTTCGGACGGGCTACTTGCAGGTCAGCTTGTCCGTACCGCTGAAGCTGCACGCCGGCAGCGTCGGTAGGCTGGCGAAGACGACCTCGCCGCACTGATCCGTCCCCGGGGCGCTGCCCGACGGCTGCCCCTGGTCGTTGAGCGCGAGCGTCACCGTGATCGGCTCCTGGCCGGGCGCGAGCGCGTACGTGCCCTGGACGCCCTTCACGACGACCGTGATCAGGCCGGGGACAGTCTTCGACTTGTCCTTGATCATGAGCTTCTGGATGCCGCCGTACAGCGGCGGCTTATTCACCTTGTCGAGGTACGTCCACTTCGTGGCCGGCGTCCCCCCGACCTTCCAGCCGATGGATGCGGAGGTGGACGCCGAATGCGTCGAGCGCGAGCGGCGGACCGCCGGTGGGGATGATGAACGCACCCTTGATCGAGAGCGTATCGTCGCCGGCGGTGCCGCCGAGCCTCGTCAGCACCGCCTTCGGCTTCACCCACGCGCCCGAACCGGGCGGACGCGAGCAGGGGTCGCCGCCGCCCACCTTCGGCGGGTGGAAGGCGAGACCGACGCAGAAGCCGTCGCCGTCGCTGTCGTTGTCCGCGTCGGCGGGACAGACGTCGTCACGGTCGCAGATGCCGTCGTGATCGGCGTCCACGAGCTGGCATCCGCTCGAGCAACAATCGTCGGTGCCGTTGGCGGCGCCGTGATCGCACTGCTCGCCGCTGTCGACGATGCCGTTGCCGCAGGACTCGAGCGTGCAATTGGCGCTGCAGCCATCGCCGCTCGTGGTGTTGCCGTCGTCGCACTGCTCGCCCGGATCGAGGAAGCCGTCGCCGCACCTCGGCGCCGCCGTCCGTGTCGAAGGGACGCAGAGGAGGTGCGGCTTCACGACATCGAGCTGCTCGGTCGCGAGGTCGTTCGCGCCGGTGATGGTCTTGCGCGTGAAGCGCGGCTGCCCGGACGCGTCACGGATCTTGTAGCAATGGAGCTGCGAGGCCGGACTCGAGACCCCGCCGCCGTTCACGTCCGCCGCCGTGCAGATCGTGTCCGGCTTCTGCACGCGCGTGAGCTTCGACTCGAAAGCATCCGTGAGCGTCACCTGCTGCTCGCTGAACGTCGGCGATCCGCTCGGGATCTTCGCCGTGTAGCATTGGAAGTTGTCGACATGCAGGGCCGACGGCTGCCCGTCGCGTGTCGACGGTACACAGAGCAGGTGCGCCTTCTTCGCCGTGAGCGTCCGTGGTCCGAACTCGTCGTCCGTGACGACGTCGCGTGGCGCGAACGTCGCCTGGCCGGCGACGGGGCGGATCGTGTAGCACTGGAGATTGGTCGACGGATCGTTGATGCCCTGGCCGTTCACGTCGACGGCGGTGCAGAAGGAATCGGTTTTGATGACGTTCGTCAGCTTCGTCTCGAACGGATCCTGCACGTCGAGCTGCTGCTGGACGAACGCGGGCGAGCCGGAAGCGTGGTGTGCCTTGTAGCACTTGTAGTGATCGAGATTCGGCAGCGGCGTGGTGGTCGGGACCGGCGTGGGCGTGAGCGTCGGCGTCGACGTCGGGCTCGCCGTCGGTGTCGTCGTGGCCGTCGCCGTCGGCGTGATCGCGGCGGTGAACGTCGGCGGGCCGGCGGTTGCCGTCGGACCAGTGTTCGTGGCGATCGGCGTTGCCGTCCGGATCGGCGTCGGCGTGCGCGTCGCGGTCGGGACCTGGGGCGTCGCCGTCACGGTCACCGTCGGGCACGTGAACGCCGTGCAGGTCGCGTTGCAGCAGCTGCCGTCGGCGGCGGCGCCGTTGTCGCACACCTCGCCGTACTGGCGGATGCCGTCGCCGCACACCGGACAATTCGGATAGAACCCGCTCCCCAGCGCCTTGGGGTTGTCGATCGGCGGCGGATTGAAGGTGGCGCCCGCCTTCTGCGGCACGACGGCGGGAGGATGCGTCAGCACGATCATCCCGCCCGGCGCCGCGATGTACTGCGACCCGGACTGGAACTGCATCGCGCCGACGGATGTGAGCTCGATGTCGCCGCCGCCGCTGATGTTCGAGGCGTACGTACCGCCGGTGCCGTCGATCTTGACCGTCCCGGCGACGGTGAGCGTGCAACCCGCGAACGACAGCGTCTCGACGGCACCGTTGCTCAACCCGGCACTCGCGAACACGTCGTCCAGCACCGTCAGCGCGCCCTGGGCGCCGCCTTGCGCCTCGCCGGAGAGGAAGTCGACGGTCCCGGCGAAGCCGGTGGCGACGGCCGCGTGCACGTCGATGGGACCGTTGATGGTCGTCGTGCTGCCCGAATCGGCGGAGACGACGCCGCCAGAGTCCCCAATCAAGGTGAGCGGCGCGTTGATCGTGAGCGCCTTGCCGGCGCTGAGATCGACCTCGCCGCCGTCGCCGCCGCTGTTCGTGGAGGCGCTGCCGCCGCCGCCGTTCGCGATGATGCCCGCGCCGATCGTGATGTCGCCGTCCAGCGGCCCGATAGTGAAGGAGTTGGCATCCCCGCTATCGAACGAGACGAACCCGCCGTCGCCGTCGAACGTCGGCCCGGCGCTCGCCTGGATCGCATTGAGCGAGCTGTTGCTCGTCACGAGGATCGTGCCGGACGCGCAGAGCTCGATGTCACCGCCGTCGCCGCCCGACGTCTGCGAGGAGCTGCCGTTCGCCTTCAGGTGGGCGTTGTTGGCGGCGTCGAGCGTGATGCCGCCGCCGGGCGTGCCGCCCGGGAGGCCGATGAAGTCCTCGCCGGCGTCGAGGCAGAGGGTGCCGCCGAACCCGGCGCCGGCGATCGAGCTGATGTCGATGTCCTTGCTCACGGTGATGCTGTCCCCGGCCTCGATGTCGACGCTGCCGCCGTCGCCGCCGCCGCCGTGGGCGTCGATCGGCTGCGCGACCGTGATGCTGGTCGCCGCCTGCATGTCGACCTCGCCGCCCGTGCCCTGATTGGTGCCGGCGACGGTGATGGCGGCGCTGTCGAAGATGCTGCCTGCGGTGGCGTTGAGCACCACCGTGCCGCCGTCCGTGAACTCGCCGCCATTGGTGAAGCTGCTCGTCCCGTCGCCGCGGAGCGCGGTGCCGTTGCCGAGGCTGATGCCGACGCCGCTCGCGTTGGCGCCGCCGGCATCCATCTCGATGGTCCCGGCCGCATCGCCATCGACGTCGATCAGCGCGCCGCCGCTCTGGGCGATGATCGGTCCGGTGCTCATCAATGTGACAGAGCCGCCGCCGATGATGAAGCCGTTCGGCTGGACGAAGTCACCGCGCGCCTTCAGCTTGCCCGTGCTGGTGATCGTGATGCTCGGCGTGTTGAAGAACCGCATGAACGACGTGTCGCCGGGCATCTCCAGCGTCTTGTTGATGGTCAGCGTGCGGCCGCCGAGGTCGAATGGGCACTGCGCTTTGCTGAAATCGAAGTTCGCGCCGATCGAGATGTCGACGTTCTGGTTGAAGTTCACGGCGGTGGCGGTGCACGTGCTCGAGCCAACGCACAGAATGTTCGCCGTGTTCGCGAGCGCGTTGGTCGGATCGCAGCTCTTGACGAGCTGGGCGGACGCGGAGCGCGCCGACGCGAGCAGCACGACGGCGGCGCAGATCAACGCAACGGCGAGACGCGAGACGAAACTCGGCGTAGTACGCATCGACTGTGAAATCCTTTCACTGGTGCGGGACCGCGCTCGGCACACGAGAAGCGAATTATGGGAGCAGCCGCTCGTCCTGGTCAACTGAATTCGGAGCTCGAAAAAGTGCTCGCCCCGTCGATCGTCGACGCGATCACGCGCGGCATCGGTAGAGCAGCACCGCCCGCTGCGCCTTGACGCGGAAGGCGGCTTCGGTGCCT
>VBKW01000372.1 GCA_005879405.1 Deltaproteobacteria bacterium
CTCGCTCGGCTCCGCGGTCGACGCGATCGAGGCGGCGGTGCGCGAGCTCGGGCAGCCGGGGAGTGTGCAGGCGAGCTTTCAGGGGACCGCGCAGGCGTTCCAAGCGTCGCTCGAGAACGAGCCGCTCTTGATCGCCGCCGCGCTCGTCACCGTCTACATCGTGCTCGGCGTCCTCTACGAGAGCTACATCCATCCGATCACGATTCTCTCGACGCTGCCGTCGGCCGGTGTCGGGGCGCTCCTCGCGCTGCTGCTGTGCCGCACCGAGCTCGGCGTGATCGCGCTGATCGGCATCATTCTGCTGATCGGCATCGTGAAGAAGAACGCGATCATGATGATCGACTTCGCGCTCGACGCCGAGCGCGAGGAGAAGAAGTCGCCCGAGGACGCGATCTACGAGGCGTGCCTGCTGCGCTTCCGGCCGATCATGATGACGACGATGGCGGCGCTCCTCGGCGGCTTGCCGCTCGCGCTCGGCAGCGGCGTCGGCGCCGAGCTGCGCCGGCCGCTCGGGATCACGATCGTCGGCGGGCTGCTCGTGAGCCAGCTGCTGACGCTCTACACGACGCCGGTCATCTACCTCGCGTTCGACCGCCTGGCGGCGCGGCTCGCGCACTGGCGCGTCGGCAACGCGATCGACGTGCACGCCGAGGAGGAAGGCGTCGTCGACCCCACCCCGGACACGACGTCGGGCCGGCGCACGGCGGAGGCGCGATGAGCATCTCCGCGCCGTTCATTCGCCGTCCCGTCGCGACGTCGCTCTGTACGCTCGCGCTCGCGCTCGCCGGCGGGCTCGCGTTCCGCCGCTTGCCGGTCGCGCCGATCCCGCAAGTCGAGTTCCCGACGTTGATGGTGACGGCGGCGCTCCCCGGCGCCGATCCCGCGACGATGGCGTCGGCGGTGGCGATGCCGCTCGAGCGTCAATTCGGCCGCATCGCCGGCGTGACCGAGATGACGTCGACGAGCTCGCTCGGGACGACCGCGATCACGCTGCAATTCGATCTCGCGCGCAACATCGACGCCGCGGCGCGCGACGTGCAGGCGGCGATCAACGCCGCGGGCGGGCAGCTCCCGGCCGACCTGCCGAACGCGCCGACGTACCGCAAGGTGAACCCCGCCGACGCGCCGATCATCTTGCTCTCGCTCAGCTCCGACACGATCGGCGTCGGCCGCCTGTACGATGCCGCGGCGTCGATCCTGCAGCAGAAGCTCTCGCAGGTGGAGGGCGTCGGGCAGGTCGTCGTCGGCGGGGCCGCGCTGCCGGGCGTCCGCGTCGAGCTCAACCCGACGGCACTCAGCCAGTACGGCATCGGTCTCGACCAGATGCGCGCCACGCTCGCGGCTGCGAACGCCAACCGTCCGACGGGCACCCTCCACGACGCGACGCGCTCGTCGATGATCGACACCACCGACCAGCTGCTGAAGGCCGAGGAGTATCGGCCGCTCGTCATCGCGTATCGGAACAACGCCGCGGTACGCGTGTCCGACGTCGCCGCGGTGGAGGACTCGGTCGAGAACGTGCGCAACGTGGGCTTCACCAACGGCAGGCCCGCCGTGCTCGTCATCATCTATCGCCAGCCGGGCGCGAACATCATCGAGACCGTCGATCGCGTGCGCGCGCTCCTGCCGCAGCTCGAGGCGTCGATCCCGCGCGCCATCGACCTCGCGGTCGTGATGGACCGCACGGAGACGGTACGGGCCTCGATCGCCGACGTCGAGCTGGCGCTCTCGATCTCGATCGCCCTCGTCGTGCTCGTCGTGTTCGTCTTTCTCCGCAACGTGTGGGCGACCATGATCCCGAGCGTCGTCGTGCCGCTGTCGCTCGTCGGGACCTTCGGCGTCATGTGGCTCGTCGGCTACTCGATCGACAACCTGTCGCTGATGGCGCTCACGATCTCGACCGGCTTCGTCGTCGACGACGCGATCGTCGTGATCGAGAACGTGTCGCGCTATCTCGAGCAAGGCATGGCGCCGGTGCAGGCTGCGCTCCGCGGCTCGCGCGAGATCGGCTTCACGGTGCTGTCGATGAGCACGTCGCTGATCGCCGTGTTCATTCCGATCCTGCTCATGGGCGGAATCGTCGGGCGGCTCTTTCGCGAGTTCGCCGTGACACTGTCGGTCGCGATCGTGATGTCGCTCGTCGTCTCGCTGACGACGACGCCGATGATGTGCGCGAAGTTCCTGCGTCCAGAGCGCGGCGGGCGGCACGGACGGCTCTACCGGCTGAGCGAGCGCGGCTTCGATTGGCTGCACCGGCATTACGAGACGAGCTTGCGGTGGGTGCTGCGCCATTCGGCGCTGACGCTCGCCGTCGCGGTGCTCACCGTCTGCGTCAACATCTACCTCTACACGGTCGTCCCGAAGGGGTTCTTCCCTCGCGGCGTACGTCGACGTGATCATGGCGGATCCGGCGGTGGCGAACACCGTCGGCATCGCCGGCGGCCAATCCGGCGCGACGAACACCGCGCGCATGTTCATGGCGCTGAAGCCGCTCAGCGAGCGCAAGGTGAGCGCCGACGACGTGATCAATCGGCTGCGGCCGAAGCTCGCGAAGGTTCCCGGCGCGAGCCTCTTCCTGCAAGGCGTGCAGGACATCCGCGTCGGCGGACGGCTCAGCAACGCGCTCTACCAGTTCACGCTGCAAGACGACGACCTCGACGAGCTGAACGAATGGGCGCCGCGCATGCTGCGCAAGCTGCAGACGATGCCCGAGATCACCGACGCGAGCAGCGACGCGCAGAACCGCGGCCTCGAGGCGTCGCTGCAGATCGACCGCGACACCGCGGCGCGCCTCGGCATCTCCGCGCGTCAGATCGACGACGCGCTCTACGACGCGTTCGGGCAGCGCCAGGTGTCGACGATGTACACGCAGCTGAATCAGTACCACGTCGTCATGGAGGTCGCGCCGCAGTTCTGGCAGAGCCCGGAGACCTTGCGCGACGTGTATCTCCCCTCGACGACCGGCGCGCCGGTGCCGCTCGCCGCGTTCACGCACTTCGCCCCGTCGACGACCGCGCTCGCCGTCAATCACCAGGGACAGTTCCCGGCGGTGACGCTGTCCTTCAATCTCGCGCCCGGCATGTCGCTCGGCGACGCCGTCGACGCGATCGGCCGCGCGTCGCGCGAGATCGGCATGCCGTCGTCGATTCGCGCGACGTTCCAAGGCACCGCGCAGGCGTTCCAGGCGTCGCTCGCGAACGAGCCGATCTTGATCGCCGCTGCGCTCGTCACCGTCTACATCGTCCTCGGCGTCCTCTACGAGAGCTACGTGCACCCGATCACGATTCTCTCGACGTTGCCGTCGGCGGGCGTCGGCGCGCTCGTCGCGCTGCTCCTCTGCGGCACCGACCTCAGCGTGATGGCGCTGATCGGCATCATCCTCCTCATCGGCATCGTGAAGAAGAACGCCATCATGATGATCGACTTCGCGCTCGACGCCGAGCGCCGCGAGCAGAAGTCGCCCGAGGACGCGATCTACGAGGCGTGCGTTCTGCGCTTCCGTCCGATTCTGATGACGACGATGGCGGCGCTGCTCGGCGGCCTGCCGCTCGCGCTCAGCGGTGGCACCGGCGCCGAGCTGCGGCGGCCGCTCGGCATCACGATCGTCGGCGGGCTCATCGTGAGCCAGCTGCTCACGCTCTACACGACGCCCGTCGTGTACCTCTACCTCGACCGCCTGCGGCTGCGGTTTCTGCGGATGCGGCGGCGAGCGGGCACCGCGCTGGTGTCGCCGGCGCCGTCGAGGGTGTGATGGCACGCACGCTCGGCCATCCGCGGTCATCACGCCGCCCGCATGCGCGCGCGCCGTTGCGTCCGCGCGGGCGGCCGCCGATCCCCGGCCTGCACGACGCGATCCGCGCCCGGGCGGAGGAGATCTTCGCCCGTCGCGACTATCACGAGGTGCAGATGGACGACGTCGCCGCGGCGTGCGGCATCGGGAAGGGGACGCTCTACCGGCACTTCCGCAGCAAGCGCGAGCTCTATCTCGCGATCACGTTCGACGGCATCAGCCGGCTGCGCGCCGAGCTCGAGGCGACACTCGAGGTCCCCGACCTGCCGGCCCGCCAGCTCGAGCGCATCGTGCGCGGCACGCTCGCGTTCTTCTGGGACCGCCGCTTCTTCTTCGCGCTGATCCACCGTCACGAGCATCGGTTCGACGCCGACGCGCGCGAGTGGATGCGCCAGCGCGCGCAGCTCTCGTCCTTGATCGCGGCGACGCTCGCGCGGGCGATGGCGGCGGGCCACGTGCGCCGGATCGACTGCCGCATCGGCGCCGAGATCCTCCTCGGCATGGTGCGCGGCGTGAACCGCTATCGTACCCGCGACGACCGCCTCGAGCGCCTGGTCACGACGGTCGTCGACGTCTTCATGCGCGGCGTCGGCACGCCGTCGGGCCGCCGCGTCCTCGCGCGCGGTACGCGCGTCGCGAACGCGGTCGCCCGCCGCGCGTCGTGACCGCCCGCCGATGATGACGCCGGCGTCCGGGTGACGCACGGCGAGTAGTCCGGTGTCGCGCGGATCTTCGACAGCGCAGGGACGACTGTCGACGATACGATCGGCATATACAAAAGTAGTATCCGAAGTTGATGACTAGGTCAGCTTCTCGTCGACGACGATACGATCGACATATACAAAAGTAGTATCTGTAGTGATGATTCCGCTTGACAGATGGCCTGGCATTCGCTTATTCTTCGCCCATGAACGGCGCGCTCTTCAATGCGCCGACCGCGGGACGGCCCTTCGAGATCGTGCCGCCCGAGCTGCTCGCGCGCCCCGAGCGCGACGAGCTGCGCCGGCTCGATCGCGCGGAGGCCGCGCTCGTCGTCGACGGCTATCTCCGGCGCCTCTCGTCCCAGGAGGCGCGCTGCCGCCGTGTGCTCGGCACGCTGGCGTCGGACTTCCTCCGTCGCCGCGCGCATCACACCCTCGGCTTCGTACGCGTCGACGACTACGCGCGTGAGCGTCTCGGCCTCTCGGGGCGCGAGTTGCAATCCGCCGCTTGCGTCATCGACGGATTGCGCGGGCTGCCGGCGCTCGCCGCTGCGTTCGACGAGGGCACGCTCTCATGGACGCAGGCGCGCTTGTTGATCGCCATCGCGCGTCCCGAGACGGAAGCCGCGTGGCTCGCGATCGCGCGCGATCGTACGGTGCGCGCTCTCGAGACGGTACTCCGCGACGCGCGGCGCCGCGGGCAGGTCGATGATCCGGTCGCCGCGCTGGTTCCAGGATCGGCGCTGTCGCTCACAGAAGTGGCGCCGTCGGTTGCAGTCGCGGCGCCGCCCCAGGCGATCGTGCCGCCGCTCCCGCCCGACGCCGGTCTCGCCGTCGACACCGCCCTCGACGAATGCGCCGAGAGCGGTCGCACCATGGACGGCGAGGCCGCGGTGACGTTCCGCCTCCGCTGCCCGCGCTGGGTCCCGCCGCTTTGGCGAGATGCCGTCGAGCTCGCCCGTCGCGTCGCCGGCGAGTCGCTCGCGCCATGGCGCGCCGCCGAAGCGATCGCCGCCGAGGGCCTCTCCGCGCGGACCCACCACGCCACGTCCACCCTCGACGCCGACCTCCCGCGTCCGCCGTCGCCGCGCATCGCCGCTAACCCCGACGAGACTCGCGCCGCGTTCACCGCGCGCTCCGCCTTCGATACGATCGATTGGTCGTGCGTCGTCGAGGCCGTTCCCCAAGACGTCGACCGCCTCGCCGACGACGTCGCCGCCTGCGACCCCCACGCGCTCGACCGCCGCATGCGCGCCGCCGTCCACGCTCTCCACCGCGTCGACTGGCAGCTCGGCCGCCTGCTGCGCCTGATCCTCGATTGTCGATTGTATGTGCTGTTCGGCTTCGCCTCCTGGTCGACGTACGTCCGCGAGCGCCTCGGCATCTCTACGCGCACCGCCGGCCTCCTCGTCGCGATCGAGCGCAAGACGTGGGCCTCCCCGGCCCTCATGGAGGCGTACCGCAGCGGCACCCTCTCCACCGTCCGTGCGCTGACGATCGCTCCCGTCGTCGGCGATCGCGATCGCGACGCGTGGATCGAGCGCGCCTCCGAGGTGACCCTACGCCGCCTCGCCGACGAGGTCGCGTGGGCCCTCGACGTCCGCGACGCCGCCCCGTCGCCCATCGCCGTCGCGCCGCCAACTCACGGCGTGCCGCTCGTCGTCTCGCCGCGGCAAATGCGTGCGCCCCTCGATGAAGAGCTCACCGCGGAAATCATCGTCCGCGGCCCCGCAACCGTCGTCGCGCTGCTCCGCGCCGCCATCGCCGCGTTCCACCCGCCGCTGACACCAGCATGGACAGGCCTCGTCGACCTCCTCGCGCACGTGAAGGGCGAATGGCAACGCCTCCCGCGCCACCGCGACCCGGTCTTTGCGCGTGACGGCTGGCGCTGTTCGGTGCCGGCGTGCAACTCGCGGCGAAATCTCCAAGACCATCACATAATCTTCCGCTCGCGCGGCGGCACCAACGCGCGCACCAATCGCCTCACGTTGTGCGCGGGGCATCATCTGCACGGAATTCATGATGGGTGGGTGCGGGCGCGGGGCAAGGCGCCCGCGGGGATTTGGTGGGAGCTCGGCGTGCGTGGGGATGGGCCGCCGTTGTTGCGGCTCGTCGGTGAGCAATACGATGACTGCTCCGGGTCGAAGTAGAACGGAGGGCGGAGAGTCCCTCGCCGCATGGAACGTCGCGCGCGCGCTGCGCAATGGCGGGGACGTTACCCCGCAACTATTTCGTTGAGACCTTCGACGAGGTGCTCGATCTCCTCGGCCGAAACGCGGCCGATCCGTTTACCGAGCTGCCGAGTGGACAGCGTACGGATTTGGCTGATCTTGACCCACGCCCGTTCCCTCAGGTCGGCCGACGCAAGCTCCAGGACGAGGGGAAAGCCGGCCCGCTGCGGCTGGCTGGTCAACGCCATGGCGATGACGGTGCCGGAATGCTCGTTGAATACGTCGGCGCTGAGGATGACGACGGGGCGCCGGCCCGCTTGCTCACGCCCGACGGCGGGGTTCAGGTTGGCCCAAACGATGTCGCCCCTCAGAACTCGGGCCATTCGTCGAGATCCTCGGCCAACCCTTCCTCGGCCATCTTTCGTTCGGCGGACTTGCTCAGCTTCGCGCACTCACGCGCGAGCCGGCCGCGCTCGAGCCGGTCGAGTTTGTCACGGACCGCTTCTTGAATCGCACGGCTTCGATTCGGAAACTTGCGCT
>VBKW01000373.1 GCA_005879405.1 Deltaproteobacteria bacterium
CACCACGACGAACTACGTCGAGCACCCGGAGGTCGTCGCCGACCGCATCGAGCTCGCCGCGCGCGCCGTCGGCGACCCGCATCGCGTGCTCGCGGGCACCGACTGCGGCTTCGCGACTGCCGCCGGTCTCGGCGAGGTCGCGGAGGAGGTGGTCTGGGAGAAGCTCGCGGCGCTCCGTGCGGGCGCCGATCTCGCGACGCGACGACTGCTCGGCTGAGACGAGCGCCGAGAGCCCGCGACGCGACGGCTCGGCTGCGACGAGCGCCCTACGCCCGTCTTCGCTGGGCGCGGCGCCGAAGGGTGGAATCAGGGTACGCGCGGAGGGCGGAGGCAGCGCAGCAATAGGAGATCCGTGTCCTGCTCGCCGGCGACCGTCGTGGCCCGCGTCTGCAGCAGCCGAGTCCCGATCGGAACGCGGATGCTCTGGAAGGGCGTACAGCGGCTCGCGCTCGCTTGCGGTGGGCTGAAGGACACGAGCCCACCGGCGACGATCGACTCGCCGGGATTCGCCAAGGCCGCGACCGCGTCACGCAGCGCGGCGGCGTTCGCCGCGTCGACGGCGTCGCGCGGCCGCTTCGTGCTCGGCCGCTGCAGCAAGTAGCTCGCGATCGACGGTCGTGTGCGCATGCGGACGTCGCCGCCCGTGCACGCGGGTTGCCGCGCTTTGCAAATTCTACGTCGCGCGCACCCCGGTTCCGCGCGCGACACGAGCCGTCTGTCGTCGAGCGCTTTCGCTGACGTCGCACTCGTCGCACGCCCGCGGCGCGAAGCGCGCGCGAGGTCCGTTCGGACGCGCCGCCGATCGAGCGTCCGCACCGCCGTTACGACGGTCGGCACCCACCCCGCGATCGCGTCGGCCGTGACGACATTCACCCGCAGCGATCGAGGGCGGGATCGTCACTCCTGCGGGCATGATGCGGAGCGCGCGGCGCGCTGAACGTCGTCGGTCGTGCGCGGGCGCGGGTGGGGGCACGGACGCGGGAACGGGGTGCGCGGGGACGTAGAATTTGCAAAGCCTGGCGACCCGTGTGCGCGGCCGCCGACGTCCGCATGCGCCCGGGTGCGGACGTGCGGACGCCTGCGCTGTGCGGCCCGCCGGATGCCTCTTCAAGCGGGCGGGCGCGCTAGAGGACCATGTCCTTGGGAATGACGACGACCCCGCCTTCGGAGACCGTGAAGCGCCGACGATCTTCCGTGTCGTCGTAGCCGATCGTCGTGCCGGGGGGGATGAGCACGCCCTTGTCGACGATCGCGCGCTTGATGCGCGCGTGGCGACCGACCTCGACGCCGTCGAAGAGGATCGACTCGCTCACCATCGAGAAGCTGTTGACGCGGACGCGCGGGCCGAGGATCGAGCGGTCGACGTGGCCGCCGCTGATGATGCAGCCCTCCGATACCATCGAGTTGGTCGCGAGCCCGACGCGATTGTGGTCCGGATCGGAGAAGACGAACTTGGCGGGCGGGTTCGGATAGAAGGCGGAGATCATCGGCCACGCCGGGTTGTAGAGGTTGAGAATCGGCGTGATCGAGATCAGATCCTCGGAGGTCTGCCAGTAGGCGTCGATCGTACCGACGTCACGCCAGTAGCCGCGCTGCTGCTCGTTCATGTTGGGGATCTCGTTGGTCGAGAAGTCGTAGGCGAAGACGCGCGATGTCTCGACCAGACGCGGCAAGATGTCGTTGCCGAAGTCGTGCGTCGAGTCGGTGCGCTCGGAGTCCTCGACGATCGCGCGCACGAGGACGTCGGTGGTGAACACGTAGAGACCCATCGACGCGGGCACGGTGCCGCTCGCGTCGGAAGCGGGGGCGCGCTTCTCGCGAAACGCGGTCACGCGCCGCTCGTCGTCGACGTCGACGATGCCGAACTGCTCCGTCTGCGCCGCCGGCACGGGGATCGCGGCGACCGTCGCGTCGGCGCGGCGCTCGCTGTGGAACTCCAGCATCTGGCCGACGTCCATCTGATAGATGTGATCGGCGCTGAACACGCAGACGTACGCCGGACGCTCGTTCGCGACCACGTCGAGATTTTGGAAGACCGCGTCGGCGCTGCCGCGGAACCACTGCCGTCCGACGTTCATCGTCGCCGGCACCGGCGCGACGTAGTGCCCCATCTGCGGCGCCAGCTGCCAGCCGCGCGCCAGATGCTGCATCAGCGACCCGGACTTGTACTGGGTGAGGACGCTGATCTTGAAGATCCCGGAGTTCACGAAGTTCGAGAGGACGAAGTCGATGATGCGGTAGCGGCCGCCGAACGGCACCGCGGGCTTCGCGCGGTCGCGCGTGAGCGGGTAGAGGCGCTTCCCCTCGCCGCCGGCGAGGATCATCGCGACGACGTCGCTGCGCTGCGCTCGCGCCATGGCGTCTCACTCTACCAGATGAGCGGCGCCCGACAGAGCGGCGATCGTTGGGCGGTGGCGGGCACGGCGCCGAGAGGCTAAAAGGAACGAATGCGGAGCTTGGATCTCGTCACGCGCGCCAACGCGGAGTACGTCGACGAACAGTATCGCCGCTATCGCGAGGATCCGAGCTCGGTCGACGAGAACTGGGCGCTCTTCTTCGCCGGCTTCGAGCTCGCCGCGAACGGCAACGGCGCGAGCGGCGTCGCCGCCGCGAACGGCGACGTGGTGCGCGCCGTCGAGGCGGCGCCGGCACCGCCGGCCGAACCGGTCATCGGCGTCTTCGATCTCGTCCACTCCTACCGCGAGCTCGGCCACCTCGTCGCGCACCTGAATCCGCTGGCGCCGAAGCCCGCCGGCCACCCGCTCCTCGAGCCGTCGGAGTTCGGCTTCGGCGAACGCGACATGGATCGCGTGATCGAGTGCGGCAGCTTCCAAGGATGCGCGACGGCGACGCTGCGCGATCTCATCGCCCGCCTGCAGGAGACGTACTGCCGCACGCTCGGCGTCGAGTACCTGCACATCCAGGATCGCGATCAGCGTCTCTGGCTGCAGGAGCGGATGGAGCCGACGTCCAACCGTCCCGCCCTCGAGCGCGAGGACCGCATCCGCATCTTCGAGCGTTTGATGGTCGCGGAGAATTTCGAGCAGTTTTTGCAGACGCGCTACCCGACGGCGAAGCGCTTCTCGCTCGAGGGCGCCGAGTCGCTGATCCCACTCCTCGACGTGTTGGTGGAAGACGCCGGCGCGCTCGGCGCCGAGGAGATGGTGATCGGCATGCCGCATCGCGGCCGCCTGAACGTCCTCGCCAACGTCCTGCGCAAGCCCTACGAGATGGTCCTCGCCGAGTTCGAAGGCAGCTTCCTCGCGCGCGAATCGATGGGCGACGGCGACGTGAAGTACCACCTCGGCTACTCGCGCGATCAGATGACGCGCTCGGGGCGGCGGGTCCACCTCTCGCTCAGCCCGAACCCGAGCCACCTCGAGGCGGTCGATCCGGTCATCGAGGGCATGGTGCGGGCGAAGCAGAACCGCTACGGCGACCGGCAGCGCGAGCGCGTCGTGCCGGTGCTGATGCACGGCGATGCCGCGTTTACCGGTCAGGGTGTCGTCGCCGAGACGCTGTGGCTCTCGGAGCTCGCCGGCTACCGCACCGGCGGCACGATCCACGTCATCGTCAACAACCAGATCGGCTTCACGACGTCGCCGGATGCGTTCCGCTTCACGCCGTATCCGAGCGACGTCGCGAAGATCATCCAGGCCCCCGTCTTCCACGTGAACGGCGACGACCCGGAGGCAGCGGTGCAGGCGGCGCGCCTCGCGATCGGGTTTCGCCAGCGCTTCAAGAAGGACGTCATCATCGACCTCGTCTGCTACCGCAAGCACGGCCACAACGAGCTCGACGACCCCACCTTCACGCAGCCGGTCATGTACCAGAAGATCGCGCAGCACCCGGCGCCGCTCACCCAGTACCGCGA
Source organism: Deltaproteobacteria bacterium (assembly GCA_005879405.1). Classification (GTDB taxonomy): domain Bacteria; phylum Desulfobacterota; class Binatia; order UTPRO1; family UTPRO1; genus DP-19. Next base: position 3,875 of record VBKW01000373.1, read on the forward strand.
GCGGCTCGCCGCCGAGGGCGTGCTCGCGCCGCAAGAAGCCGAGCGTAAGGCAGGTGAGTTCCGCGAGCTCCTCGACGACGCGCAAGGGTACGCGCGCGACTTCATGCCGCGTCTGCCGGTCTTCGCGTTCGGCGGGCTGTGGAAGGGCCTCGGGTGGGCGGGAACCGACTGGAGCGCGCAGACGGCGGTCTCGCAGGGGACGCTCGACGAGATCGCCGCCGCGCTCGTCCGTCTGCCGACGGCGTTCACGCCGCATCCGCGCGCGGCGCGCCTCATGGAAGCGCGCGCGGCGGCGGTCCGCGAGGGCGGCAAGATCGATTGGGGCTGCGCCGAGGCGCTGGCGATCGGAACGCTCGTCCTCGAGGGGACGACGGTGCGGATGACCGGGCAGGACACCGGCCGCGGCACGTTCAGCCATCGTCACGCCGTGCTCCACGACACGAAGAACGGCGAGCGCTACGTGCCGCTCGACAACATTCGCGAAGGGCAGGGACGGTTCCAGATTCTCGACAGCATGCTCTCGGAGTGGGCCGTCCTCGGATTCGAGTTCGGCTTCAGCTCCGCCGACCCGTGGAAGCTCGTCATCTGGGAGGCGCAGTTCGGCGACTTCGCGAACGGCGCGCAGGTGGTCATCGATCAGTTCATCGCCTCGTCGGAATCGAAGTGGCAGCGGATGAGCGGCCTCGTGATGCTGCTGCCGCACGGCTACGAAGGGCAGGGACCGGAGCACTCGAGCGCACGCCTCGAGCGCTATCTCCAGCTCTGCGCCGAGGACAACATGCAGGTGTGCAACCTGACGACGCCCGCGCAGTACTTCCACGCGCTACGCCGCCAGATGCATCGGCCGTTCCGCAAGCCGCTCGTCATCATGAGCCCGAAGAGTCTGCTGCGGCACAAGCTCGCCGTGTCGACCTCCGCCGAGCTGACGAGCGGGACGTTCCAGCCGGTGCTGGACGACGTCGCCGTCGCGGGCGCACCCGAGGCGGGCGTCCGTGTCGACCCGCAGCACGTCACCCGGCTCCTCCTCTGCAGCGGCAAGGTCTACTACGCGCTCCTCGACGGGCGTCGCGACCGCGGCGTCGGCACGACGGCGATCATTCGCGTCGAACAGCTCTACCCGTTTCCGCAGCGCGAGATCGAGGCGATCATCGCCGCATATCCGAACGTGCAGCAGGTGTATTGGGTGCAGGAGGAGCCGTGGAACATGGGCGCGTGGCATTTCATGTACCACCGGTTGCGGCGCATTCTGCCGCCGTCGCATGCGCTCAACTACGTCGGGCGCCCGGAGGCGGCGAGCCCCGCGACCGGCTCGTACAAGATGCACCAGGCCGAGGAAGCGGACATCGTCAATCGCGCGTTCGCCCGCGAGCACGCCGGCGAGGCGTCGAGCGCGGCCGTGCGGTGAGCGCGGGCGAGCGCTGAGGCGCATGGCAGTCGAGGTCCGCATTCCCCCGTTGGGCGAGTCAGTGACCGAGGGCGTCATCGTCCGTTGGGCGAAGCGCGACGGCGAGACCGTCGCTAAAGACGACGTCCTCCTCGAGCTCGAGACCGACAAAGCGACGATGGAGATCGCCGCCGAGAGCGCCGGAACACTGCACGTGCTGCGTCAGGAAGGCGACACTGTGAACGTCGGCGACGTCGTCGGCAGCATCGACGACGGCCTCAGTACGCCGGCGCCGCGTGTCCGCCTGGCGACGGACGTCGACGGCGGCGAGAGCCCGTCGGCGGCGCCGGCGCGCCCGGCGGCGCCGCTGCCGTCGCCGGGACCGGGACCGGTCGCGACGCCGAATCTCGAGGGCGCGTCCGAGCAGGATGCGGTCGCGACCGCTCGCGGCGTCGGGCCGCTCAGCCCCGCGGTGCGAAAGCTGATCGAGGAGCACGAGCTCGACCCGGCAGCGATCGCGGCGTCGGGGAAAGGCGGACGACTTCTCAAAGAGGATGTCCTCGCGTACCTCGAGCGGCGCGACACGACGTCGGCCCGAGCCACGAACGCGGCGCCGCGTCCGACCGC
>VBKW01000054.1 GCA_005879405.1 Deltaproteobacteria bacterium
GTCGACTGGGAGATCGCGACCGACTTGTGGGCGATACCCGTCCAGCCGGTGTCGAGCTCGGAACCGTCCTGGCTCGTGACCGTCAGCGTGAGTTGACTGCCTTCGCAGCCAACGCCGCTGCCCGTCGGGGTCGGAACAGGCGAGCCGCTCGTCGGGCCTGGACTGCCGCCAGTCAATGTCGGGACCGGAGAGCCGCCGGTCACTGTGGGAAGGCCGCCTGGTGTGGTCGTCGGGCGGGGCGTCGAGCCAGCCGGTGTCGATGTCTTGCCGGGGACGTTGCTGCAGTTGCAACTGTTGTCTGCTCCGCACCCGGCAATGGTAAGCGCCGCGACGAGCACGAGCGCGCTACATGCTGACTTCCACATCATGGCGGTCTCCTCCTTGAGCTGCCTTCGAAATGGTTGCGCGGGGTCGTATCAAACGGTTCTTTTCAGTGTCAAGAAATGCCCGAACGGATTGACTATCCGTCCCGTCCACGTTTCCAGTCAAGGCGACGCGCAACGTCCGACCACATACTATTCGCATCCAGACGGGCGGCTGTGACGCTGTGCGCGGCGACGTCCGCTCTGACTTTCAATCGGCGGAGCCATGTGCTTTAGACACGCTGCGCATGTGCTCGATTCGGGGATGGTAGCGACGATGAGACACGCGTCGCCGCGGCGCTGGTCCCGCGCAGCGCTCGCCGTACTGATCCTGCTTCCGGTCCTCGCGTCCTCGCCTGTTTCGGCCGAGAACTTCGTCCAAAACGGTGATCTCGCACGCGGGGGCGGCAACGCGCCCGAGGAGTGGCGCACCGACAAGTGGGATCAATCGGCGGGCGCGACCGAGTTCATGTGGCGCGCGCCGAGCGGCGACCAGCCCGGCCAGGCCGGCATCAAGAACGCCAAGCCGAACGACGCGCGGTTCGTGCAGGATCTGCACGTCCGCGAGCAGAGCTGGTACCACATCACCGGCAAGATCCGCACCGAGAACGTCGGGCAAGCGGCGATCGGCGCCTATCTCTCCTTGATGGAGGGATTCCAGAACAGCGAGGACGTCAAGGGCACGCACTCCGACTGGCAGTCGGTCGAGCTGTGGGTGAAGACGGAGAAATGGCAGGACCGTATCCAGCTCGCGCTCCGTCTCGGCGGCTACAGCAGCCTCAACACCGGCGAGGCCTGGTTCGCCGACGTCGCCGCGGAGCCGGTCTCCGGCCCGGCGCCGAACGCGAAAAACGTCTATCAGCCGGCGGAGCGTACGGGCGGGATCGCGCCGCTCGGCCTCTGGGCCTTGATTCTCCTTCTGAGCCTCATCACCGGTGCGCTGTGGTACTACCTCCGTCAGCCGCCGGGCGGTGAGGATCGGGGATCGACGAGCGAGAAACTCGCGCTCGCCGGCATCCTCGTCGTCATCATGATCGCCAAGATCGTGGCGGCGCCCCATTTCGGCTTCGGCGTCGACCTCGGCACGTACAAGGCGTGGGCGCTCCGCCTCGCCGACGGCGGCCCGGCGGACTTCTACGCCCCCAACTACTTCGCCGATTATCCGCCCGGCTACATGTACGTGCTGTGGCTCCTCGGCAGCATCTACAAGGGTCTGCAGATCAACACCGCCGGCGCCCTCTCGACGATCATCGTGAAGATGCCGTCGATCCTCGCCGACCTCGTCACGAGCTGGCTGCTCTACGTGCTGCTGCGGCCGCGCGTCGAGAAGCGGCTCACGTGGATCGTCGTCCTCGCGTACACGTTCAACCCCGCGGTCATCTTCAACTCGGCGATCTGGGGGCAAACCGACTCGTTCTTCACTCTCGAGCTCTTCCTCGGCGTCCTCCTGCTGCTGCAACGCCGGATCGCGTTCGCGTGGGCGCTGGTCGTGGTCGCGGCGCTGACGAAGCCGCAAGCGCTGATCTTCATGCCGCTCCTCGCGTCGAACCCCGGCAATTGGGACCGTCCGGAGCGGCCGCTCGTCGCCGCCGCGAGCGGTCTCGGCGTCGCGGCGCTCTTGACGCTGCCGTTCATGGAGCCGCTCGGGCTCTACACGCTCTACTCGAAGACGGCGGCGTACTACGCCGAGACCTCGGTCAACGCCTTCAACGCGATGGCGCTGCTCGGCGGCCTGCGGCAGTCGGACAGCGGCATCCTCCTCTTCATGTCGTATCAGAGCTGGGCGCTTCTCCTCGTGCTGCTCTTCTTCGGCTTCATCGCGTATCTGATCTCGCGCCGTCGCGACGCCGAGATGTATCTGTACCTCTGCTTTCTCCTGCCGTTCGGCTTCTTCATGTTCTCGACGCGCATGCACGAGCGCTACCTGTTTCCCTGTCTTCTCTTCCTGACGCTGCTCTTGCCGCGACGGCCGCGGCTCTGGGCGCTCTTCGGCGGTCTCACCGTCACGTACTATCTGAACCTCTGGTACATCCTGGTCGCGCTGAACGCCGGCAAGTTCCTCGAGAAGTACGATCCGCTCGCCGTCTCCGTATCGATGGTGAACGTGGTGCTGCTCGGCCTGGCGTTGTTCGAGGGCGTCGCGCTCGCGCACAGCGCGCCTGAGCCGCTGCCGATTGCCGAGCTCGACGAGGAGCTCGCCGAGAGCGAAGAGATGCCGAGCCCCGCCGTCGACGTCGAGCGCTCACGACCGGTCGCGGAGCCGGCGCGCCGTCCGGCGACACCGGCGAAGGAGGCCGCGCGCCGCCCCGCGGCGGCGATGGCGCGAGGGAAGGGGAAGGGCGCGCGCGCTCCGGCGCCGCCCTCGGCGCCCGCGCCCGCGGAGAAGCCGAAGCCGGCGCTGTGGGAGATCGAGGCGGGGTCGCCGCGATATCGCCTCACCCGTCGTGATTGGGCATTGGCGCTGGCGCTCGTCGTCGTCGCCGCCGGATTGCGGTTCTGGCACCTCGGGCAGCCGAACGAGCTCGTCTTCGACGAGGTCTACTTCGTCGAGCAGGGCAAGAACTATCTGCGCGGCAAGGAGTTCATGGATCCGCACCCGCCGCTCGCGAAGCTCGCGATCGGCGCCAGCGTCGCGCTCTTCGGCGGCGAGGCGAGCGGCTACCGCGTCATGAACGCGATCTGCGGCACCCTGATCGTCGGCGTCGCGTATCTCACGGGACGGAAGCTCCTCGGCGACGGTCTCGCCGCGTTCATCGCGGCGGCGGCGGTGGCGTTCGACGGTCTGTTCATCGTCGACTCGCGCACCGCCGTGATCGACATCTGGTACGTGACGTTCGGGGCGATCTCATATCTCCTGCTCTTCGAGTACCTGCGGACGCCGCCCGAGCGGCGCCAGCCGGGGATCCTGGTCGGGCTCGGGATCGCGCTCGGGCTGAACCTCGCGTCCAAGCTCTTCATCCCGGCGTTCACGTGGCTCACGGTCGTGATCTTTCTCTCCGTGCTCTCGTGGCGCGCCGAGCGGGCGCACCACGCGCGGCAGCCGTGGCGGCGCGGCCTCGCGCCGACGGTGCTCGTCACCAGCGCCGCGACGGCGACGTATCTCGCGGTGTATCTGCCGAACTACTACCTCGGCTGGTGGCACAGCGTCTGGGACATCCCGAAATACTTCAAGGACGTCGTCGGCTACGAGGCGGCGGTCGCGAGCGCGACGCACCCGTACTCGTCGAAATGGTACACCTGGCCGTTCTTGCTGCGACCGGTTTGGTACCACTTCAAGGACGTGCCGGGTGACTCGTCGCACGTCGTCGGCGTGTGGGGCGGGGGCAATCCGCTGCTCTGGTGGGGCGGCTTCGCGGCGATCTTGATCGCGCTCGCGCGCGGCATTCGCGAGCGCCACCTGCCGAGCGTCTTCCTCGTGACCGCGTTCATCCTGCACTACGTCGTGTGGTCGTGGATCGGCCGGACGCTCTTTCAGTATCATTACCTGCCGTCGCTCTACGCGAGTCTCCTCGCGCTCGCGATGGCGCTCGGGATTCTGTGGCGCGCGCCCGCCGACGACGGGTTCTGGATCGCCGCCGGGATCGCGCTCCTGGTGCCGCTCCTGCCGACGCTCCTCGGGCCGTTCCCGCGCTGGGGCATTCTCCTCTTCGCGGCGATCGTCGGGCTCTACGGCGCCGCCGTCGTCTACCAGCGCTTGCCGGTCTTCTACTGGCCGCCCGGGCGCGTCGTCGTCGTCG
>VBKW01000374.1 GCA_005879405.1 Deltaproteobacteria bacterium
TCGCTCATCGCTCCTCTGCCGGCGGCGCCGCGAGACCGCGCTTCAGCGTGTCGACGAGGTCGCTCAGGATCTCGTCGAACTGCCGCTGCATCGCGATCATGTCGTCGCGCATCCGCAGGATCACCTCGGCGCCGGCGAGATTCACCTCCAGCTCCTCGGTGAGGAGCGCGCTCACACGGGCGCGCTCGAGGTCCGCCGACGAGATGACCGCGACGTCGTCGAGCGTGCGCTTGACGGCGATCATCCCCTCGCGCTCGAGCATCTCGAGGTAGGCGATCGAGAGCCCCATCTCGGCGGCGGCTTCCGGGAGCGTCAGGTATCGATGGTGGGCCATGTCACAACCTCAAATCGGCGCGCGGATTCCGACCGTAGCTGTCCTCGAGCACTGACACCGCCTCGCGGACGCGCGCGTCGCCGTCCGTCGGCACCTGCACCATCAGCACGACGTAGAGATCGCCGCGTCCCGAGCCCTTCATGTCCGGGACGCCCTTGCCGCGGAGGCGCAGCTTGCTGCCGCTCTGGCTCCCCGGGGGAACCTTCAGCTTGACGGTGCCGTCGGGCGTCGGCACGTCGATCGTCGCGCCGTGGATCGCCTCGCCCACGGTCACCGGCACTTGCAGGTAGAGATCGCGGCCACGTCGCTCGAGACGCGGGTGCGGCCGGACGCGCGTCACGATGTAGAGGTCGCCCGCAGGGGCGCCGCCGATCCCGGCACCGCCCTTGCCGGCGAGACGAACGCGCGAGCCGTCGTCGACGCCCGGCGGAATTTTCACGTTCAGCTTCTCCACCTTCTCGACGCGGCCGGCGCCGTGGCATTGGGGACACGCCCGCTGGTTGATGCGTCCCGTTCCGTTGCAGCGCGGGCAGCGGCGATTGAACGAGAGCGGCCCGGTGCCGACCTTCGTCTGCCCGGTGCCGTTGCACTCGGGGCACGTCTCCCCGCCGCCTTCCGTACCGGAGCCGTGACACGTCGGGCATTCGACCGGTTTCGTGAGCGAGATCGTCGCGGTTGTGCCGCGGATCGCGCTCAAGAGATCGATCTCGAGCGTCGATTCGAGGTCGGGGCCGCGCTGCGCCGGCTCGGCGCCGGTGAACTCCGCGCCGCGGCCGCCGAAGAGATCGCCGAAGATGTCCTCGAAGCTCGAGTACCGGCCGCCGAACCCGCCCGCGTCGCCGCCGGCCGCCTCGCCCGTGCCGCGTCCGACGCCGCCGCCGAAACCGCCGCCGTATGCGCTCTGCGCGCGCTTGAACTCGCGGGCGCGCTCGGCGTCGAAGCCGCTTTGTAGCCCGTCCATCCCGAACTCGTCGTAGGTCTTGCGCTTCGCCGGATCGGACAGGGCGTCGTAGGCGAACGATACCCGCTTGAACTTCTCTTCGGCCTCGCGGTTCCCGGGATTGACGTCGGGGTGGTACTTCCGCGCCAGCTTCCGGTAAGCCTTCTTGATCTCCTCGGCGGACGCCGTGCGTTTCACGCCGAGGTCGGCGTAGAGGTCGCGTTTCGCCATCGTGGCGCCGCGCCAATCAGCCCGGCGTGCGGCCGGGACGCGTCATAGCCGCCGACCCGGCGCTCAGGTCGTCGGCTCCCCCGTCACCGTCGGCGCCTCGGCCGCCGCGAGCTTCACCTTGTTCTCCGCGATCTCTCGGAGCGCGGTGACGACCTCTTTGTTCTCCGAATCGAGGAGGGGTCGGGATCCTTTGAGGAGCTGCTTCGCGCGCTTCGCTGCGAGCAGCACCAGCTGGAAGCGATTATCGACGTTCTCGAGACAATCCTCGACGGTGATTCGTGCCATTCCGACGTCCTCCAATTGCGGCGCGACGTGGCGCCGGGGGTCCTCGAAATGTATCCGAAACTCCGGCGGAAGAAAACCGCGGCTGCGCGGTCTTCACCTTGACACCCCGAACCGACGCCGATAACGGGAGCGACCGTGGGGCTCTGGCAACGCATGCGTGAGCTCGGCGGCGGAGCCAAGCGCCGCATCCTCGTCGACCTGGCCAACGCCCATCGCGAGGAGCTGCGGGTCGCGCTGCAGCTGCGCGTCCACGCCGAGCGCGCTCCCTACCCCGATCACGCGGCGACGCTCCTCGGGCTCGCCGAGCGCGAGGACGCCCACGCCGCCGCCGTCCGCCAGCACATCGAGCACCTGGGCGCCGTTCCCCCGAGCGGCGAGCCCGGCGCGCCGCGCGGCGGCCACAACTACTGGCAGCGCCTCACCTTCGACCTCGAGGACATTCGCGCGAAGAGCAGCCGCTACCGCGAGCTGTCGCTGCGTTGGGACGTCGACGACGCGGAGACCGCCGCCCTCTTCGACCGCCTCGCCCACGAGGATGCAGCGCTCGGTCGCGTCATCAGCGATCTCATCACGCGCAGCGATCCGCACGCCGAGGATTGAGGCCCGACCCTCCGCGCCCCGGCTCGCGTCTGCGCGCCGGCATCCAGACGCTGCGCGTGCTGTGGCACCTGCCGAGCTTCATTCGTCTCTACTGGCGGCTCTACCGCGATCGCCGCGTGCCGCTCGCCGCGAAGGCGGGGCTGACCGCCGCCGTCGTCTACGTGATCTCGCCGATCGATTTGATTCCCGACTTCTGGTTCCCGCCGTTCGGCTTCGCCGATGACGCCGCGGTGCTGTGGTTCGCGTGCCGTTGGTTCATCGCGGCGTGCCCGCCGGACGTCGTGACCGAGCACGTAAGGCGCATCGACGCCGAGCGCCGCGGCGTCGCGCCCGGCTGACGGCGTACTCGCGACGCCGCCGCGGCGCATGGGCGGCACTCGCGACGCCGCCGCGGCGTTACTCCTCCGCCGAAGGGGTCGGCAGCGTGGCCAGAACGAGGAAGAACTCGCGGTTTCCGGCCGGGCCTTGAATCGGCGATTCGTGCCGCGCCCGGACCGTGAGCCCCTGCGCGGTCGCGAACGCCTCCAGATCATCGAGAACCTGCGCGTGCTGAGCAGGGTCGCGGACGACGCCGCCTTTCCCGACGTTGCCGCGACCGACCTCGAACTGCGGCTTCACGAGGGCGATGATCGTGCGTCCAGGACCGAGCGGTCGCTGCACGGCGGGAAGGACGAGACGAAGCGAGATGAAGGAGGCGTCGATCGTCGCGAGGTCGACGGGCTCGGGGATTTGCTCGCGCCGGAGGTGGCGGACGTTGGTACGCTCGAGACTCACGACGCGGGGATCTTCGCGCAGCTTCCACGCCAGCTGTCCGTAGCCGACGTCGACGGCGTAAACGCGACGGGCGCCGCGCTGCAGGGCGCAATCGGTGAAGCCGCCGGTCGACGCGCCGACGTCGAGCACGACAGCGTCGCGGACGTCGAGCGCAAGCGCGTCGAGCACCGACGCCAGCTTCACGCCGCCGCGGCTCACGTACGGATGGTCCTCGCCCCGCACCTCGAGCACGACGTCGCAGCGCACCCGTGCACCCGGCTTCTCGACGCGTGCGGTGCCGGCGAAGACCAGCCCCGCCATGACGAGACGCTGCGCGCGCTCGCGCGACTCGACGAGGCCGCGATCGACGAGCAGCTTGTCGACCCGCTCGGTCCGCGCCGTCGCCATCGTGCTCGCGGCCGCGCGGGTCAGCGTCCGGCGGCGCGCTCCACGATGAAAGTCGCGAGCGCCGCGAGCGGCTCCCCGCGCGTGCCGAGCGGCGCCAGGGCGGTGCGACAGCGCGCCAGCAGCGCGCGCGCGACGCCGCGCGCGCCCTCGATCCCGAGCACCGCGGGGTACGTCGCCTTGCCGCGTGCGGCGTCGCCGCCCTCGCGCTTGCCGGTGACCGCGGTCGAGGCGGTCGCGTCCAGCAGATCGTCGGCGACTTGGAACGCGAGGCCGAGTGCGCCGCCGTAGTCGCGCAGCGCCTGGAGCGCGGCATCTTCTGCGCCGCCGGCGAGGGCGCCCGCTTCGACGGCGGCGGCGATGAGCGCCGCCGTCTTGCGGCGATGGATCGACTCGACGAGGGCGAGGTCGGCACGCCGGCCTTCGCCTTCGAGATCCGCGACCTGTCCGCCCACCATCCCGCCGGCACCCGCGGCGCGCGCGATCACGGCGACGATCGCGAGCGCGCGCCCGGGCTCGACGCCGGCCGTCGCCGCGCCGTCCGCGGCGAGCGCGAAGGCCTCGGTGAGGAGCGCGTCGCCGGTCAAGATCGCGTGCGCCTCGTCGAACGCGACGTGGACAGTCGCGCGGCCACGTCGGAGCTCGTCGTCGTCCATGGCGGGCAGATCGTCGTGCACGAGCGAGTAGGTGTGAATGAGCTCGAGCGCGCACGCGAACGGCAGTGCCCGCTGCGGCTCGCCGCCGCTCGCCTCGCACGCCATGAGCGTGAGGATCGGCCGTACGCGCTTGCCGC
>VBKW01000062.1:0-5441 GCA_005879405.1 Deltaproteobacteria bacterium
CGTCGCAGTAGAGCTGCCCGTCGTCTCGTTCGCTGAACACGCTCAGGATGCCTTCTTCGTACGCCGGTGCGGCCGCGGCGACGCGCTCGCGGCGGGCGTCGTGCTCGGCGACGGTGAGGCTTGTGGATCCCACGTGATCGTCGCCGGGCCGGACGGCGCACTATAGTACCCGTCGGTCGTGAACGCCACGATTCGGTAGTGGTACGTCGTGCCGCGCAGCATCTGCTTGTCGACGTAATCGAAGCGTGTCACCTTCTGGAACCGGCCCTGATCCGTGACCGGAACGCGGGCGAGCTCGGCGAACTGCTCGTTGTTCCGCGAGCGCTCGACGACGAACCCGCCGAGGTCCTCCATGTTCGTGCCGTCGACGTACTTCGTCGGCCGGGTCCAACGGACGGAGACACCGTCGGGAAGTGTCGTGAGCGACACCTCGGTGACGATGTGTGGCGCGACCAGCTGCGGTGGCTTGACGTCGGTCTTGCGGGCGCAGCCGGCGCACGGAACGGTGCACGCGATCAGGGCGAGCGCGGTGGCTGCGGTGAGGGCCGCGCCGGTCAGCGCGGCGACCAGGACGGGCGCCGTCCGCGCGGGTGGCAGAGCCGACCGCGACGCGCGCGCGTGGGGCGCCTCGCCCTCCGCCGCCGCCACGTTCGCCCTAGAGCCGCCGCAGCCGGCGGGCGACGTTCGCGGGCGCGGTGCCGCTGCCGGCGGTGCGGCGCGCGATCGCGGCGTCGATCGACAGCCATTCGCGCACGTCCGCGCCGAACGCCGGCGAGAGCTCGCGCCATTCCTTGAGCGTCAGATCCTCGAGCCGGCGGCGGCTGTCGATGCAGCGCCGTACCGCTTGGCCGACGACGTGGTGCGCCTCGCGGAACGGCACGCCTTTCGTGACGAGATAGTCGGCGACGTCGGTCGCCACGAGAAAGCCGTCGCTCGTCGCCTCGCGCATGCGGTCGGCGTGAATGACGAGGCGCGGGATCATCGCCGTCATCACCGCGAGACAGCCCTTCACCGTGTCGGCGGTGTCGAAGAGCGGTACCTTGTCCTCCTGCAGGTCGCGATTGTACGCGAGCGGCAGGCCCTTCAGGATCGTCAGCATCGCCACGAGGTTCCCGTAGACGCGCCCCGTCTTGCCGCGTACCAGCTCGGCGACGTCGGGATTCTTCTTCTGCGGCATGATCGAGCTGCCGGTCGCGAACTCGTCCGGCAGCGAGACGAAGCCGAACTCCGTCGACGACCAGAGAATGATCTCCTCGGCGAGGCGCGAGAGATGCGTCGCGAGCATCGCGGAGGCGGCGAGGAACTCGACGATGAAGTCGCGCTCGGAGACGGCGTCGATGCTGTTCGTCGCGACGCGGGCGAAGCGCAGCTCGCGCGCGACCTGGTCGGGGTCGATCGGGAACGTCGTCCCCGCGAGCGCGCCTGAGCCGAGCGGCATGACGTCGGCACGGCGGCGGCAGTCGGAGAAGCGCTCGCCGTCGCGCTCGAGCTTCTCGTGGTACGCGAGGAGATGGTGCGCGAACAGCACCGGCTGCGCGCGCTGCAAGTGCGTGTAGCCGGGCATGATGACCTGCGCATGGCGTCGCGCGGTCGCCGCCAGCACCTTCTGGAAGGTGGTGATGCTCTTCAGAATCATGCCGATCTCGGCGCGCACGAAGAGGCGGAGGTCGAGCGCGACCTGGTCGTTGCGGCTGCGCGCGGTATGGAGGCGGCCGCCCGCGGGACCGATCTTCTCGATCAAGCGCCGCTCGATCGCCATGTGGATGTCCTCGTCGGCGGCGTCATAGCGGAACGTGCCGTCGACGATCTCGCGCTCGATCTCGGCGAGGCCCTTGCAGATGCGCTTGCCGTCGACGGCGGGAATGATGCCGCAGGCGACCAGCATGTGGCAGTGCGCGAGCGAGCCCGCGATGTCGTAGGGCGCGAGCCGCTTGTCGAGCGCGATCGAGGACGTGAACTGCTCGACGATGGGCGCCGTCGCGGCGGCGAACCGTCCTTCCCAGAGCTTGTGCTTGCGCGTCGCCACGACAGCGGCGTTATGAGCCGGAGCCGGCGCGCTTTGCAACCAGCGCCTGGATGCGGAGCCGCAGCGCGTTCAGCCGGATGAAGCCTTCGGCGTCGCGTTGGTCGTAAATCCCGCCGGCCTCGAACGTCGCGATCGACGGGTCGTAGAGCGAGTGCGCGGCGCGGCGTCCAGCGACCGTGACACTGCCTTTGTAGAGCTTCAGGCGCGCCGTGCCCGCGACCGTCCGCTGCGCCTCGTCGATCGTCGCTTGCAGCATGCGGCGCTCGGGCGTGAACCAGTAGCCGTAGTAGACCATCTCCGCGTAGCGGGGCACGAGCGCGTCGCGGAGGTGCAGGACTTCGCGGTCGAGGGTCAGCGACTCGACGGCGCGATGGGCCGCCTGCAGCACCGTGCCGCCCGGCGTCTCGTAGACGCCGCGCGACTTCATGCCGACGTAGCGATTCTCCACGAGGTCGAGGCGGCCGACGCCGTGGCGGCCGGCGATCGCGTTCAGGCGTCCCAGCAACGCCGCCGGTGCGAGGCGCTCGCCGTTGACGGCCACCGGATCGCCTCCCTCGTAGTCGATCTCGACGTACTCGGGCGCGTCGGGCGCGTCCTCGGGGGCGACCGTCAGGACGAACATGTCGCGATACGGCTCCTGCCACGGATCCTCGAGGACGCCGCCCTCGTAGCTGATGTGGAGGAGGTTGCGGTCGCTGCTGTAGGGTTTCTCGCGCGTCACCGGCACCGGCATCCGGTGCTGCTCGGCGTAGGCGATGAGATCGCTTCGGCCGCTGAAGCCCCACGTCCGCCACGGCGCGACGACGACGATGTCGGGCTCGAGCGCGTAGTACGTCAGCTCGAACCGCACTTGATCGTTGCCCTTGCCGGTGGCGCCGTGGGCCACCGCCGGCGCGCCCACCTCACGCGCGATCTCGATCTGGCGCTTGGCGATGAGCGGCCGCGCGATCGAGGTGCCGAGGAGGTAGCCTGCTTCGTACACGGCGTTGGCGCGCAAGATCGGGAAGACGAAGTCGCGCGCGAACTCCTCGCGCAGGTCGTCGACGCGGACCGTGCTCGCGCCGGTCGCCGTCGCCCGCTCGCGGACGGTATCGAGCTCCTCACCCTGGCCGAGGTCGGCGCAGAACGCGACGACCTCGCAGCCGTACTCCTCGATCAGCCAGCGGAGGATCACCGAGGTGTCGAGACCGCCGCTGTAGGCGAGGACGATCTTGTCGAGCCGCGGCGTGCCGGAGGTGGCCGCGCGGCCAGGCGCGGGACGCGCGCCGCCCGAGGTCGCCCGCGCGCTCATCGGGCGCTTTCCTGCGCCAGCCACGCCATCAAGGCCTTCTGCACGTGCAGCCGGTTCTCCGCCTGGTCGAACACGACCGACTGCGGGCCCTCGAGGACCGACTCGCTGATCTCCTCGCCGCGGTGCGCAGGCAGGCAATGCATCACGAGCGCGTCGCGCGCGGCGTGGCGCATCACCCGCTCGTTCACCTGATACGCGGCGAACTGCGCGCGCCGCGCCGCCGCCTCCTTCTCCTGGCCCATGCTCGTCCACACGTCCGTATAGACGACGTCGGCGTTGTGCACGGCGTCGCCGACGTCGTGGGTGATCTCGAGCGTCGCCCCTTTCGCACGGCACTCGGCGAGAATCGCCGGATCGGGCTCGTAGCCTTTCGGGCAGGCGAGGGCGAACGTGAAGCGATAGAGGGTCGCCGCCTCGAGCCAGGAGTGCACGACGTTGTTGCCGTCGCCGACGAACGCGACCCGCATCTCGTCGAGCGGCTTCCGGCGCTCGCGCAACGTGAAGAGATCCGCCAGCACCTGGCAGGGATGGTGCAGGTCGGTGAGGCCGTTCACGACCGGGACGTCGGCGCGCTCGGCGAGCTCGACGAGCACGCCGTGGAGAAACGTTCGGGCGACGATCAGGTCGACGACGCGCGCCAACGTGCGCGCGATGTCGGCGACGGTCTCGCGCTCGCCGAGACGAATGTCGGCGGGGGCGAGGTAGATCGCGTGGCCGCCGAGCTGCGTCATGCCGGTTTCGAAGCTGATCCGCGTCCGCAGGCTCGGCTTCTCGAAGATCATCGCCAGCGTCTTCCCCCGCAGGATCGGACGCGGCTTGCCGGCGCGGAGGGCGTCCTTCAGCTCGGCGGCGAGCGTGAAGAGGGCGTCGCATTCGGCGCGCGCCAGATCGGTGACCCGCAGGAGATCGCGTTTGCGTACCGCGGCCGTCACGAGGTCAGTACCTCTTCCAGGATCGCCACACCGCGATCGATCTCGGCCTCGCGAATGACGAGCGGCGGCAACACGCGCAAGACGCGGTCGGCGGTGCAGTTGATGACGAGGCCGTGCGCGAGGCAGCGCTCGACGACGGCCGCGCCGGGCTCGCGCAGCACGATCGCGAGCATCATGCCGTGACCGCGCACCGACTCGATTGCGCGCGTCTTGGCGGCGAGCCGCTGCAGCCGCTCGAGGAAGTAGGCGCCGAGTTCGCGCACGCGCGGCAGGAACCCGTCGGCGGTCATCGTCTCGACCGTTGCCACGCCGGCGGCGGTCGCGAGCGCGTTGCCGCCGAACGTCGAGCCGTGCGCGCCGGCGCCGAAGCACGCGGCAACGTCGTCGCGCGCGAGTAGGGCGCCGATCGGCACGCCGCTCGCGAGCGCTTTCGCGAGCGTCATGAGGTCGGGCGTGACTCCGGCCTGCTCGTACGCGAAGAGCGTGCCGGTGCGGCCCATGCCGGTCTGCACCTCGTCGAACACGAGGAGCACGTCGCGCTCGTCGCAGAGACGCCGCGCCGCCGTCAAGTATTCCGGGTGCGGAATGACCACGCCGCCCTCGCCCTGCACGGGCTCGAGCATGAGCGCCGCCGTCGTGTCGTCGAGCGCTTCCTCGAGGGCCGCGACGTCGTCGTACGGCACGTAGCGAAACCCCGTCGGCAGCGGCTCATAGCCGACGCGGACCTTCTCTTGTCCGGTCGCGGTGAGCGTCGCGAGCGTCCGGCCGTGGAACGAGCCGAGCGCGGTGACGACCTTCGTGCGCCGCCCGCCGAGACTGTGCCCCCACCGCCGCGCCAGCTTGATCGCCGCCTCGTTCGCCTCGGCGCCGCTGTTGCAGAAGAAGACGCGGTCGGCGAACGAGTGGGTGCACAGCAATTCGGCGAGGCGCGCTTGCGGCTCGCAGTAGTGCAGGTTCGAGACGTGCAGCAGCCGGCTCGCCTGCGCGACGATCGCCTCGACGACCGGCCGCGGCGCATGGCCGAGATTAGCGACCGCGAGGCACGCGAAGAAGTCGAGGTACTCGCGTCCGTCTGCGTCCCAGAGCCGCACCCCGTCGCCGCGCACGAATGCCACCCGCGAGCGGGCGTAGGTCGGCATCAAACGGCGATCCGACGTGGCGATGATCGTGTCTCCGGTCATGTGCGTGTCGA
>VBKW01000062.1:5477-24784 GCA_005879405.1 Deltaproteobacteria bacterium
GGTCGAAACGCTGCCCGGCTGTCACTACCATCGGAACGTTACCGGCACTCGAGGTCATGCGCGTTCTGGCGGCGAGGTTGCGCAGCCACGACCCGCTCGTCTGACCCGGTCGCGATCAGCCCCGCTGGCGGAGCCGCGTCGGACGCCGCTTCGCGGCGGCGGTGCGAACGACCTCGGTGCCGACGCCCTCGGTCGTGAAGATCTCGAGCAGCACGGCATGGCGGACGCGGCCGTCGATGATGTGAGTCTTGGCGACGCCGCTCTTGAGGGCGTCGAGGCAGCACTCGACCTTCGGAATCATGCCGGCGCTGATGACGCCGCTCGTGATCATCTCCTGCGCCTCCTCGCCGGAGAGCGTCGAGGCGAGGGTGCCGTCTTTGTCCTTGATGCCCTCGACATCGGTGAGGAGGATCAGCTTCTCCGCTTGCACCGCCTGCGCGATCTTGCCGGCGACGAGATCGGCGTTGATGTTGTAGGTCTCGCCGTCAAGGCCGGCGCCGACCGGAGCGATGACGGGAATGAAGTTGCCGGCCCCGAGCGACTCGATCACTTTCGGATTCACGCCGACGACCTCGCCGACCAGCCCCATGTCGTGCTCGGGAGAGTTCTTCGGAGCGCCTGGCACTACCATCTTGCGCGCGACGATCAGGTCGTCGTCTTTCCCCGAGAGGCCGACCGCGTGGCCGCCGTGCCGATTCATCAGCGCGACGATCTCCTTGTTGATGTTGCCGACGAGCACCATCTCGGCGACGCGCATCGTCTCCTCGTCCGTGACGCGCATGCCGCGTACGAAGCGTGAGCGAATCCCGAGCCTGTCGAGCATCTCGTCGATCTGCGGGCCGCCGCCGTGGACGATGATCGGATTCATGCCGACGTACTTCAGCAGTACGACGTCCTGCGCGAACGAGCTCTTGAGCTCGTCGTTCGACATCGCGTGGCCGCCGTACTTGATGACGATCGTCTTCCCGAAGAAGCGCCGCATGTACGGCAGCGCTTCCAGCAGCACCTCGGCCTTGGCGATCCGGTCTTTCATCACAGGATGTAGCGGGAGAGATCCTCGTCGGTGAGGATCGCGTCGAGCTTGGCGCGCACGTCGGCGGCGTCGATCACGACCTCGCGGCTGCCGCGCTCCGGGGCGTCGAAGGAGAGATCCTCGAGGAGCTTCTCGAGCACGGTGTGGAGGCGGCGGGCGCCGATGTTCTCGGTGCGCTCGTTCACGGTCGCGGCGATGCGCGCGATCTCGCCGACCGCCTCGTCGGTGAAGCGCAGGTTGACGCTCTCGGTCGCCATCAGCGCGACGTATTGCTTGAGAAGGGCATTGCGCGGCTCGGTGAGGATGCGGACGAAGTCGTCGCGGGTCAAGGCGTCGAGCTCGACCCGGATCGGGAACCGCCCTTGGAACTCCGGAATCAGGTCCGACGGCTTCGCGACGTGGAAGGCGCCCGAGGCGATGAACAGGATGTGGTCGGTGCGCACCATGCCGTGCTTGGTGCTGACGGTCGAGCCCTCGACGATCGGCAACAGGTCGCGCTGCACGCCCTGGCGTGACACGTCGGGGCCGATCGTGCCTTCGCGCCCGGCGATCTTGTCGATCTCGTCGAGGAAGACGATCCCCGACTGCTCGACCCGTCGCACCGCTTCTTTCGCGACCACCTCCATGTCGACGAGCCGGTTCGCCTCCTCGCCCGTGAGATGGTCGAGCGCCTCGGGCACCTTCACGTGCTTCTTCTTCGTCTTCTTCGGCAGCAGGTTGGAGAAGAGCTCCTTCATGTTGAACTCCATCTCCTCCATCCCCTGGGGCGTCAGCACCTCCACCATCGGCGAGATCGTCTTCGTCACCTCGAGCTCGACGAGCCGCTCGTCGAGGCGGCCCTCGCGCAGCATGCGGCGCAGCTTGTCGCGCGCCGAGCTCGCGCTTTCGGCGCCGGCGACGTGTGCCGGCGTCGACGGGTTCGGCGGTGACGGCGGCAAGAGCAAGTCGAGGAGACGCTCTTCCGCGACCTCGCGCGCGCGGCGCTCGACCTTGTCCTTCTCCTCCGCCTTGACGAGGCCGATGCCGAGCTCGACGAGGTCGCGAATGATCGACTCGACGTCGCGCCCGACGTAGCCGACTTCGGTGAACTTCGACGCCTCGACCTTGAGAAACGGCGCCCCGGAGAGCTTCGCGAGACGGCGCGAGATCTCCGTCTTTCCGACGCCGGTCGGCCCGATCATGATGATGTTCTTCGGTGCGATCTCATCGCGCAGATCCTCGGGGACCTGCTGGCGGCGCCAGCGATTGCGCAGCGCGATCGCGACCGCGCGTTTCGCGGCGCGCTGGCCGACGATGTAGCGGTCGAGCTCGGAGACGATCTCCCGCGGCGTCATCGGCTGCGGCGTCACGGCTACAGCTCCTCGAACGTCACTTGATCGTTCGTGTAGACGCAGATCGTGCTCGCGATGCGCATCGCCTCGGCGGCGATCGCGTGCGCGTCGAGGTCGGAATGTGCGACGAGCGCCTTCGCCGCGGCGAGCGCGAAATTGCCGCCGGAGCCGATCGCGATCACCCCGTCGTCGGGCTCGACGACGTCGCCGGCCCCGGAGATGACGAGCGTCGACTCCACGTCGGCGACGACGAGCAGCGCTTCCAGCCGGCGCAGCACGCGGTCCGTGCGCCAGTCCTTCGCCAGCGCCACCGCCGCGCGCCTGAGGCTGCCGTTCATCGCCTCGAGCTTCTGCTCGAATTTCTCGAACAGCGTGAACGCGTCGGCGGTCGCCCCCGCAAAGCCGGCGAGCACTTTCCCTTGATACAGGCGCCGCAGCTTGCGTGCGTGTTGCTTCAACACCGTCTGCCCGATCGTCACCTGGCCGTCGCCGGCGAGCACGACGCCGCCGCGGTGCCGAACGGCAACGATCGTCGTCCCGTGCATCGTCTCGCTCACGCGACGACACTAGCGTCGCCCCGGCCGTCTGTAAACGTACTGGGCCGCGCCTCGTTACGCGCGCGGGAACGCCTTGTCGTACACCTCCGCGAGGCGGGCGAAATCGACGTGCGTGTAGCGCTGCGTCGTGGAGAGGCGGGCGTGGCCGAGCAGCTCCTGGATCGCGCGCAGGTCGGCGCCGCCGTTCAAGAGGTGGGTGGCGAACGAGTGCCGAAAAGCGTGCGGGCTGGCGCCCGTGCGCGTACCGGCGGCCGCCGTGTAGCGGGCGACGATACGCGCGACGCTGCGTGACGTAAGACGCCTGCCGTGCGCGTTGAGAAAGACGGCGGCAGGGTCGCGACGCGCGCTCGGCGGCCAGCGCCGACGGTACTCGTCGAGGGCCGCGAGCGCCGTCGCGCCGACGGGGACGATGCGCTCCTTGCGGCCCTTCCCGAGGACGCGCACCACCTCGGCGTTGCGGTCGAGGTCGCGCCAATCGAGCGCGGTGAGCTCGCTCACCCGCAAGCCGCTCGAGTAGAGCAGCTCGAGGATCGCGCGATCGCGGCGCGCGATCGCGGTCGCGCCTTGCATGCCGTCGAGGACGCGGAACATCTCGTCGACCGAGAGGTATGACGGCAAGAACGTCTCGCGCTTCGGGCCGGTGAGCTGCGCGGCGGGATCGTCGGCGCGCGTGCCGGTGCGCGCGCAGTAGCGAAAGAAGTGCTTCAGCGCGGCGAGCTTGCGCGCGATCGAGCTCTTGCGTTGCGTCCCGGCGAGCGATGCGAGGTAGCCGCGCACGCCGTGGACGTCTGCGCGCGGCAAGCTCGAGCCGGCGCTCGCGAGGAACGCGGCGAGCTGGCGGACGTCGGTCTCGTACGCCTTGGTCGTGTGCGGCGAGGCGTTCACCTCGTGGCGCAAGTAGGCGCCGAACGCGTCGATCAACTGCTCCGTGCGCGTCTCTTCGGCGCGCGCCCGTCCTCCCGCCATCCACTCACCCCGTCGGCGCGGTGTTCGCCCGAGGAGCCGCACCTGTTCGCCTCGGTGCACGCATGGTATCAGTGAGCGACGTGATGCCGCAACGCGACGACACGAGGATCGAGCGCATCACGCTCCGCAGTCGCCGCGGCGCTCGTCTCGCGGGGCTGCTCCAGGTTCCCGCCGATACCCTGGCACCCGGTGCACGCGCCACGGGCGGTGCAAGCGATCTCCGCGCCTGCACGACGGTCGTCCTCTGTCACGGCATGGAATCAACCAAGGAAGGGACGAAGCACAGCGCGCTCGCGACGCGGCTCGCGACGCTCGGCTATGCCAGCTTGCGCTTCGATTTCTCGTACGTCGGCGAGTCGGAGGGCGCGTTCGAAGACCTGACGATCAGTGGCGAGGTCGACGACCTCGGCGGCGCCTGCGACGAGCTGCGGCGCCGCGGCGCCGGCGACCTCGCGCTCGTCGGCTCGAGCCTCGGCGGCACGGTCGCGCTCCTCTACGCCGCGACCGATTCCCGCATCCGCGCGCTGGTGACGATCGCCGCGGTGTCGCGCCCGCTCGGTATCGTCGACCGTCTCGGTCCGACGCGGGTCGAGACCTGGCGCCGCACGGGGTATCGCCAGGAAGCGACCGGCCGCCTGAAGCGCGACTTCCTCGACGATCTTGCACGGCACGACGTGCTCGGCGCCGCACGCGCGCTGCGCGCCGCGACCCTCGTCGCGCACGGCGACGCCGACGACGTCGTCCCGGTCGCCGACGCGCACGCGCTCTTCGCCGCGTTGCCGGAGCCGAAGGCGCTCGCCGTGACGCCGGGCTGCGACCACCGCTACTCCGATCCGGCGCACCTTGCGGCGCTGCTCGACCGCGCCGTCGCATGGATCGCGACGCATTTCCCCGTCGCCGATCAGCGCCCGTCGCCGATGCGGCGCGCCGCGCCCGGCCGCTGATGCGCGTCGCGTGCTACGGCTGCGGTGCCGACGTCGGGGCGCGCGAGCGTGTCGGCCGGCGCGACACCTGTCCGTCCTGCCGCGTCGATCTGCACAGCTGCCGTCAATGCCGCTTCTACGACGTGCGTGCGTCCAACGAGTGTCGCGAGCCGCAGGCGGAGCGCGTTCTCGACAAGGAGCGGGCGAACTTCTGCGATTGGTTCGCGCCGTCCGAGGCGCGTGCAACGGCGGGATCCGACGTCGGCGGGCGCGCGGTGCAGCCGCCGCGCTCGACCGCCGGGACGGCGCGCAGCGGCGGCGCACGCGCCGAACTCGATCGCCTGTTCCGACGGCACTGAGTCGCGATGCGGGTCCTCGTTGCGGCGCTCGCGACCGCCACGGCCGTCATACTCGGGCTGCTCGCGCTCGCTGCCTTCAACCTCCACGTCTTCATCGACGCACACCGCGACGAGCTGGTCACGCGCGGGGAACGCACGCTCGGCCGCACGGTGCAGATCGGCGACGTCACCCCGTCGTGGTGGCCGATCGGCATCCGTTTCGCCGACGTCGTGATCGGCGAGGACCCGCGCTTCGGCGCCGGTCCGTGCGTCGATGCGGCGGCCGTGCGCATCGCCGTCCGGCCGGGTCCGCTCGTCCTCGGGCGACTTGAAGTCTCGGCGATCGTCCTCGACCGCCCGCGCATCACGCTCGTCCGTGACGCCGCCGGGCGGTGGAACGTCGCGAGCCTCGGCGACGGCGAGAGGGAACACGACGGCGAACGCCGCGCCATGAACGGCGAGCGCCGGATGCGCCATCACGCCATCCGCGTTCCCCCGCTGTGGCTCGGCCTCGCCGCGACCGAGATCCGCGACGGCCACGTCGACCTCGAGGACCGTAGCGGACCGACCCCGCGCCGCCTCAGCGCCGCGAGCGTACGCCTGCGCGCGTCGGCGCTCCGACTCGGCGGCGACGCGCGTGTCCGCATCGACGCCGCGCTGTTTCCGGGGAGCGTCCGGCCGGACGCGCACGCGGAGCTGCAGATCACGCGACTCGGTCTCCAGGACGGCGCCGATACGCCGTTCAGCCTGCACCTCGATCTCCACGATGCCGACCTCGGCACCTTGGCGACGGTCGCCGGGCGGCGCGAGCGCTGGTCCGGTCGCCTGGCGCAGGTCGTCGCAGATGCGACGGGGGTACTCGATCGCTTCGCCGTCGACGTCGATGCGTCGGCGGACGATGCATGGCGGCTGGGACCGCAGGTCGCGGTTCCGCGTCTGCCGTCACACCTGAGCCTGCGCGCGCAGGCGACGCGCGACGCGATTCGTGTCGAGCGCGCGAGCGGCGCGTTCGGGACGTTGGAGTGGACTGCCGCGGGTCTCGTCGAGCTGCGCCCGTGGCACGTCGAGCTGACACTGCAGAGCGTGCCCGAGAGCGCGCTCGCGATCGGCGACGCGCGCCCGCCGTGGCGGCTCTCCGACGTCGCGGTGACGGTGGGCGGCACCGACGCGCTGCACGTCGAGTCGCTGCGCGCCCGTCTCGACGACGTGCACCTCGAAGGTACGGCGCGCGTCACGACGCTCGACCCATTCGTCGCCGACGGTCACGTACGTGCGACCGGATTCGGCGGCGTTCTCGATGCCACGTTCGCCGCCGACAGTACGCGGACGATCAGCGCCCGGGTCGAGGCGACGGGCGTCGACGTCGGTGCGATCGCCTCGCGCTGGTCGGCGACGCCGGCGGTCGTCGGTCGGGCCGACGTCTCGGGGGATGTCGCGATGCCGTGGGCCGCGCCGCGGCCGCTCGCGGCGCTCTCGGGGACGGGCACGGGCCGACTCGTCGACGGCCGCATCGACGTCGTGAACCTCGCCGGCCGCATCTTGCGGCGCTTTCCCGCGGTCCGCCTCTTGCCGCGCGTCGTCTCGGCGCCGACGCGGGCGCGATTTCCCGAGATCTTCGACGCGCCCGGCACCGGCATCCGAACGGCGACGCTGCCGTTCACGATCACCGACGGCGTCCTCGCGAGCTCGCGTGCCGTCATCGACGCCGGGACGTACACGGTGGAGGGCGATGCCACGCTCGACACCGCCCGCGAGCTGCGGGCGCGCGGCGATCTCGTCTTGGCGCCCGACGTATCGACGGCGTTACGTGCCGACGTCCCGGCGCTGCGCTACCTCACGCGCAACGACGGCCAGCTCGTCTTTCCGTTCCGCATCCACGGCCCGCTCGGCGATCCGGTTCCCGAGCCGGATCTGAAGCGGATGCGGCTCCGCGGCGTCGACGCGCTGCCGGCGACCGGCAGTCGGCGTGAGAAGGGCGACGAGGAAGATCGCCCGCTCGATGCGCCGGCCGTCGAACGCTTCGAGCGCTTGTTGCGGCCATGAGCGCCGGCCGCGACGAGGTCGTCGAGATTCATCTCGAGCTGCCGCCCGGCGACATCGCCTACGTGAAATTCATCGTGGAGTCGTACGAAGGCATCGGCGTCATGCGCACGATCGACCGCGCCGCCGCGCGCGTCGTCTTGATCGTTGCCGCCGATTTCGAGCGCGATGCGCGTGCGATACTCGAGTCACTGCGTCACGAGGTCCCGTGGGAAGAGATACCGTCGTCCGGCGGCGGCGGGTGAGAACGGCGCGCGTGGCCGGCACGCGCGCGCGGGCATCGGCGCTCGCTTTGCAAATTCTACGTCCCCGCGCGCCGCGTTCTCACCCGTCGCCGCCGGACGGCGCCTCGTCTTCACTCGCGTGCGTCGTGCGGCCGCGGCCGAAGAAGTACGCGACGCCGATGCTCATGCCGTAGAGGACGCAGAGCGGCGTCGCCATGAGGAACTGCGAGGCGGCGTCGGGACCGGGCGTGAGGACGGCGGCGACGATGAAGATCACGACGATCGCGTAGCGGAACCACGAGATCAGCATCTGGTGCGTGACGATGCCGAAACGTGCGAGGAAGAAGGTGACGACGGGCAGCTCGAACGTGACGCCGAAGGCGAGCAGCATGCGCGAGGCGAACGACAGGTACTCGCTGATGCGGATCTGCGGGGCGACCCCGATCGTGCGGTACTCCTCGAGGAAGAAGGCATAGCCGACCGGGAAGACGGCGACGTAGCAGAACCACGCTCCGACGACGAAAAAGAACGTTCCCGCGAGCACGAAGGGCGCCGCCGTGCGCCGCTCGTTGGCGTAGAGTCCGGGAGCGATGAAGCGCCACGCCTGATAGAAGAGCACCGGGCTCGCAGCGAAGATCGCCGCGATGAACGTGACCTTCAGACGGGTGAAGAATGCCTCCGTCACACCGGTGCCGATCAGCTGCACGCGATCGTCGCCGGTGGCGGCGCCGATGAGCGGGCGCGTCAGCAGTGCAAAGACCTGATCAGAGAACGCGTAGCAAACGCAGAACGCGACCGCGATTGCCGCGAGCGACTTGACCAACCGCCAGCGCAACTCTTCGAGGTGCGCCGTGAGCGGCATCGTCGCGTCGTTCATTCACGAACGCGACGGTTCACCGGGCTTCGACGGCTGCGTGTCGGCGGTGGCGGTTCGGCCGGGCGGCACCGCGTCGGCGACCGCCGCACCCGCGAAGCCGGGCGACTCGGCGACGCCGGTGGCCGCCAGGCCAGGCGCACTCGCCGCTGTCGACGTCGACCACGACGCTGGCAATGGACGCGACGGAGACGCGGTTGCTGATTGCGGCGCCGGTTGCTGCGGTACGGTCGGCGGCTGTTGCGGTACCGGCGCCGGCTGCTGCGACACGGCCGCCGGCTGCGACACGGCTGCAGTCTGCTGCGACACGGCTGCAGTCTGCTGCGACACGGCTGCAGTCTGCTGCGGTACGGGTGCAATCTGCTGCGCGCCGCCCACCGTTTGCTCCGCCGCCGCTTTTCGCGCCGCCTCGCGCCGCTCCGCCTCGGCGAGGCGTGCCTCAGTCTCGATCGCGCGTTGCGCCTTTTGCAGCTCCTCGTTGATGTCGGCGGTGGCGCGGCGGAACTCGGCGAGGCCCTTGCCGAGCGCGCGCGCGATCTCCGGCAGCCGCTTCGGTCCAAGGACGATGAGCGCGACGACCATGATCACCATCAACTCGGGCATGCCGATGCCGAACATTGAACCCTCGGGGGCGCCGCGCTGAGCGCGTCGCAACGTGTGCGACGGTACGCAATAGAGGGTGAGGAGTCAATTCACGCTCCGCCCGACGAGCGCAATGGACGTCGCGTTTTTCTCCGCCGCGCTCGGCGTTATAGTGGCGGCGATGCGCACGGCACTCGTGATCGACGACCGGTTCCAAGCGCACGACCCTGGGCCGGGACATCCCGAGAGCCCGGCGCGGATCCGCGCGATTCTCGACGCGCTCGCGCAGTATCAGAGATCCGGCCTCGTCCGGCTCGATCCGCGGCCGGCGACCGTCGATGAGCTCGCGCTCGTCCATGCGCCCTCGCACATCGCACACGTTGCGGCGACCGCGGGACGGCCGCGCTATGCCTTCGACGCCGATACGCCGACGTCGGCGCGCTCGTTCGACACGGCGTTGCTCGCCGCGGGCGGCTACCTCGCGCTCGTCGAGGCGATCATGGCGGGTGAGGTGGAGAACGGCTTCGCCTTCGTGCGTCCGCCGGGACACCATGCCGAGCCCGATCGCGCGATGGGGTTTTGTCTGTTCAACAACGTCGCGATCGCCGCGCGTCATCTGCAGCAGCGTTTCGGCATCCGTCGCGTGCTCATCGTCGACTGGGACGTGCACCACGGGAACGGCACGCAAGATGCCTTCTTCGCCGATCCCGACGTGCTCTACGTGTCGACACATCAGTACCCGTTCTATCCGGGGACGGGCGCGGCGACCGAGGTCGGCGCCGGCGCCGGTGCCGGACGGACGCTCAACGTGCCGTTTCCCGCCGGCTGCGGCGACGACGAGTACATTGCGGCCTTCACCGACGTGATCGTGCCGATCGCGGCGCAGTTCCGCCCCGAGTTCGTCCTCGTGTCCGCGGGCTTCGACGCGCACCGCCGCGACCCGCTCGCGGCGATGACCGTCACCGATGAGGGCTTCCGCGCGATGGCACGGCTCCTCGTCCGGCTGGCCGAGCAGCACGCCGACGGCCGACTGGCGGCGATCCTCGAGGGCGGCTACGACCTGCGTGCCTTGCAGACAGCGATCCCGGCGGTGCTCGACGAGTTCGGTGGTGTGCCTACGGGCGCCGCGCTGGCGAGTCCGCAGCCGCGACCGGGTGTCCTCGACGCGACGCGGGCGGCGCAGCGGCCATTCTGGGACGTGCACTAGACGCGGGAGATGCACTGAGACGCACGGGAGCGCGGCGATCACCGGCGCCGTGAGCCCGCCCCCGAGTGGCGCTGTGAGCGCGCGCTCGGGCGGTGCTTTCGCGGGACACCGTCACCTGCCGAGAGCCACCGGTCGCGCGTTTGGCATCGACGACGCCTCCGGCATCGACGACGACGCACACAGCCGATCGCCGACGTACGCGAGCAGCGGCGGCGCGTCGACGCGGACGCCGAGCTCCCAATGAATCGCGTCCGGCGCTCGTCCCGAGGCGCGGACGACGCCCGTGTGGAGGCCGTGGAGGTGATGCGCCACGCACGCGCTGCTGCGATTCCAGAGCGCGTTCGTTCCACCGCGTGACCGGAACTGGAGATGATGATCGTGCAGGTTGCGCCGTGAGCTGCACGCCGGCACGACGCACCGCCAGCCATCACGCGCGAAGATCGGATCGCGATGGCGTGGCGCGCCCTCCCAGGAGTCGATCACATGCAGCAGCAGCGCTTCGAGCGCCGTCCAGCGCGGCGCGCTCGGCCGCTGGAACGCGTCCAGCACGTCGCGAAAGAGCGCGACGACCGAGGCCGGCCCGGTGAAGCGCACCTCGACGTCACAGAACTCCGAAGCGGCGCGCCGATCGCGATCGAGCTCCGCCGCCACCCGTTCGGCCGCTGCCGCGACCCGTTCGGCGGCCGCCACCGGTTCCGCGTGCGCACCGATTTGCACACTCCGCGCACCGGACGGGCCGCGCGCCCCGCGATCGTATTTCGCGAACGCCGCGAGCGACGTGAGCGGCGCATCGAGCGGCGGCGGATCGAGCCTCACGTCGGTGCCGAGGATGTCCCGCGCCTGCAGGACGGCATTCACCTCGTCGCCCAAACGGCGCACCGTGACCGTCTGTGCCCGCGTCACCCAGGCATCCGCGTTTTCATGGTCCACGACCGCCAAGAGAGCCAACGCCCGTGCCCAGGAGAGCTCGCCCTCGAAGTATGCGCGACCGAACGCAGCCTTGCCTCGCGTCGCCTTCTCGAGCTTGAGGAGCGCCCACGCTTTCCGAACCGAGATGCCGAGGCGCTTCCGAACGTAGACCTCGACGGACCGAAAGCCGAGAAGCCGATAGAAACGATGGCTCACGACGATCTGCAGCAGGTGCCCGATCCGCGGCTCGCTCGTGCGGATGACGCGCATGGCGTCGACGAGGCGCGTGTCGAGCGCGAAAGGATCGGCGTTGCCGGCATCGTGCGGCGCAGAATCCGGAACGCGCACGAGCGGTTCGGCAGCGGCGGCGGCCACGTCGGACGGCATCGATGAGACGTCGAATGGCGGCGTGACTTCGCCGACGGCGCCGCCGCCCGTGTGAGCGTCGCCCGTCGATCGGCGTTTCCCATGCGGAAGTCGCACGCACGCGACGAGGGAACGCTCGCCAACCTCCGCCACGTCGGGACGTCCGGAGAATCCTTCGGCGGCGATGACCTCGGCGCCGCGCCAGTCGGAGAGCGGCTCGCCGGCCATGCGCGATGCGAGCTCGATCGCCCAGCGCCACAGGCCGCGGATGCGTGCAGGGCAGGCGAGACGCAGGCGCAGCGCGGGCTCGCCATCGATGACGTTCTCATCGGCGTCGGCATCGGGGTCGCGGTCGTGGGCGGGACACGCATCGGAGGCGGCGCGCGCGGTTCGAACGAAGCGCTCGAGGTCCTCGACGCTGTGTCGGGCCGCGAGATCCAGCCAGTGACACTCGTCGGCCGCGGACGCGACGCTGCAGATGGCGCGCGCTTGCGTCCACGAGATGTCGGAGCGGTCGAACGCTGTTCCGACCGCCGGCAGCGCATCGAGACGCTTTGCCAGCCACGCCGCGGCCTGGACCGTGCGCGCGGAGACGCCGAGACGCTCGCGTGCGTAGTCCGAGAGCCGCACGAACCCGAGACGGCGGTACGCGCGCCGGCGCAGCAGGAGGTGAGCGATCGATCCGAGCTCCCGGCGCGCGGCGGCTGCGGTCTGCGCCGCGACGCAGAGCTCGATGTCGGTCTGCCGCGCGACGCGCATACGCTCGGACACGAGCTTCCGCTCCAAGTCGACGTCGACAGTGGCGCGCCGCACGAGCCGCTCCGCCGGGCGCGGCGGAACCCAGGGGCATCCGAACGGCTGGCGAGCACGTCGTGCCCGTCGCGACCATCCTGAGGAAGACATCGGTACCATTTGCGAGTGTGAAATCTATAGAAACGTATTGGAATCAGGATACATTCACGATGGGCGAACAATAGGCGAAGACCGATCGATCCGTCAAGCCGCTTCCCTGTATTCGCCGGATATATTGCCGCTCGATCCTACTAGCGTGCGGTGACCGCACATCGCCGCAGTGCGCGGCAGATCGCCGCGTGCTCCGCCCCTCGCGCTCGGGTCGGTGAAGGGCTCGCGGGCGGCGATCGCCATCCGCGCCCGTTCTCAACGCCGCGGCCGACGGAACCACCGCCCCCTCAATACCCGAGCGGCTCTTCCTCCACCCGCCCGCGCGGCGCGCGCGCGTTCGAGCGATACTCCCCCGCCTCCGCCTCGTCGCCATGGCGCGGACGAGGCTCGTACCGCTCGGCGGGGCGCTCGTCGCGCGGCGGCGCGAGATAGTCCTCCGCGCGCGGCGGCGGCCGCCGATCGATCCCCTGCTCGTCGATGTCGATGCGTGGGCGGCCGCCGTCGTCGTCGGGCTCGGGAACCGGCACGAGGCCGCGCTCGCCGCCGCGTGGGGCGAACTCGGCGTCGCCGTCGAGGTCCGTCGTAGATCGGCTCCTCGTGCGCGGCGAAGTGCGGCTCGGTGCCTTCCTTGAAGCACTCGAGGAACGCCGACGTGCCGTCGGGCGACGCGCGGCGGCCGGTGCCGGGCTCCATGCTGACGAAGGTGATGCCCTCCGGCACCTGGAAGTCGTGCACCGGGCTGTCACCGAGCGCCGACTGCATGAACTGCAAGAAGACCGGCGCAGCGACGTGGCCGCCGGTCTGCTCTTTCCCGAGACTGCGATCGCTGTCGTAGCCGATCCAGACGCCGGTCGCGATCTCGGGCGTGAAGCCGATGAACCAGGCGTCGTGCATGTCGTTGGTCGTGCCGGTCTTGCCGGCCACCGGACGGCCGAGCGCCTTCACCTTCTTGCCGGTGCCGCGCTGGACGACGCTCTCCATCATGCTCGTGATGAGATATGCCGTCTCCGGCGACAGCACCGACTCGGAGTGCGGCTTGAACTCCTCGAGCACCGTGCCGCGCGGGTCGGTGATCTTGGTGATGAAGATCGGATCGATGCGGCGGCCCTGGTTCGCGAAGACGGTGTAGCCGCGCGTCAGCTCGAGCAGCGTCACTTCCGCCGAGCCGAGCGCGATCGAGAGGTTCTTCTGGAACGGCCGCGCGAAGCCGAAGCGCGGCAGGTAGCCGACGAGGTAGTTGAGGCCGATGTTCTGCGCCACCTTCACCGTGACGACGTTGCGCGAGAACGTGAGCGCGTCGCGCAGCGTCGTCGGGCCGTTGAACTTCTCGTCGTAGTTCTGCGGCATCCACGTCTGGTTGCCGCCGGTGAGCACGATCGGCTCGTCGACGATCACCGACGCCGGCGTGTAGCCGCGGTCGAGCGCCGCGGCGTAGATGAACGGCTTGAATGAGGAGCCGGGTTGGCGGAGGGCCTGCGTCGCACGATTGAACTGGCTGCGCTCGTAGTCGTAGCCGCCGACCATCGCTTTCACGTAGCCGGTTGCGAGATCCATCGAGACGAGCGCGCCTTCGAGCTGCGGGTCGGCGTCGAGCGCGAACTGCGGCGTGTCGCCGGGGCCGGAGATGCGGCGGACGGCGACGAGGTCGTTCGCGGTGAGGCCAGGCGGCAGGGGGTGCTCTTGTGTCGAAACGAGGCGGCCGGTCGCGTGCGACACCTGCACGCGGAAGCTGCCGTTGTCGGAGGGGCCGATGATCACGGCGCGCGTCGATTTGCCGATGGCCGGCGCCGGTCCGGGGCGCGAACCGCGGAGCGCGGCGAGGAAATGCGGCGCCTCGCGCGCGTCGAGGTGCTTGATCGGATGCGCGTGCGCGCGCCCGTGGTCGATCGCGTCGACGCCGGAGCGGACCGCGTCCTCCGCTTGCTTCTGTAGCGTCATGTTGATCGTGGTGTAGACGTTCAGCCCCGCCTGATACGGCGCGGTGCCGCCGTAGCGCTCCTCGAGGAGGCGCCGCACGTACTCGACGAAATGCGCGGCCGCGAGGTACGTCGGGGCCTGCGGCTCGTGCTTGACGAGCTGCACGGGCGCCTTCAGCGCCGCCTCGGCGTCCTCCCACGAGATGTAGCCCTCGCGCGCCATGCGCTCGAGCACGTAGCGCTGGCGGAGCTTCGCATTCTTCCAGTGGCGCACCGGCGAGTAGCGGCTCGGCGCCTGCGGCAAACCGGCGAGGATCGACGCCTCAGCGAGGGTCAGCTCGCCGACATCCTTCCCGAAGTACTCCTGCGACGCGGCGCCGACGCCGTACGCGCCGTTTCCGAGATAGATCAGATTCAAATACAGGTAGAGGATCTCGTCCTTGCTGAGCTGCTGCTCGAGCCGCATCGCGAGGAGAACCTCTTTCGCTTTGCGCTCGTAGCTGCGCTCGGGCGTGAGGAGGAGCGCCTTCACGACTTGCTGCGTGATCGTGCTGCCGCCCTGGACGACGCCGCCGGCGGTCAAATTCGCGAACAACGCGCGCGTCATGCCGAGGAAGTCGACGCCTTTGTGCTTGTAGAAGTTCGCGTCCTCGGCAGCGATGAATGCCTGGCGGACGACGGGCGGGATCTGCGCGATGGATACCAGGTAGCGCTTCTGCGTGTAGAACTCGCCGAGGAGCGTGCCGTCGTCGGCGTAGACGCGGGTCGCGACGGGCAGCTGGTAGCGCAGCAGCTTGTCGACCGCCGGCAGGTTGGCGTTCAGCTCCTGATAAATCAGCCAGCTGGCGAGGCCGGCGGTCGTGACGACGACCAACGCCACGCCGATCAGGATCCGCCTCCACACCCGCCGCCGCGGCTTCTTCGCTTGCGCGCGCTTGGCCATCTTCGAACGCTGTCCTCGTCATACCCACGCCTTCGCAGGACCGTCAACTCGCATCCTTGTGCGGCGCGCGCCGTGCGTCTCTCCTTGCCGCATGCCATCGGTCCTCTGCGTCGACGACGACCGCGCCGCGCTCGCGACCGTCACGCGTGCGCTGCGCGCCATCGCCCCGGTCGTGGCGGCGTCGTCGGCCGCGGAGGCGCGGGCGGCGCTCGGACCGGAGATCGCGGCGGTCGTGAGCGACCACCGCATGCCGGGGACGTCGGGCGCCGCGTTTCTCGCCGAGGTGCGCGCGCGCGACGCGACGATCGGCCGCATTCTCCTCACCGCGTACGTCGACGCCGAGGTCCTGATGCGCGCGATCAACGAGGGCCACGTCCATCGTTATCTGACGAAACCGTGGGACCCGCGCGAGCTCCGTGCGGCGGTCGGGCAGGCGGTCGCCGGCGCCGAGGCGGAGCGCGAGCGGCGGCGTCTCGCCGCCGAGATCGCCGACGCGTACGCGCGCCTGCGCGCCGTCGACGAGATGAAGACGCGCGTCGTGACGCTCGCGGCGCACGAGCTGCGGACGCCGCTGCACGTCCTCGCCGGCACCGTCGAGGCGCTCGCCGCGCTGGCGCCGGCCGAGGAGGCGCGCCCGCTCGTCGAGACGGCGCGACGCAATCTGGCGTGGCTCGGTCGCAGCGTGCGTGCGATGACCGACCTCGCGCGCTTCGGACGCGCGGCGCCGCCGGCCGCGGACGCGCTCGCACCCGGTGCTCGCGCGACGTCGTCCGCGACGGAGGCGCGAGCGGCGGCGGCTTCCGCGGCGCCGCTCTGTCTCGGCGCGCTCGCGCGTCGCGCGCTGGAAGAGGTCGCGCCGCTCTGCGCCGCGCGCCGCCTGACGCTCACCGCCGAGGTCCCCGAGCGCGTGCCGGCGCGCGGCAACGCCGACGACCTGCAGCACGCGCTCATGCACCTCTTGCTGAACGCGGTGCGGTTCACCCCCGACGGCGGCCGCATCACGGTCGCCGTCGATACGAGCGCCGCCGTGACACGCGTCCGCGTGACGGATACCGGCATCGGCATTCCGGCGGCGGTCCGCGGGCGGATCGGCGAGCCGTTCTTCACCGCGACGCCGCTCGACCATCACCGCAGCGACCCGATCGCGTTCCGCTCCGGCGGCATCGGCCTCGGCGTCGCCGTCGCGCGGGCGATCGCCGCCGCCCACGGCGGCCGCGTCACGTTCGAGAGCGAGGAGCGCAGGGGTACGACGTTCGTCCTCGAGCTGCCCGCGCTCGAGCCGCCGACGTAGCCGTCGGGTCAAGAATCACTTGACGTTCCGGGACTCGGCCGAGTTGCCGAGCCAGATCTGTGCTGCGTGGGGGACTGGGTCGAGTTGCGACCCAGACGAGGCGCGAGAGAAGCGAGGAGCGCAGGCGTAGCAGCGCTACGCCGAGCACCGCAGCGACCGAGCAACGAAGTATGGCGAAGCAAATCGGCCCAGTCCCAGCGATTGACTCCTCGTTCAACCGTCGAAACAATTGCGCCGTGCCCGACGTACGCGTGCGCTTCCTCGACCTGCCGGCGCAGTACGCGACGCTCGCCGACGAGATGCGGGCCGCGGTCGACGAGGTGTTCGGCGCGCAGGCGTTCATTCTCGGTGCGCGGGTCGCGGGTTTCGAGACGGCGCTCGCCCGCTATCTCGGCGCGGCGGCGGTCGTCGGCGTCGCTTCCGGTACCGACGCCCTCTATCTGGCGCTGCGCGCGGCAGACATCGGCGTCGGCGACGCGGTGCTGACGACCCCGTTCAGCTTCGTCTCGACCGCGACGCAGATCGCGCGCGCCGGCGCACGCCCGTACTTCGCCGACATCGAGCCGGCGTCGTTCAACCTCGACCCGGTCGCGGTGCGACGTTGGCTCGCGGCGTGCCGGCGCGACGGTGACACGCTCCATGCGCCGGGCGGCGAGTGCGTGCGCGCGATTCTGCCGGTGCACCTCTTCGGCAGGATGTGCGACGTCGACGCGCTGGCGGCGCTCGCGGCGGACGCCGCGCTCGAGGTCGTCGAGGATGCGGCGCAGGCGATCGGCGCCCGCAGCGCCGACGGCCGCGCGGCGGGAGCGATGACCCGCTTCGGCTGCCTGTCCTTCTATCCGACGAAGAACCTCGGCGGCGCCGGCGACGGCGGCGCGGTGGTCTGTGCGCGCCAAACCGACGCGGCGACGGTGCGGACGATCGCCCGCCAGGGCGCCGACGGCAGCCCGTATCGCCACGTGCTGCTCGGGCTCGCATCGCGCCTCGACGCCCTGCAGGCGGCGGTGCTCGCGGTGAAGCTCCCGCGGCTCGACGAGTGGAACGCGGCGCGGCGGCGTCACGCCGCCCGTTACGAGGAGCTGATCGCGGCGACGTTCGGCGTCGACAGGCCGGTGCGGACGCCGGGGCTCGTCGCCGCGCACGTGTATCATCAATACGTCGTCCGTGTGCCCGACCGCGATCGCGTACGTGCCCTGCTCGCCGCCGACGGCATCGAGACGCAAGTCTATTATCCGATTCCGCTGCACCTTCAGCCATGCTTCGCCCATCTCGGCTACAAACCCGGCGATCTGCCAGAGGCGGAGCGCGCGAGCCGTGAAGCGCTCGCGCTGCCGCTCTATCCCGAGTTACCCGAGGATGCGCCGGCCGCGGTCGTCGCGGCGCTCGCCCGCGCGCTCGGCCGCGTCGCGCCACGGTGAGCGACGGATGAGCGATGCTGGCTACGCGACGCGACACCTCAGCCGCGGCGCGATCGGCGGGATCTTCGCCGGCGACGTCGAGGCGGCGTTGGCCCGCGGCTGCGACGCCTATCGCGCCGCGTTCACCGCGGCGATCCCGGCGCGGCGGCCGGTCGTCATCGTGGGTGCCGGCGGCGCGCCGCGCGACGGCGATCTCGTTGCCGTGGTCGCGCGGCGCAACGGACACGACGTCGAGGGCTTCGTGCTTCCGGAGGGCCAGCGGTACCTCCCGGTCGTCGCGGCCGCGGCATGACGCCGCGGCCGCACGCCGCCGGCGGCGCGACGGGCCGGCGTGCCGGCGGCGGTGCGCGCGAGCGGGCACGCGCCGGCGGCGATCGCACCAGGCGGCGGCGCGGCGCAGTCCACCTCCCGCGCGCGCTCACGATCGCCGGCTCGGATAGCGGTGCGGGCGCTGGGATTCAAGCCGATCTGAAGACGTTCGCCGCGTGCGGCGTCTACGGGACGAGCGTCGTCGCCGCGCTCACCGCGCAGAGCACCCGCGGCGTCGATGCGGTGCTCGCCGTACCGCCGTCGTTCGTCCGCGCGCAGCTCGACGCCGTGCTCGACGACGTGGGCGCGGACGCGGTGAAGACGGGCATGCTTCTCGATGCCGCGACGGTCGAGACGGTCGCCGCCGCGCTGGCGGAGCGGCGTCTGCCGCTCGTCGTCGATCCCGTCATGTCGGCCAAGGGCGGGACGACGCTCCTGCGGCGGACCGCCGTCGCCGCGTTGTGCGCGCGCCTCGTGCCGCTCGCGACCGTCGTCACGCCGAATCGCGCCGAGGCAGCGGCGCTCGCCGGGTTCGCCGTGCGCGACCGCGAGGACATGGCGCGCGCAGCGCGGGCGCTGCTCGCGCTCGGACCGCGCGCCATCGTCGTGACCGGCGGCGATCTCGACGGCGACGCGTGGGATCTCCTCGTCACTGGTCGCGGCAGCCGCTGGCTGCGCGCGCGTCGCGTGCCCGGGCCGCCGCCGCACGGCACCGGGTGCACGTTCTCGGCGGCGATCGCCGCCGAGCTCGCCAAAGGGGTGCCGCTCGAGGACGCAGTCGTCCGCGCCAAACGCTATACGAGGGCGTGTATCCGGCGCGCGCGTCGCATTGGTGCCGGGCACCCGATCCTCGGTCATTTCCCACCGGCGCGTCGTCGCTGATCGGGCGACGGCGTCGGCGCGTCGCGTCGTCGGGCCAGCTGCAGTGCGCGCCCAACGGGCGCAAACGGGCAATTGCACGTTGTTCCCGAGCGCGCACCTGCGCTATGCTACGCGCGCGGTTGATCCGGTCACGCGTTGCCTGGATGAGCGCTACGATACCCGTCGTACCGCCGTCTCGCGCCCTCTCCGACCGGATCCGTGGGGAATCACAAATCGACGGTTTCGACGTGGAGCGCATGAGCGATCGCAAGGCGGTGGTCGGTGAATCCGGCGCGCGCAAGTCGCGGGCACGGAA
>VBKW01000063.1 GCA_005879405.1 Deltaproteobacteria bacterium
CGAGCGTTTACGGCTGCGGCTGGCCGTGGCGATCGTCGGGCGCGCCGTGCTTCTGCTTCCCACCGCCCTGCGGTGGTGCGCCGCCGTGAGGCGGCGGAGGCGCGCCGCCGCCGTGACTCGGCGGCGGACCGCCGCCGTGGACTTGATTGGGCATCGGCGCGGGCTCGGGTCGTGCCTGTTCACGCGCGATCGGACGCTCGCGCTGCGGCGGCGGCGCGCCACGATCGGAGCCACCACCGTGGCCGCGCGGCGCCGGCTCGCGCATCGCCGGCGGCGCGGCAGCGGGCGGCGGTTGCCGTGGCGGCTGATACTCGGCGCTTCGCCGGCCGCGCTCCACGTTTCCGCCGCCACGCTCGTTCATCATCATCGGCGCATGTTGCGGGGGCGGCTGACCGTGCGGCCCGCGCTCGACGTCGCGGCCACCGCCGCCACCGCGCTCGTTCTTCGCCGGCGCCGGCACCGGCGGCGGAGGTGGCGGTGGCGCCGCGCCACGCTCCACGCGCGGGCGGCCACGCTCGACGTTCGGAGCGCCGCGCTCGCCGCCCGCAGCTGGCGGCGGTGGTGCGCCGCGATGACCGCGCTCGACGCTCGGGCCGCCGCGCTCCGCGCCCGGCGCAGCGGCGCCCGGCGGAGGCGGCGGTTCCCCGTGTCGACCGCCGGCGCCCGGCGGAGGCGGCGGTTCCCCGTGTCGACCGCGCTCTCCGCCCCGCTCGAGAGGCGCACCGGCGCCCGGCGGAGGCGGCACCGCCTCGTGTCCACGACCGGCGCCGGGGCCGCGCTCGGTCGGCGCGCCACGCTCGATCGCGCGACCGTGGCCGCCGCGCTCACTCGGCGCGCCGCCGCGCTCGGCGGGAGCGCCGCGCTCGACGCCGGGAGGCGGTGGCGGCACGCCGCGTCCACCGCGCTCGACGTTCCGACCGCCGTGCTCTGCGCCCGGCGCGGCACCCGGAGGAGGCGGCGGTGCCCCGCGTCGCCCGCGTTCTCCGCCCCGCTCCGCGGGTGCACCGGCGCCCGGCGGCGGAGGCGCCGCGCCGCGTCCGCCCTCGACGCCGGGGCCGCGCTCGTTCGGCGCGCCGCGCTCGACGGCGCGACCATGGCCGCGCTCACCGGGAGCGCCGGGCGCGCCGCCGCGCTCGGCGGGCGCGCCACGCTGCGCCGGACCGCCGTGCTCGACGCCCGGCGGCGGCGGTGCCGTCGTGCGCTCGGCGCCGTGTCGCTCGGCGGCGCCGTGGCCGCGCGCCGACTGCACGACGCGGGGTGCCGGATGCGCCGGGGCGCGCGTCTCGATACCGGCGGCGCGCAGGCGCGGTGACGGATCCTGCGGCGGCCGCGTCGCGACGACGCGGCGGTTCCGGATCTGTTCCGGCGGACGCACCGCGGCGCGCTCGGTGCGCGGCACCAGCGACGCCGGCGCGGGGCGAATACCGGCACTGCTGAGATTGCCACGCAGCGGCTGCAACTGCCGCGCCTGCTCCGGCGCGAGACGAACGGGCTGGACATGGCCGCGACCGAATTGCGCGAACTGCTCGCGGTTCACGCCGATCACGGCGTTCCGCACTTCCGTGTTCGAGAAGCGGTTGATGTTCGTCACGTTCACGATCGTCGTGTTGTTGATGACGGTGTTGTTGACGACGCGCGGTCCGCCCCACCCGCCCCAGTACGCGTGGCCGACGAATCCGGCCGGACCCCACCACGGCACGACCGGCTCACCCCAGCCGAGCGCGACCCAGCTCACGGCCGGGACACCGACGCCGATGCCGACCGAAACGCCGCCGCCGCCGAAGAAGGCGACGAGCGCCGGCGCGTACACGGGCGCGACGACGACGGGACCCGGCGCCCACCCCCAGTAGCCATCGTTCCAGCACCAGCGACCGTAGTGATACGGCGCCCAGCCCCACGGCGCGTCGTCGACCCACGTCCAGTCGTAGGACGGATCGTAGACCCAGCGACCGGTGCTGTAGGGCGCCCAATCGGACGGCACGTCGCGCGGCACCCACACCTGGCCGTAGCGCTGCGTCGCGCGCCACTCGCCGTACGCGTCGAGATCGTCGCCGCCGGCGACGGCTGGCGGCACGTACTCGGCGCTGCGCGGACGCTCGGCGAGGTGCGCGGTGCGGTCGAAGTTCCACCGATCCCAATCATCGACGTCCGGAGCCGCGTAGGTCGCGACCCTCACGTTGTCGGTTCCCTCGAGGACGATTTGCTGGTCGGGGCCGAGGTCCGTCGTCTCGCCGCCCGCAGGCACGACGGTGACGGCGCCGCCGCGACGGGTGATGAATGTCGTGTTGTCGCCGACGTCGACGCGGTAGTAGCCGGCGCGCTCGATCGTGAACGCGCCTTGGGGCGTGTCGACCTCGACGACCTGGCCTTCGGGCATGCGTTTGAGGTCGACGGCGCAATGGCCGGAGGTCACCTCGAGCTGCAGGTACCCGGTGTCGAGCGAATCGATGCCGATGCGCGTACCCGACCCGGCGCGCAGGTACGCGCGGCCGCCGATCTGAATATCGACGTTGCCGCCGTCCCCGGCGTAGAGCTCATCGCCGGCGGCGAGCGGGGTGTTGATCTGCGCGGTCACCCAGTCCTCGGCGCCCGGCCGCCAGAACGAGACCTGGCCGTCGACGAACGCGAGTCGCGGCGGCGTCGGTCCGACGGCGCGCTCGCGTTGCGCGAGCGCGACGGGTGCTCGGCCCGTCATCAGAATCGCGATCAGGAAACCGGCGGTCAGATGGATGCGTCGCATGGTCAGACTCCTCCTCGGTACTCGGTCGCACATCGGTCGTCGAAGGCCTCAAAACGCGAACGCTCACCCAAGTTGCGCTTCGGTGCGCTTACGCTCCGTTCGAGACCGCCCCAAGCCCAATGGTGGCCGAGGGGCTTGCCGACCGCAACGTCGCGCCCTGGACGGGCGCAACCTTTTGGGCTCTCATGGGTTTAGAAACGCAGCCAGGAGGTGTCAGACATGATGAAGCGCATAATTGCGGTCGCGGCGCTTGCTCTTCTCGTACTCGTCGGCAGCGCGCGACCCGCAGACGCTCACGTCTCGGTCGGCATCGGCCTCCCCGGAGTCGCTATCGGTGTCGGCCCGGCGTACTACGGTGGGTACTACGGCGGTGGGTACTACGGCCCCGCGTACTACGGCCCCGCCTACTATCCGTATCCTTACTACAGCCCGTACTACTACGGTGGGTACTACAGCCCGTACTACTACGGACCACCGGTCGTCGGCAGCGTGTACTTCGGCGGCCGCTGGGGCGGCCATAGCCATTGGGGCGGCGGCGGTCATCGGGGTGGTGGTCATGGGGGCGGGCACCGCTGGCGGTGAGATCGTCGGCTTTTGATGGTCACCGGTGGCGGACGCTGATTTTCAGCGGATGATCCTCTGATATCGGCGGAACGCCGAAGACGATCCCGCCGACGTACGGATCATCGCCGGCGAGCGTCGACTCCGGGACAACCGGTTCGCGCCGGTGTCGATCACGACTTTGTTCGCACTGCTGCAGGTCGCGCCGACGGCGATGAGCTGCGCCTTCCCACAGTCGCGCCGCCGGTATCAACGGCGAACGGGCATCGTGGGCGGCGCGACCGCCACCGATCAGCGGCGATGGTCGGCGTAGAGGCGCAGCACGAAGGCGCCCGCGGGATGAGCGCGGAACTCGCGCCATCCCGCCTGCACCGCCTCGGGCGCATGCTCGGCGGGCACCGGAAACGGGTGCTCGGCGGGCCCGACCATCGGCGCCGCCAGCGCCGCGAACGTGAGATCCGCCGCCGACATGCGATCGCCGAGCAGATAGCGCCGGCCGTCGCGCAGCATGTCGGCGACGCGGTCGAACGTGCGGCGCACGACGTCGTACGACGGCGCTACCGTGTGGTCGTCGATCGCCAGCGCGCGGGTCATGTATGCGCGCGCGAGCGGGTACGTGAGCCGAAACGTCGCGAGCTGCCACCGCGGCGCCCCCGTCCGCGTGAGCAGCGCCCGCATCAGCGGATCGTGGGCGAAGGCGTACGAGTACCCGATGCGGCGCACGGCCGGGCCGAAGGTCTCGTCGAGCTCGTCTTCGAGCGCGTCGCACGCGCCGCGCG
The DNA here is from genome assembly GCA_005879405.1 of Deltaproteobacteria bacterium. Lineage (GTDB taxonomy): Bacteria > Desulfobacterota > Binatia > UTPRO1 > UTPRO1 > DP-19. The sequence goes on from VBKW01000063.1 coordinate 4,081, forward strand.
TGCGTGCGTCGTCCGGGACAAGACGGTCTGCCGCGGCCGCGCGCCGGTCCGCCCAACGGATGATGTCGGTCGAGTCGGCGACCACCTCGTCCTCGGTCGTGAGCACCGGAACGGTGCGGCCACCGCCGGCGCCGAAGGTCGCCGCCCAGTGAAGGAGCGGCAGATGCGGCGCCTCGACGTACGGCAGCCGCGCGCGATCGAGCGCCCACCGTGCCTTCTCGCAGTAATGGCTGAACGGGACCGTGATCAGCCGCACGGATCGACGATACGGAGGGAGCATGACGTGGGCAATCGCCCGCAGTGTCGCCACTGCGCCGTCGCGCAAATGCGTTGGCGATCGCGCCGCGTCGGATCCGAGGTCGCGCGTTGATCCGCCGCCGCGTGACGGCTAGCCTTCCCCCGATGGCGACGACCATGCTTTCCCGCAGCGGCGCGATCATCGTGAACGACTACCGCTGCACGGTCGCCGCCGGCGACGAGCCGTTCGTCGAGCGTCATGACGGCTTCGCGCTCGCGTACGTCCGCAAGGGCAGCTTCGGATATCGCGTTCGCGGGGTGTCGTTCGAGCTCGTCGCGGGATCGGTCCTCGTCGGCCATCCGGGCGACGAGTTCGTGTGCACGCACGAGCACGCGCAAGGCGACGAATGCCTGTCGTTGCAATTGTCGCCGGAATTCGTCGACACGATCGGCCGCCCCGAGATATGGCGCGCGGGCGGACTGCCGCCGGTTCCGGAGCTGATGGTGCTCGGCGAGCTCGCGCAAGCGGCCGCGGACGGTACGACCGATCTCGGTGCCGAAGAGGCCGGAATGGCGCTCGCCGCCCGCTTCGTCGACGTTGTCTCCGGGCGCCGGCACGCGGCGTCGGCGGCATCGGCGCGCGATCGCCGTCGCGCCGTGGACGCCGCCCTCTGGATCGAGGCGCACGCGGACGAGCAGATCGATCTCGAGCGGGCGGCGCGCGAGACCGGCCTCACCAGCTTCCACTTCCTCCGCCTCTTCGCCGCCGCGCTCGGCGTGACGCCGCATCAGTATCTCGTCCGCTCGCGCTTGCTACGACGTCGGCTTCGGCGACCTCTCGAACTTCGTGCGCACGTTCCATCGTGCGGCGGGCGTTTCGCCGCGGCGCTTCCGCCAGGCGGCACGAGGCAAGCGCGATCTTCATTGAGCGCCGTGCCGGCAACGATCCCGACCCGCCACGCCGGCACGCGCGCGTGAAGACCGCGGCGCGCGCTCGGCGGCTGGTTTTCGCAGTGTTTGCCGGCGCCGTCGTCCTGGTCTTCCCGGCCGGCGCGCGCGCACGCGGCGATCGCCCGTCGTTCGAGCAATGGCTGCGCTCGTTTCGCCCGCGCGCACTGGCGCGCGGCGTTTCCAGCGACACGTACAGCCGCGTGACCCGCGATTTGCAGCCGGACACCGCCGTGTTCGAGAAGTTGCGCACGCAGCCGGAGATCCACGAGGAGCTCTGGCAGTACCTCAACCGCTGCGTGTCCGAGTGGCGCATCACGACCGGGAGAGCGAAGCGCGCCGAGCATGCGTCGTTGCTCACGCGCATCGAGCGCGATTTCGGCGTCGAGCCGCCGGTCATCATGGGTCTCTGGGGGATCGAGTCCGCCTATGGCGACCCCGTCGTCCAGAAGAACCACGCGCGGGCGGTCATTCCGGCGCTCGCGACGCTCGCCTGGGGCGAGCCGCAGCGCCGTCGCTATTGGGAGCAGGAGTTCCTCGACGCCCTCGTGATCGTCGATCGCGGGTGGGCGACACCCGACGAGATGCGCGGCTCGTGGGCAGGCGCGATGGGACACACGCAGTGGATGCCGAGCGTCTGGCTCACGGTCGGCTTCGACTACGATGGCGACGGCCGCGTGTCGCCGTTCGGCCCGCCGGACGACGCGCTCGGCTCCTCGGCGCGTTTCCTCGTCGAGCGCGGGAAATATCGCCGCGGCGAGCACTGGGGCTACGAGGTGCGGGTGCCGACGGACGCCAAGCCGCCCGCCGGATCGCGGAGCTATGCCGCGTGGATGGCCGCGGGTGTCGTCCGCGCCGACGGCGCACCGTTCGCGCAGCTCGAGGCGACGGCGGAGCTGTGGGTGCCGGTGAAGGACGGCCCCGCGTTCCTCCTCGGCCCGAACTTTTACGCCGTGCGCTCGTACAACCCGTCGATGAATTACACGCTCTGCCTCGTGCATCTCGGCGACCGCATCGTCGGCGGCGAGCCGTTCGTGCAGCTGTTCCCCGGGAGCGAGCGTCCGCCGACGTTGGCCGAGGTGCAGGAGATCCAGCGTCGCCTGACCGCGCTCGGCTTCGACACCGGCGGCACCGATGGCCGCGTCGGCAACGATACGATGGCGGCCGCGCAGAGCTTCCAGCGCAAGATCGGCATGGCCCCCGCCGACGGCTACGCCGGGGTGACGCTGCTCACCCGCCTGCGCGAGACGCACGCACCCTGATCGTCCGCTCGTTCGGAGTCCGCGCGCTCAGTGCGCGTGCACGGGCTCCAGGCGCAGGCGCAGGTTTTGCGTCTCGTTGACCTTGAGCCGCGCGCCGCGGCTGCGGGCCATCGTAACGCCGGCCTGGACGCGGGTCACGCTGATCTTCGCCGCGCCCGCGGGCAGCCCGCTCAGATGGAAGCTGCCGTGACCGGTGGTGTGAACGTGCACGATGCTGGTCGTCTTGACGCGTTTGGCGCCGTTGTGAACGGTCACCGTCTTCTTGATGTCGACCTTGACGTCGACATCGTCGGTGGGATCGTCGATCTCGGTGCCGCTCGGATCGTCGACCTCGACGTCGACGTCGCTGCCGACGTCGGTTACCTCGAGCGTCGTCGCGACCAGCGCGGGAAGCTTCGTGGCGTCGAGGTGGGCTTCGGCGATCTGCCCGACGACGACCTTGGTGAAATCGACCGGCGGCGCGCCGCCATCGAGGCCGGCGGTGCTGACGTCGATCACGAGACCGAGGAGCGTGACGGTCATCGCGCCCGAGTCGGCGGCTTGAATCGGCGCGCGGACCTCGACACCCTCGTCGTCCTCGCCGATCTGCTTCACCTGGGTCGCGACGAGCGGTGTGGCGTCGCTCGCGAGCACCACGCGGACGAGCGCGCCGGGAACGAGGGCGGCGCAACCGCCGCCGTTGCCGTCTTCGTCGTCGCCGTCATCGCCCTCCCCGTCTTCGCCGTCGTCGTCGCCGCCGGCATGAATGCTTGCGGTGCTGACGTCGATCGTCAGGCCGAGGACGGTGATCGTCGGCGGCGTCGCCGCGCAATCCGCCGCGTCGAGCGGCGCCTGCAGGACGACCACGGTGTCGATACGGATCTTGACGTGCGTCGCGACGAGCGCCGGGAGCTTCGTCGCGTCGAGAAGGACGTCGGCGAACTCGCCGGGCATCGCTTGCGTGAGATCGGTCGGGATCTCGTCGCCCTCGCCGTCGTTGCCTTCGATCGTGGCGGTGCTGGCGTCGATCGTGAGGCCGAGGAGCGTCACGGTGAGCAGCGTGGAGTCGACGGCTTGCAGCGGCGCCTTGATCTCGACGTCCGCGTCAGGCTCGCCGTCGTCCTCGCCGTCGCCGCGTTGCTTCACGCTGGTCGCGACGAGAGGTGCCGCGTCGCTCGCGAACGTGACCACGACGGGCTGGCCGACGACGAGATCGGCGCAGCTCGGCGGGGTATCACCCCCGCCCTGGTCGTCGTCATTCTCGCCGTCATCTTGGTTGTTTCCGTTGTCGCCGTCGTCACCTTGGTTGTTGTCGTTCTCGCCGCTGTCGCCGTGGCCGGCGCCGAACGTCGCGGTGCTGACGTCGATCGTGAGACCGAGGACGGTGATCGTCGGCGGCGTCGCCGTGCAATCGGCCGCATCGAGCGGCGCACGGAGCGTGATCACGCTGTTGCCTTCCTCGTGTGCGGCGACGCGTGACGCCGGCGCCATCACGAACGCGAGCGCGAGAAGTACGAGCGGAAGCATGAAGCGGTGTGATCGACGCTGTCTCATGATGTCAGGTCCCCCATGGGGCCTCACAGTGCTAGCGCTCCACGTCGTTGTCAACGCGATATCACCGCGGATGCTCGAACGCTTGCGCGACTTTCATCGCAACTGCCCATCGCGTGAGATGTGGCGAAGCGCCTCGCGTGTCGTCTCCCGCAGACGACGCGTAACGCGGCGAGAGATCGGAGAAGAGTCGGCTATCCCGGCGCCTCGTCCTTCGCGCACCGGAAGCCGATGTGCATCAGGCCGGTGTCGGGAGCGGTGTGGCCGCGCGCCGAGACGCGGAACCCGTGACAGAATTTCGGGTCGCACATGAACGAGCCGCCGCGCGTCACCTTCTGGCTCTCCGCCGCCGGCGCGAACGGCCGGTCGCGTTCCGAATAGGGACGATACCAGTCCTGACACCACTGCCAGACGTTCCCGCCCATGTCGGTGAGTCCTGAGGGCGTGACGCCGAACGCGCCGACGGGTGACGTGTATCGATAGCCGTCCTCGACGGTGTTGCGGGCGGGGAACGTGCCTTGCCACGTGTTCGCCATATAGTGGCCGTCGATCACGAGCGCGTTGCCCCAGGCATATTGTGGACCGCCGTTGTGCCCGTTCCGCGCCGCGTGCTCCCACTCGATCTCCGTCGGGAGACGCTTGCCGCGCCACGCGCAGTAGGCCACTGCGTCGTTCCACGAGACCTGCGTCACCGGGTGCTCGGCGGCGGCCGCGGGCGACGACGGGCCGAGGGGATGATGCCAGCTGGCACCGTCGACGAGTTCCCACCTCGCCGTCCCGGCGTCGAACACGCCCGAGCTGCCGGCGCGCTCCGACTGCGTGACGTATCGCGTCGCCGCGACGAATTCGCGGAACTCCCCGACGGTCACCGGATGGACGTCGAGCAGGAACGGCTTCACGTCGGCGATGAACGGCGGCGACTCGGACGGCGGACCGCCGTCCGAGCCAATGCGCGTGTGCCCGCCGGCAAACGCGACCATGCCGGGAACGGCGACCACGCTCGGCGCTCCGCTGCCGGCACCACGCGCGACCGCGACCGCGAGACCGGCGGCCGCGAGCACGGCCGCGGTCGCGAATGACGTCGATCGGGCCGTGCCCACCCCGTCTATGGATTCGGCCAGCCCGGCCGCAGCTCACGCAAACGCGCCGCGAGCGCCGCAGCGGTCGCGGCGTTGTTGGGATCGTTCACAACGTTGTTCAGTTCGAAAACGTCCGACGACTCGTCGTACAGCTCGCGCTCGTTCGTCGTGTACTCGTTGTACTTCCACGGCACCCCGCGCACCTCGGCGTAGGTCGGGATCGTGCCGTTCCAGTGCTCCTCGAGAAAGTCCGACCGCCAGCTCGGGGCGGTGCCGTCGAGGAGGTGCACCATGCTCATCCCTTCGACGCCGGAATCGGCCGTCGCTCCGGCGAGCTCGGAAAGCGTCTCGGCGTGATCGATGTTGAGCCCGAATCCGGATTCGGCGCGCGGCAGCGGCGCCAGCGGCGCGTAGCGGATCGCCAGCGGCACGCGCATGCACTCCTCGTACGGACACTGCTTCGGCTCCCAGCGGTGCGAGCCCCACGAGTAGCCGTTGTCCGAGGCGTAGATGACCATCGTGTTCTTGTCTTGTCCGGTGTCGGTCAGGGCTTGCAGGATCGCCGCGACCGCCTCGTCTACCGCTTGGAGACACTCGAGCTGCCTCTGGTTGAAATCGTCGTGGTTGGCCATCTGGTCCGCGGTCCACGGCGTGATGTTTTGCACCCAGGCGGGCTTGTCGGAGACGTCGGCCTCGTTGTAGTTCGGCGGCCGCCACGGCGGGATGCCGGAGAAGCTGCCGGCGTGGCGCGGCGCCGGCGTCGCCGGTCCGTGCGGTGCCTTCGGCACGAAGTACAGGAAGAACGGCTGCGTCGTCGGCGCGTTTTGGATGACCTGCACCGCCAGGTCGCGCAACACGTCGGTCGAGTAGACGGCGTCGGCGGTCCCGAACGCGACCTCGGTACCGTTCTCGTTCAACGTGTAGTTGAAATACGCGACGTTCTTGAAGACGTACCACTCGTCCCACCCCGGTGCGATGTACGGCGACACATAGCCGTTTATGTATTTGCCGTAGATCCCGGTGTGATAGCCCGCCGCCTTCAGCCAGACGGGCAACGTCGAGCTGTCGTCGAAGGCTTGGAACCCGCCGTCGGTCCCGCCGTTGTCGTGCACGCCCGTCGTGTGCGAGTACTTACCCGCGAGCAGACTCGAGCGGCTGGGCGCGCAGAGATCGGTGGTGACGTAGCTGTTCACGAAGCTCACGCCCTTCTCGAGGATTTCGTGTTGCACGGTCGGCATGACGGGCGTGGTGCCGTCTATCGAGTGCTCGAGGCCGATCGTGTCGAAGCGCTGGTCGTCGGTCAGGATCAAGACGATGTTCGGCCGCAGCGGCGCCGCGTTCGGGCCGACGCGGTCGACCCACGTTTCCAACAAGGTGACGAGCGCGTCGGCGAGCGTCTGGCCCTGCACCGCCCCGCCGGGCCCGGGGACGGCCGCATCCATCTGCGGACCGACGTCGGGAACGATGATGCCACTCGTGTCCTCCGCCACCGTCACGAGCAGGCACTTCTTCGGGATCGTGTCGATCGAGTGCCGCGCCTTCGTTTCGGCGTCGGCTTCGGACAATCCGCGGATCAGATACTTGAGCTTCTTGCCGATGAAGTTGACGACGCCGGTGCTGATCGCCTTCTGACAGGTGAGCTGGTTCCGCAGCGCGGTCTTGTCGACGGCCGACGGCGCCGGGTTGTTCATACCCCAGGCGAGCGCGATGGAGTCGCTGACGAGCGACCCGGCGCACGCCGGCGGTGGACTGCTCTTGCAGACGTAGAGCGGCCCGCTGCGGATTCGCTTGTCGTTGCACTTGGCCGCAAGCTTGGCGCTCTTCAGCACGGCGCTCACGTCTTCGTTCGTCGTGCACTGGGCGGCGGCGTGCGCCGGCACCAGCAGCAGCACTCCCCCGAGGGCGATCCAGAAGCGCGCTGACCTCATGTGCCCTCCGTCGGCTCGCGTGCGGGGAGGCGCGGGACCGTGCGTCCCACTCACATCGGTGCGCCGCGAGAGTCAAGTCGCATCGTCACCATCCCCCGGTCTTCAGCCATTCCTCGAGCATGGGCAGGCGGTCCCAACCCCAGAAGGGCTCGCCGTCCACGATGAAGAAGGGCGAGCCGAAGACGTTCTTTTCCAGGGCCTGGTCGGACATGGCCTTGGCGCGATCCTTGATGGCCGGCTCGGCCATGCCGAGCAGCAGCTGCTCGGTGTCGATGCCCATTGGTTTGGCCAGCTCGGCCACCGTTTCCGGGTCGCGCAAGTCGCGGCCGTCGCCGAAATAGGCGTCGAACGCGGCCTTGGCGAAGGCGTTGGAGCATGCGGGGTGTTCGCGCTCGATCCAGTAAAAGGCGCGGGTGGCGGGCAGCTGGATGATCGGATGCTCCGGGTGGAAGACCAGGGACAGGTTCTTCAGGCGCGCGATGCGCGCCCAGTCGTGGCGGGCATAGTCCCCCTTCATAGGAGTGCGCGACAGCCCCATCGAGCCGGTGACCTTGAACGCCGCACCCAGCATGAAGGGCCGCCAGACGACCGTGCGGCCATGGCGCGCGGCCAGCTCGTCGATCTCGTGGGCGGCGAAGTAGGCGTAGCCGGAGCTGAAATCGAACCAGAACGCGCCGGCCGCAGTACCGCTCGACGGCGCCGATCAGCGCATCGTGGTCGAGGGGCTTCGCGAGAAACTCGCGAATGCCCGCCGCACGGGCCCGCGCTTGCGCCGCTGGGTCACCGGAGACGAGGACCACCGACGTGCTCGCGATCGTCGCGTCGGGATCGCGACGCATGTGTTCGCTCATCGTCCACCCGTCCATGCCTGGCATGCGCACGTCGATCAGCGCGACACAGGGGCGGAACCCCTCCCGGAGCTGACGCAACCCGTCCTCGCCACCCCACGCATCTCGTACGTCGCACCCGGCGCCGCGCAACTCGGCAGCGAACGCCTCGCGGGTATCGTCGTAGTCCTCGACGAGCAGGACCTTGTGATCGTGCGTACCCGTGCTCACTGAGAATCACCGCGCTGGGGGAACGCAAAGATCATCATAGACGCGTGCCCACGCAGTCAAAAGTACACGACCGAGCGTATCCGCCTGTGCTCCCCTTGTTTGCACGGCAGATGGGACAGAACGCGCCTATGGCGCTCACGTGGCGCAGCGCACACGTTTGATGTCGCGACGGCGACGGATGGCGAGCGCGAGCGGGCCGAGCCGCGCGAGAACCGGAGAGTGAAGCTCTCGGATGGCGCTGCGAGTGGGCCAGCGTCGCCCGTGCCCGACTCGCGCTCACTCTCGATGGTACGCCGCGCGCCCCGGTACGCAATACGCGATCCCCGAAGCCGATCGTTTGGTCGTCGACGCGCCAACCGTGTAGGCTCGTGCGCGATGCTGTCGCCCCCGCAGCCGCACACGCACACGGTTCTCCTCGTCGAGGACGATGCCGGCACCCGCGAGGCGACGCGCGAGCTGCTGAGCAGATCCGGCTACGCAGTCGTGTCCGCCGGCAACGCCACCGCCGCGCTGATCTTGCTGCGCTCGGAGCCGCGGCCATGCGTCATCGTACTCGATCTCATGATGGCGGACTTCAGCGGCGATGACTTCCGGCGTGCGCAGCTCGCCGACCGCACCGTGCGCGACATTCCCGTCCTGCTCGTCTCCGGCGCTCATGACCTAGCTGCCCGCGCACAAGCGCTCGGCGCGGCGGCGTTCTTCGCGAAGCCGCTCGGCATCGCGCAGCTCGTCGCGGCGATCGCCCACCATTGTGTGGCGGCGACCGCCGTCGCGTAGTGGCGGCAGCGCGGCTCGGTCCCACGGCGTCGGAGGTGCCGGCACTGCGCACACAGCAGCGCCCGACGTGCGCCCAGACGCGACCACTGTCGTCGTGTGAGAGGCGAGTGAACCCGACCACGGGCACGTCGTTGCCGACCATCATGACCGCGGGCCACGCCGTCTACGTCGCGGGCGATCGCATCCGCAGTAGGCGAATGGACAGTGAACTTACTATCGCGTCCGCTAAGGCGTATAAGGGTCAACCAGCCACGGATACATCGCTAGTGCGGTCTACCGACATGCCGACTCCGCACGCACCTACGATTCACAGGAGGTCCCGTCATGATCGCCGCGCTACCGTCGCGTCTGGTCGTCATCGCCATCGCAGCCGTCATCGCGGTCGCGTTGCCTCGCATCGCCGCCGCCGGCCGGTGCACCACCGGTCTCATCTCAGGCGGCTTCCATTGCGGCACGTGTCCGGATCCGACGCAGCTGCCGAGCCCGTGCGGGCCGGATGAGGAAGAGGTGATCTTCGATCTCGACAAGCCGTTCGGCTTCGACGGGACGACGACGAGCAGCGTCACGATGCGCGCCGCGGCGAAGTCGCCGTGCGGCGCTGGATTCGAGAAGACGGAAGCAGTGGACGGCTACATGATCGGGTGCTGGGGACCGCCGGACGACAAGGGTTGCCGCGCGCTCCGCACGCCGAGCAACGGCAACATGTGCCTCCGCATCAACGACGAGCCGCTCGGCTGTCCCGGCGACTGCGCGACGGTCCGCACCGGCCAGATCGCGATCAGCAATGCAGGCGGCGCCGATCGTCAAATCTGTCCGCCGAAGGACGAGACGACGTGCCGGTCGACACGCGGCGACGGGGAGACGGAGCAGTTCCAGCTCTGGATCGGCGGTCTCTGCTCGACGAACGGCTGCGAGATCACCAACCCGGAGATGCCCGACGAGCAGAGCCCCGGCCCGGATACATGCACGACTGATTGGGGCGCGACGCTCTTCGGCTACTCGCGCGGTACCGTGGGGAAGGCGTCTCCTCCAGGCTTCTATCATTGGAAGTCGGGGACGTTCGACCTCGAAGTCACCGACGGCAAGCCGTCGTGCGGCCTGCTCGGCCAATGCCTCGGCGCCGGGTTCCGAAGCCCCTGGACGTTGCGGATCGTCGGCACGCCCAGGCCCGGCTCGAATGTCCCATGCCTCGGCGCGGACGTCTGCAGTCCGCTTCCTGACGGCGATCCCGGCTGCCTCTGAGCGGAGGTACTGTTCGGCGGAGCCGTTCAGGGCGATTGATTCGCGAATCCGCGAAGGGGAGCGGGAATATCAACTGCGCGGCCGAGCATCGATCGCGAGCGCGCGGTCTCATTCAAGTCGCCGTAATGCCAGCGTTCCCCTACTTCGAGACACCGCGCTCGTCAGCTGCACGAAGCTGAACGCCTCGACTCGCGCCGCCGCAACGGCCGCGGTACACTCGCGTGTCGCTTCGCGCCCCCGCCGCTGCGCACCCCGACGTGGGTCATGCGTGGAAGAGAGCTATCGCCCCTGCTCGTGCTGACGTGGCTCATCATCGTGCCGCCCTGGAACGTTACTGAGCCACAACAATGGGCGCCCCTCGGGCGGTGTCAGCAGTACGCGGCGTTCGAGAAAAAGGTGGAGTGCGTCCGGTATCTGAAGAAGAACGTTGCCGACGCTCGCAACGCGGCCGTGATGGTGTGGTGCAAGCACGGTGAGACGTGCGCTCGCTGCGTCAGTGAGGAAGAGTTCACGCGATG
>VBKW01000375.1 GCA_005879405.1 Deltaproteobacteria bacterium
CGCGCACCTGCGGCGGCGCGCTCGCGACCGGATTCATGCGCCCGAGGCGCCGCCGCGCTCGCGGCCGACCGGCGCGCGCTTAGCTATAGGAAACGTCCCCGCGCACCCCGTTCTCGCCCGCCGCCGCCCGTGACGCCGCGCGCTCCGCGACACTTCACGTGCCGCCCGTCGCGCGTGACCACGGCGCCCCCAGCGCCGCCGCTTGCACGTAGTGACGGCGTCCCCCGTTCGCGCGGGCCACGTGCGTTCGATGACGTGTACGTGCCACACGCGCGGCGGCGTCGTCGAGCGCGATCCGCAACGCGTGCTCGAGGGGCGGCGTTGCATGCGCGGCGGGAGCGCGCGAACGACGTGCGCCGGGACGTTTCTTATAGCTAAGCGGGCGCCGGTCGTCCGCGCGGGCGACGCCGTCATCATGCGCCCCTGAGGTTCGCGCGGTCGCCGCCGGCGATGCGCGCGTGCCCGGCCCGGCGCACGTCGTTCGCGCGCTCCCGCCGCGCACGGAAGGCCGTCGTTCATGCGGCGCGTCGTGTTCGCGCGCGCCGGCGGTGCCGCGCGCGCGAGCTTCCGTCGTCGACGAGCGTACGTTAAGCTGCGCCGCGGATGGCGCGGCTCTGGACTTATATGCGACGGTACCGGGGCCGCTATGCGTTCGGGCTCTTCTGTCTCCTCGCGACCGGCACCATGGCGATGGCGGTGCCGTACCTCTTGAAGCATGCCGTCGACGCGATCGCCGCCGGGCAGCCGACGTCGACCGTCGCGTGGATGGCGCTCGGCATCATCACGATCGCCCTCGTGCAGTCGGTCGCGCGCACCTTCTCGCGCTTCGTCATCTTCAACGTCGGGCGCGACATCGAGTACGATCTGCGGAACGACCTCTTCGCGCACCTCGAGCGCCTGCCGCTGGCGTACTACCAGACGCAGCAGACCGGCGACCTGATGTCGCGCCTGGTGAACGACATCACCGCGGTACGGATGCTGCTCGGCGTCGGGTTCCTGAACCTCGTCAATACGCCGATCTACTACGTCTACGCAGTCAGCATCATGATCTCGCTCGACTGGAAGCTGACGCTCGCCGCGCTCGTGCCATACCCGGTGGTGCTGCTGATCGTGAAGCGCACCAGCCGCCAGCTGATGGAGCGGACGCTGCGGGTCCAGGAGGGCCTCGCGTCGATGAGCAGCCGGGTGCAGGAGAACCTCTCCGGCATCCACGTCGTGAAGGCGTACGTGCGCGAGCAGGAGGAGACCGAGGAGTTCGCGCGTCTGAACGACGACTTCTCGGCGCAGAACATGGAGCTCGCGCAGGTGCGCGGCATCATCATGCCGGTCATGCGCGCGGTCAGCACGCTCACGACGCTGGTGGTGCTCTGGTACGGCGGCCTGCGCGTCATCGGCAAGGCGCTGAGCCTGGGCGATCTCGTCGCCTTCATCGCCTACCTCCACATCCTCGCCTGGCCGACGATGGCGCTCGGTTGGATGCTCTCGATCGTGCAGCGCGGCCGCGCGGCGATGCAGCGTCTCGAGCAGGTCTTCGTCATCGAGCCCGCGATCGCCGACCGGGCTGCGGCCTGGCCGGAGGGTGAGACGCTGCGTGGCGAGATCGCCTTCGAAGGCGTCGAGTTCGCGTATCACACGCCGTTGAACGGCCACCGCGTCCTCTCCGGCGTGAACCTCACCATCCCGGCGGGGGCGACGCTCGCGATCGTCGGCCGCACCGGGAGCGGCAAGACGACGCTCGTCGATCTGATCCCGCGCCTCTTCGACGTCAGCGCCGGGCGGGTGACGATCGACGGCCATGACGTGCGGGAGATCCCGCTCGGCATCCTGCGGCGCGCGATCGGCTTCGTGCCGCAGGACCCGTTTCTCTTCTCGCGCAGCGTCCGCGACAACATCCGCTTCGGCGCCCCGGCGGCGACCGACGACGACGTGCAGGAGGCGGCGACGATCGCCGCGCTCGATCGCGACGTCGGCGAGCTGCCCTACGCGTACGACACGATCGTCGGCGAGCGCGGCATCACGCTCTCCGGCGGTCAGAAGCAGCGCGTGACCTTGGCGCGCGCGCTCCTCGTCGATCCGACCATTCTGATTCTCGACGACGCGCTGTCGAGCGTCGACACCGAGACCGAGCGCCGCATCCTCTCGCGCCTGCGGGGCCTCATGCGCGAGCGCACCAGTATCGTGATCGCGCACCGCATCTCGACGGTCCGCGACGCGGATCTGATCGCGGTCGTCGACGAGGGCCGCATCGTCGAGCTCGGCGACCACGCGACCTTGCTCGCGCATGGCGGCTTCTACGCCGATCTCTTCCAGCGCCAGCGGCTCTCCGAGGAGCTGGAGGCGCTGTGAGCTCCGCGGACACGCCGGAGGCGCCCGTGAGCCGTGCGCGCCGCCTCGCTCTCGTTCGCCCGGCGCGCGCCCGCGCCGCCGAGCCGCCGCACGATCCGCACCAAGAGGAGGCGCTCGGGAAGGCGTACGACGCGCGGTTAGTGCGACGTCTGTGGACGTTCATCCAGCCGCACCGCTATCTCTTCTGGCTCTCGGTCGTGTGTCTGCCGATCAGCTCCGGGTTGATGCTGGTGCAGCCGTATCTCCTGAAGGTCGCGATCGACCGCCACGTCGCGATCGGCGACCCGCACGGCTTGGCGCTGATCGGCCTCCTCTACATCGGCGCCGTCGTCGGCGAGTGCGGGTTCTTCTACGCGCAGTATTACCTCACGATGTTGGTCGCGCAGCGCACGCTCGCCGATCTCCGCGTGCGCGTCTTCGCGCACGTGCAGTCGCTGCCGATGAGCTACTTCGACCGCAATCCGATCGGGCGTCTCGTGACCCGCCTCACCTCGGACGTCGACGTGCTGAACGAGATGTTCGCCGCCGGCGCGATGACGATCTTCATGGACGTGCTGACGATGGTCGGCATCGTCGTCATCATGGTCAGCATCAACTGGCGCCTGGCGCTGGTCGCGATGGCGGTGATGCCGGTCATGCTGTTCGGCATCAACTACTTTCGCCTCGCGGCGCGACGCACGTACCGCACGATTCGGGAGCGCATTGCGCGCCTGAACGCGTACCTGCAAGAGGCGCTCTCGGGGATGATGATCATCCAGCTCTTCGCGCGCGAGCGGCGCTGCTTCGAGGAGTTCGACGCGCTGAACGACGCGCACCGCGAGGCGAACCATTGGTCGAACGTCTACGAGGCGGCGCTGTTCTCGATGATCGAGGCGCTGGCGTCGATCGCGGCGGCGCTCATGGTCTGGTACGCGGCCGGCGGTATCCTCGCCGGGGTGGTCGCCTTCGGGACGCTGGTCGCGTTCATCGAGTACATCCAGCGGTTCTTCATCCCCATTCGCGAGTTCAGCACCAAGTACGCGGTCATGCAGTCGGCGATGGCGTCGGCGGAGCGCGTGTTCCAGCTCCTCGAGACCGAGCCGACGATCGTCTCGCCGCGCACGCCGCGCCTACCGCGCAGCGCGACCGGCGCGATCGAGTTCGACCAAGTGTGCTTCGCCTACAAAGGCGAGGAGTGGGTGCTGCGCGACATCTCGTTCCAGGTGAATCCCGGCGAGAAGATCGCGGTCGTCGGCGCGACCGGCTCCGGCAAGACGACGCTCATCAAGCTGCTGTCGCGTTTCTACGACGTGAGCCGCGGCCACGTGCGCGTCGACGGTATCGACGTCCGCGAGTGGGACCTCGGGCAGCTGCGCCGCCACATCGGCGTCGTGCTGCAGGACGTCTTCCTCTTCAGCGGCGACATCGCCAGCAACATCTCGCTCGGGCGTCCCGAGATCACCCCCGCGATCATGGAGGAGGCGGCGCGGCGGGTGAACGCGTGGCCCTTCATCCGCGCGCTCCCCGGCGGCTTGCACGAGAAGATCCGCGAGCGCGGCAGCAACCTCTCGACCGGGCAGCGCCAGCTGCTCGCCTTCGCGCGCGCGCTCGCCTATGATCCCACGATTCTCGTCCTCGACGAGGCGACGTCGAGCGTCGACACCGAGACCGAGATGCTGATCCAGGACGCGCTCACGACGCTCATGGCTGATCGGACGTCGTTCGTGATCGCCCATCGCCTGTCGACGATCGAGCACGCCGATCGCATCGTCGTCCTGCATCACGGCGCCGTGCGCGAGATCGGCACGCATGCACAGCTGATCGAGGCGCGCGGCGTGTACTATCGCCTGTACCAGCTCCAGTACGCGCTCCGCGCCGAGACAGCGGAAGGTAGTGATTCATTACGCCCCCGCTCGGCGGCGCCTCGCGATGGGCGTCGCGGCCGGGAGTGAATCCCGGCCGCTCCCATCCGCCCCCAGTGGCGAAATGGCTGATCGCGCTCCTGCTGGCGGCCGCCGGGAGCGGGTGCTCGGCGGGCTACGTGCTGCGAGCCGGCTACGAGGAGGCGAAGATCCTGTGGCGGCGCGAGCCGATTACCGACGTGCTGCGGCGCCCGGATCTCGATCCGGACCAGCGGCGGAAGATCGAGACGGTGCTCGCTGCGCGCGAGTTCGCGCTCGGGCTCGGCTTGAACGTCGACGGCAGCTTCGGGTCGCTCTCCTACAGCGATCGCGAGGAGAACATCTGGGTCGTCACCGCGGCAGAGCGCACACGGCTCGAGCCGTACACCTGGTGGTTCCCGATCGTCGGACGCGTGCCGTACAAGGGCTACTTCGACCCGGATCAGGCGCGTGCAGAGACGGCCGATCTCGAGCGTCGCGGCTACGACACGTATCTGCGGAGCGCGGCGGCGTTCAGCACGCTCGGCTGGTTCGCGGATCCGCTGCTGCGCCACCAACTACGGCACGAGGAGGAGTACCTCGTCGACCTCGTCCTCCACGAGCTCTACCACAGCACGTTCTACGTTCAGGGCAAGTCCGCGTTCAACGAA
>VBKW01000376.1 GCA_005879405.1 Deltaproteobacteria bacterium
CACATCGACCGCAATCGCGCGCTTGTTTCGATTGACGAAGTCGTACGCCCGAAAGTCCCCGAGCGCAGTCCGCGTCACCTCCCCCCGCGGCGGCTCGATCTTCACCACATCCGCCCCCAAGTCCGCGAGCAACATCGAGCACCACGCCCCCGCAATCACGTGCGTACAATCCAACACCCGCATCCCCGAAAGCGGCCCCGAAGTATGAGCTGTATCCGCCATGAGTGCCGTCTCCCTGTCGATGATGATGCCCAGATCAATGATGCCGAGACCAATGATGCGTGCTGCACGCCAATCGTGCGACGACGACCGGCCCGCAGGGCCGGAAAACGTGCACGGAATAGCGGTGCATGATACCGTTCTTCCCGGTACCGATAGACCGTCGGCTGCCGAGCGTGCCCCAGATGCGAGGTGCGAGGGAAGTGAGCAGCGCAGGCGTAGCAGCGCTACGCCGAGCAGCGGAGCGACCGAGCAACGAAGCAGATGGGGTACGATCGGCAGCCGACACCAGACCGGATCGGACGGTCGCGTTGCTACGACCAGCAACGAGGAAAGTCCGGACTCCACAGGGCAGAGTGGCCGCTAACGGCGGCTCGTCGTGAGACGGGGAAAGTGCCACAGAAAGCAGACGACCGGCGCGCGAGCGTCGGTCACGGTGAAACGGTGAGGTAAGAGCTCACCAGGTCGCGGGGTGACCCGCGATGCTCGGCAAACCCCACTCGGAGCAAGACCAAATAAGAGGGTTCGGCGGCCCGCCTCAGACCCTCGGGTATGGTCGCTGGAGCCGTCCAGCAATGGACGGCCTAGAGGAATGACTGTCGCCTCCCGCGAGGGAGGAACAGAATCCGGCTTACAGATCCGGTCTGGGTCGGCTCACTGACGAGGGCATGGAGCAGCGCCTCGCCGGCCGCGAGGCCGCCGCGGGCCACCACGCTCCCGTCGCCGATGGCATCGCGACGCGCGCGCGCATAGAAGTCGAGGTCGACCGATGCGAGCTCTAGCGCGCGCGCTTCTCGGAATCGCCCTTGCGGTGTGCGGCACGACGCCGACGACGGCGGCGACGATCGAAGGCGTCGTTGGGCTGCGCCCGACGGGCGCCGCGCCCGTCGCGAAGGCGCGCTACCCGACCGCGGCGAATTACACCGTCGGCCCGCCCGATCCAACGGCGGCGATCGTCTACTTGGACGGCGACTTTCCCCCGGCGGCCGGCGCGCCCGCCGTCGCCGAGATGGCGCAGCATGCGTACCAATTCTCTCCCGGTCTGCTCGCGATCCGCACCGGCAGCGTCGTGCGCTTTCCGAATCTCGACGACGAGTACCACAGCGTCTTCTCGTACTCGAAGCCGAAGCGGTTCGATCTCGGGCGCTACGCCAAGGACGAGACGCCGGCGGAGCTGACGTTCGATCAACCCGGAGTCGTGCGTGTCTATTGCGAGATCCACGACCACATGCGGAGCGCGATCGTCGTCCTCGACACGCCGTATTTCCAGAAGACCGACCCGGACGGTCACTACCGCTTGACGGACCTGCCGGCGGGGCAGTGGGTGTTGAAAGCCTGGCTCGAGGACGACACGATCCGCGCGCAGCCGGTCGAGCTGCGCGTCGGCGCGACGCTGCACGTCGACTTCCCGGCGCCGTGACGATCGCATCGCGGACCAGCGCCCCCGTCGCATCGCCGACCGACTCGTCCGTCGCGGCTGCCGCCGACACCGCGCCCACAACGCGTGGCACGCTGAGCTTCCGCGCCAAGCTCCTCCTGGCGATGATGCTCGTCGTCGCGGCGGTCACGACGACGACGCTCGCGGTCACGCGACGGTTCGTCGAGAGGGCGTACGCGCGTGTGACGCGCGAGCGGTTCGCGGCCGAGGCCGACGCGTTCGCGGCTCTCCAGGAAGCGCGCCTCGCGGCGGCGCGCAGCCGCGTGCGCAACCTCGCGCGCTCGGTCCGTCTCGTCGCGGCGGTGAACGAGCGCGACGTCGCGCTCCTCTACAAGATCGCCGTCGACGAGCTGCGCAACGTCCTCGAGCTTGATCCCGACGCCGGCGGTCTCGCGCCGGCGACGTTCTTTCGCGTGCTCGACGGCGGCGGCACCGTGCTGCCGCCGCCGTCGCAGCAGGCGGGCCTCGTCGACGACCCCGGACGCCCGCGCTGGGAGCCGCAAGTCGCCGCGGCGGCGCGCGCCGCGATCGACGACCGGGTGCAGCACATCGGGTACCTCGACCCGCGCGTCGGCGACCGGCGCGTGCTGCACGAGGTGATTGTCACGCCGATCGTCGACCGCTTCGCCGACAAGGCGATCGGCGCGCTCGCGATCGGCTTTCCCGCCGAGGAGCGCGATCCGGCGGCGGCGCGGATTCCACGCGGGGTGTGGCTCGGCCGTCGACTGTATTCGCCGACCCTCGACACGGCGCGCGGTGGCGCGCGACGGCTGCGCGCCGAGTTGCGCGCGCGGCTCCCGGCGGCGGCCGCCGCTGCGGCGAGCGGCGACTTCGACGTCGTCCTCCAGGATCATCCCTACCGCGTGTTCTACCGCCCGCTGCACGAGGAGTCGCGCCTGCCGCCGGCCTACCTCGTCGGCCTGCACTCGCTCGCGGCCGCGCGCGACGAGCAGCGCCGGCTGCGCGACGCGATCCTACGCGTCGCCGCCGTCGCGCTCCTGCTCGGGCTCGCGGCCAGCATGCTCCTCGCGCGGACGCTCGCCGTGCCGCTGCGGGCCCTCGTCGCCGGCGCCGGTGCGATCGCACGCGGCGACCTCAGCGCGCGCGTTGCCGTGCGCCGCCGCGACGAGGTCGGTCACGTTGCCGCGGCATTCAACGAGATGGCGGCGGGACTCGCCTTGAAGGAACGCTACCGCAGCGTGCTCGACGTGATCGCCGACAAGGCGGTCGCGGAACGCTTGCTTGCCGGCGCGATCGCCCTCGGCGGCGAGACGAAGGACGTGACCGTCCTCTTCTGCGACATCCGCGGCTTCACGGCGCTGAGCGAGCGGATGGCGCCGCACGACGTCATCGTCATGCTGAACGAGCATATGACGGCGCTGACGGCGATCGTCCACGCGCACCACGGCATCGTCGACAAGTTCGTCGGCGACGCGTTGATGGCGATCTTCGGCGCGCCGACGACGACCGGCGACGACGCGCTCGCGGCCGTCGAGGCCGCGTGCGAGATGATCGATGCGCGGCGGCGACTCAACGCAACGGCGTCGCCGCCGCTCGAGATCGGCGTCGGCATCGCGTCCGGCGCCGCCGTCGCCGGCTGTATGGGCTCGGCGCAACGCATGAACTACACCGTCCTCGGCGAGCGCGTGAATCTCGCCGCACGTCTCTGCGCGCACGCGGGGCGGATGGAGGTGCTGATCGACGACGCGACACGGACGCGCGTTACCGGCCGCGTCGGCGTCGAGCCGGTCGCGAGCATGCGCCTCAAGGGGTTCGCGGACCCGGTCGACGTCTACCGGGTGCGGAACGCGGCGGTGGAGAGCGTCGCGTGAGCTGGCGGCGCGCGCGCTCCGCACTCGTGGTCCGCTGGGACGGGTGCGCCGGCCGCCGACGCTCGCGCGCCGCGTTCGCGATCGGCTGCAGTCGTCCGCTTGCAGCGCTCGCGATCGTCGTGACGTTCGCCGCGGGCTTGGCTGCCGATGCGCGCGCCCTCGCGTCCACCGATGCGCCCGCGGTCGCGTCTGCCGGCGGTGAAGGGATCACGCTCGGGGATCGCCTCGACCGGCAGCTCGTCGCCGACGTCGCCGGCGGACGCGCGCGTGTGCAGCTGAGCGGGCTCTTCGACCTGGAGGGCTACTACATCGACCAGCGACCGCCCGGGCTCATCTTCGGCGGTGACGACTCGTTCGCGAATCCACGGCTCTCGCTTTTTCTCGATACGCGCGTCGGGCGCTCCTGGTACCTCTTCGTTGAGGCGCGCGCCGACCGCGGCTTCGATCCGCGCGAGGACTCCGCGTCGTTTCGCTTCGATCAGTACTTCCTGCGCTGGACGCCGCTCGCCGCCGGCGTGCTCGACCTGCAGGTCGGGAAGTTCGCGACGGTCGTCGGCAATTGGGTGGCACGCCACGACTCGTGGACGAACCCACTCATCAACGCGCCCTTGCCGTACGAGAACGTCACGACCGCCTCCGACGTCAAAGCGGCGCCGAGCGCGTCGGCCTTCCTCGATCGTCGCCGGATCCCCGACAAGAAGCGCGAATGGGTGCCGCTCGTCTGGGGTCCGGCGTACACGTCCGGTGCGGCCGTGTTCGCGCGTCACGGCGCTACGGATGTCGCGCTCGAGGTGAAGAACGCGTCGCTGTCGTCGCGACCCAAGGAGTGGGACGCCCGCGCCCGCGGCTTCGCGTATCCGACGGTCGAGGGACGCATCGGCTGGCGCCCGAGCGCCGCATGGACGCTCGGCGCGTCGCTGAGCGGCGGCACGTACCTCGACGACGACGGCGACACGACCGGCGTCGGATTCCGCGTCGGCTCCCATCACGAAACGGTCGCAGCCGTCGACGCGGCCTATTCGTGGCGCCACCTGCAGCTCTGGGCCGAGACGTTCGTCGGCCGCTTCGAGATCCCGCGCGTCGGCAACGCCGACACCGTCGCGTACTACGTCGAGGGCCGCTACCAGCTCACGCCGCGCCTCTTCGCCGCGCTACGCTGGAATCAGCAATTCTTCGGTGACATCGAGAACGACCACGGCCACGACCGCACCTGGGACCAAGACGCCTGGCGCGTCGACACCGCCATCGGATGCCGCCTGAACCGCCACGTCCAAGCGAAGCTCCAATACAGCTACAAGCACCAGCGCGGCGATCTCCAGCAAGGCGAACAGCTCGTCGCCGCCCAGCTCACGCTGAAGTTCTGACTCCGCGCCAATCCCGTCGTCGCTGCGAGATGCGTAGCACCCGTTGACGCCAGCGCATAAGCGCATCGCCGGTTGCTGGTCTCGGACGTCGAACGATCGGCGCTACTGCGACGGGGTCGCGGGTCGGCGAAGCGCGCATAAGGAGCGAGCCATTGCGATCTTTACCCCGCTCCGGAGTACGGAACGTCTAATCCATGCCCGGCAACCCGCGCGAGCGATCCTCGCGCGGAGCCGACCCGCGACCCCGTCGCGCAACGACCGTCTTTTCGATGCTCCGAGCCCAGCGTCGCCAGCGAGATTCGTCTTTTTGCGAGCGACGAAAGATTTTTCTTGACATCGGTGTTGCACTTCACCTATACGCCCGGTGGGTCAAGGTGGGATGAAGTGGGTTAGAAGGGATTGAGAACGTCGAAGGGTGGAAAATTCCAGTGTTCTTTGGCCGGTTTGACCACACCATCGACGCCAAGGGCCGGATCAGTATACCGGCGCAGTTCCGCGACGTGCTCCTCGGCGACCCGCGGCTCATCGTCGCCCCGTATACCGTCTACGGACAGCGCTGTCTCGATCTCTATCCCCAGGCGGAGTGGCAGAAGCTTCTCGACAAGTTCTCGGCGTTGCCGCGGTTCAGCCCGAACGCCGTCAAGTTCGAGATGGGGTACTTGGCCCGCTCGCATCGGTGCGAGCTCGACGCAGCAGGCCGCATCCTCTTGCCGCCGGTGCTCAGGCAACACGCCGCGCTCAAGAAGGATGTCGTCTTCCTCGGGGTGCATGCACGATTTCGGCTGATGGATCAGGAGAGTTGGGTGAAGGTGGAGAGTGAGCACGATGCCGAGGCAGTCGCGAACCCGGCGATGTACCAGGACCTCGGGATCTGACGCTTGCTCGCCGAAGAAGTGGTGGTGGCGGAGGGGTGGTGGAGGAAGAGGGGCGCGCCCGGAGTAGCGGACCGGGGGGTCACCGGGCGCGCCTCGCTGATGCGAAGGTGAGTCAACGTGTCGAGGCCACTTCGGCAATTCCCCGCTTGGGGGTTGAATTGGGGGATGCCGGACGATCGACGACACGTTGCGGTGCTGGCGGATGAAGCGGTCGCGTACCTGCATGCGCGCTCCGGTGGACGTTACGTCGACGGAACGCTCGGCGACGGCGGCCACGCGCAGCTTCTCCTCGAAAGCAACTCGACGATCGAAGTCCTGGGAGTCGACCGCGACTCCGTGACGCTCGCCGCGACCGCTGCGCGGCTCTCGACTTTCGGCGGACGATTCCGAACGTTTCACGGTAACTTCGACGAGCTCGGCGCGGCGCTCGCACAGGCCGGCTGGGACCGCGTCGATGGGATTCTCTTGGACCTCGGTCTCTCCTCCGCGCAGCTCGACGATCCCGCACGCGGCTTCGGCTTCCGCGCCGCCGGCGCGCTCGACATGCGCATGACACAAGGCGAGGGGCCGTCCGCGGCCGACCTGTTGGCGACGCTCGACGAGCGCCGCCTCGCCGAGTGCCTCTGGCGCTACGGCGAGGAGCCGGCGGCGCGACGCATCGCGCGCGCGATCGTCGCCGAACGGGAGCGGCAGCCGATCACCGACACGACCGCGCTCGCCGATCTCGTTGCCCGTGTCGCACCTCGTCGTGGCTCGCTCCACCCCGCAACGCGTGTGTTTCAGGCTTTGCGCATCGCCGTCAACCGCGAGCTCGACCATCTCGATGCGCTCCTCGCGCACGCCCTCGGCTGGCTCCGTCCGGGTGCGCGGCTCGTGATCATTGCGTATCATTCGCTGGAGGACCGACGCGTGAAACGCGCCTTCCGAGACTGGGCTACCGCCTGCCGCTGCCCGCCGGCGCTGCCACGGTGCATCTGCGGCGCGCGCGCCCGGGTGCGGCTCCTGACCCGCAAGGTCGTCACGCCGTCGGCGGCCGAGGTGCAGGCAAACCGTCGCGCGCGCAGCGCTCGCCTCCGCGCCGTCGAGGTGATGGAGTCGGCCGGATGAGCGTCGTCGGCGCGCCGCCGAGCTGGATCGGCCACGTGGCCGCGACGCCGCGCGGCGCGCGCGGCGGCATCGCCGCGGTCCGCCGCCGCATGACGTCGGCGGAGCGGCGCCTCGCGCGCCAGGTCGGTCTCGGCGCGCTCGCCGCGCTAGGGATCGCCCTCACGCTCGTCTGGGTGCGACTGCATGTCGTCCATACCGGCTACGAGCTCTCGACGGCGCGGCAGCTCGAGCTCCGTCTCGAGCAGGAGCAGCGCGAGCTCGAGATCGAGATCGCGACTCGGACGTCGCCGCGGCGGCTGGAAGAGGTCGCCCGCCGCCGACTCGGGATGGGCCCGCCCGCGCCGGGCCAGGTCGTGAGCGAGCAATGAGCGCGCGCATCATCGCCGTTGCCGGCGGCATCGCCGTGCTCCTCATCCTGGTCGCCGTGCGCATCGTGCAGCTGACTCTCAGCGACAGCCCCGGTCTGGCGCGCATGGCGCGCGAGCAGCAACGCGAGCACGTGCAGATCTCCGCGCACCGCGGCGCGATCGTCGACCGTCACGGGGAGACGTTGGCGTCGAGCGTCGACCGGCCGTCGATCTTTCTCCGCCCGAAACAGGTCACCGACCGCCCGCGCGTCCGCAGCGCCCTCGCCATGCTCGGCCTGCGCCAGCAGCAGATCGCGACCAAGCTCGACAGCCACGCGCCGTTCGTCTGGCTGAAGCGTGCCGCGACGCCGCGCGAGCGCGACGCCCTCGAGTCGCTGAAGCTCGACGGCGTCGGCGACGTCACCGAGGCGCGCCGCTTCTACCCGCACGAGTCGGCGGCGGCGCACGTGATCGGCCTCGCCGGCGTCGACCTCCAGGGCCTCGAGGGGATCGAGCGCTACTACGAGCGCGATCTGCGCGCTGAGCCGCGGACGCTCGAGGTCGAGCGCGACGCGCGCGGGCGCGAGATCCTGACCGACGGCGTCGAGATGCCGCAGGAGATGGAAGGCGCGACCGTGCAGGTGACGCTCGACCTCGGGATCCAGGACATCGCTGAGCGCGCGCTCGAGCGCGGCGTGCGCGAGGCGCGCGCGAAGGCGGGCACCGCGATCGTGCTCGACCCGTGGACCGGCGAGGTGCTGGCGCTCGCCAACGCGCCGAGCTTCGATCCGAACCGGCGCGCGACCGCGACGCCGTCGCGCCGCCGCAACCGCGCCGTCACCGACTTTTACGAGCCCGGCTCGACCTTCAAGCCGCTGCTCGTCGCCGCCGCGCTCGAGCACGGGGTCGTCCGGCCGGACGAGATGATCTTCTGCGAGAACGGCCATTACCCGGTCGGCAAGTGGATCATCCACGACCACGGCAGCCACGGCTGGCTGTCGGTCGCGGAGGTCTTGCAGGTCTCGAGCAACATCGGCGCCTCGAAGATCGGCGAGCGCCTCGGAGCCGAGCGCTTCTTCGAACTGCTCTCCGGCCTCGAGCTCGGGCGGCCGACCGGCGTCGATCTTCCGGGCGAGGTCGGCGGCATGCTGCGGCCGCTGGGCGACTGGTCGCGCATCGCGCTCATCACGACGAGCTTCGGGCAGGGCATCGCCGTGACGCCCCTGCAGATGGCACGCGCCTACGCGGCGATCGCCAACGGCGGGCTCGTGGTGAAGCCGTACGTCGGCATGCGCGCGATCGCGCCCGACGGCGAGGTCGTGTGGGAGCATCATCCGACCGCCGTCCGCCGCGTCATGAAGCCGGAGACCGCAGCGACCGTGACGACCATGCTGGAGCGCGTCCTCGACGAGGGCGGAACCGGCACGCGCGCGCGCGTCGCCGGCTTCCGCGTCGCCGGCAAGACCGGCACGGCGCAGAAGATCGAGGCGGGCACCGGGCGCTACTCGCCGCACGCCCGCATCGCGTCCTTCATCGGCTTCCTTCCGGCGGAGGCCCCGCGTGCCGTGATTCTCGTGCTCCTCGACGAGCCGGAAACGTCCCAGTACGGCGGCATCGTCGCCGCGCCGATCTTCGCGGAGATCGCGGCCGGCGCGATGGAGCGTCTCGGCGTCACCGCGCCGACGCCGCCGGACGTGCAGCAGGCGAGCGCCACGGTGCCGGCGCAAGAGCCGCCGCCGAGCGCGCCGGTCGGCATGCCCTCGTTCATCGGCCTCAGCATGCGTACCGCGCTCGAGCGCGCGCGCGATCTCGGCTGGGCGGTGCAGATCGTTGGCAGCGGCTACGTCGCGAGCCAGACGCCGCCGCCGGGCGCGTCGGCCGCGCCGGGGAAGGCGTTGACCTTGAGCCTCGCCCCCGCGAGCGACGCGCTATGACCGGCGCGGCGCAGCCGTGCAGGCTCGGTGAGCTCCTGCGCCACATCGGCGAGGTGCCGGCCGCCATTCACGGCGATTCCGCGGTCGTCGTGCGCGGCGTGAGCGCCGACTCGCGTACCGTGGGCGAAGGCGATCTCTTCGTCGCCCTCCCGGGCACGCGCACCGACGGCGCGCGCTACATCGCCGACGCGTGCGCGCGCGGTGCCGTCGCCGTCGTCGCCGAAACCGTGCCGCCGCCCGGCGTGACGTGGGTCGAGACCAGCGCCCCGTCGCGGCTCCTCGCGCGCGTCGCCGCGCATCTCCATGGCGACCCGACCCACGATCTGACGATGGTCGGCGTCACCGGCACGAACGGCAAGACGACCGTCACGTACCTCCTCGAGGCGATGTGGTGCGCCGCCGATCTGTGCCCGGGCGTCATCGGCACGATCAGCTATCGGTTCGGCGGCGACATCATCCCGGCGCCGCTCACGACGCCGCCGGCGCCCGAGCTCTTCGCGCGGCTCGCCGCCATGCGCCACGGGGGCGCGACGCACGTCGCGATGGAGGTGTCGTCGCACGCGCTGGTGCAGCATCGCGTCGAGGGCGTCGCGTGGGACGTCGCCGTGTTCACCAATCTCGGGCGCGATCACCTCGATTTCCACCGCGACGCCGATGATTATTTCCGTGCCAAGGCGCTTCTCTTTCGCGCGCTCGAGCGCAGCGCGAAGCCGCGGCGCACGGCGGTCGTGAATGCCGTCGACCCGCACGGCCGCGAGCTGCTCCGCGATCTGCGCGTGCCCGCGCTCACGTTCGGCGCCGGCGGCGACGTGCGCGCCGAGCGCCTCGCGATGACGCTCGACGGCTCGACGTTCGATCTCGTGCTCGGCGCCGCGCGTGTCCGGGTGCGCAGCCCGCTCGTCGGCGCCGGTCACGTCGAGAACGTCCTCGCCGCCGCCGCGACCGCTCAGGCGCTGGGTGTCCCGGTCGCGGCGATCGTGCGCGGCGTGGAGACGTTCGCCGGCGTGCCGGGGCGCCTCGAGGCGGTGCAGGTGGGCCAGCCGTTCACCGTGCTCGTCGACTACGCGCACACGCCCGACGCCCTCGCCGGCGTGCTCGGATCGCTGCGGCCGATGGTCAGCGGCCGGCTCTTCTGCGTCTTCGGCTGCGGCGGCGACCGCGATCGCGGCAAGCGACCGCTCATGGGCGCGGTGGTGGCGCGCGCGGTCGACCTCGCCGTCCTCACGTCCGACAATCCGCGCACCGAGGACCCGCTCGCGATCATCGCCGACGCCGAGCCCGGCCTCGCCGCGGGCGGTATCGCGCGCCTCGCGACGCTCGACGGCGGCGGACGAGGCTACATCATCGAGCCCGACCGGCCGCGGGCGATCGCGGCGGCGATCGCGGCAGCGCGCGCCGGTGATTGTGTCGTCATCGCCGGCAAAGGACACGAGGACTACCAGATCGTCGGCACGACGAAGCTGCCGTTCGACGATCGCGCCGAGGCGCGCCGGGCGCTCGCCGCCGTGTACCGGCCGGTGGAGGGAAGCGCGTGATCGTCCCGAGCAAGGGATCAGCGGCGCCGACGTCCTGGCGGCTCGCCGACGTGGTGCGCGCGACCGGCGCCAGCGTGCACTGTCGCGGCTGTTTCGCGACGTTCACCGCCGTCGGCACCGACTCGCGGCAGCTGCAGCCGGGCGCGATGTTCGTCGCGCTCAAGGGCGAGCACTACGACGCGCACGCCTTCCTCGGCGAGGTCGTCCGCGCCGGCGCCGCGGGCGCGATCGTCGAGCACGTGCCGGACGAGCTCGAGGAGCGCGACGATCTCACCGCGCTCGTCGTCCCGGATACGTTGCGGGCGTTGCAGGATCTCGCCGCGTACCGGCGGCACCAGCTCGCGCCGTGCGTCCTCGCCGTCACCGGGTCGAACGGCAAGACGACGACGAAGGAGATGCTGGCGGCGATCCTCGCCGCCGCCGGCGGCGTCGCCGGCGTCTTGAAGACGCAAGTCAACCTGAACAATCTGATCGGCGTGCCGCTCACGCTCCTGCGCCTCGCCGGCGAGCAGCACGCGGTCGTCGAGATGGGCATGAATGCGCCCGGCGAGATCTGGCGGCTGGCCGAGATCGCCGATCCGGACGTTGGCGTGATCACCAACGTCGCCCCCGCGCATCTCGAAGGGCTCGGATCGGTCGACGGCGTCGCGCGCGCCAAAGGCGAGCTCTTTGCACGCATGCGGCGCGACGCGGTCGCGGTCGTGAACGCCGACGACGCGTACGTCGCGGCGCTCGGCGACGCGTTTCCCGGCCGCGTCGTCCGCTTCACGGTCGCACCCGACGTGGCGGCCGACGTGCGCGCCGAGGACGTGCGCGTCGGCGCCGACGGGACGGCAGCGTTTCAATTGCGTGCGGGTGACGCGGCGGTGGCGGTACACCTCCAGATCGCCGGCCGGCACAACGTCGCCAACGCGCTCGCCGCGGCGGCGGCGGCGCATGCGGTCGGGGTCGGCGTCGAGGCGATCGCGGCCGGGCTCGGCGCGGCGACGGCCGTCGGCAGCCGCATGCGGGTGCACACGCTCGCGAGCGGCGTGACCCTCGTCGACGACAGCTACAACGCCAACCCGGCGTCGGTCGCCGCGGCGCTACGCAGCCTGCGCGAGGCGCCGGCCGTGCGTCGCATCGCCGTGCTCGGCGACATGCTCGAGCTCGGCGCGACGAGCGCCGAGCTGCACCGCGGCGTCGGCCGTCTCGCCGCCGAGCTCGGCATCGACGCGCTCTACCTCTACGGCGACCATGCGGCGACGACCGCCGCGGGCGCGATCGACGCCAGCACGGAGCGCTCCGGCTCCGGCGGTCTCACCGCGGACGCGGTGCGCGTTTTCCCGACCCACGCCGCCGTCGCCGCCGCCGTCGGCGCGCTCGCGCGTCGCGGCGACTGGGTGTTGGTGAAAGGCTCGCGCGGCCAACGAATGGAGGAGGTGGTGCGTCTGCTCGGCGCCGCAGAGTGACATGCTCTACTATGCCCTGTACTCGCTGCACACGACGCACACGATCTTCAACGTCTTCCGCTACACCACCTTTCGGAGTCTCGTGGCCGCGTTGATGGCGCTCTCGATCTCGTTTCTGCTCGGGCCGAGCCTGATCCGACGCTTGACCGAGAATCAGATCGGGCAGCCGATTCGCACCGACGGTCCCGAGCGCCACAAGGTGAAGGCGGGGACCCCGACGATGGGCGGGACGTTGATCCTCTTCTCGCTCGTCCTCGCGACGTTGCTGCTCGCCGACCTCGGCAATCCGTACATCTGGCTCGTGCTCCTGGTGACGCTCGGCTTCGGGGCGATCGGCTTCGTCGACGACTACCGCAAGTTTCGCTACGGCACCTCGGCGGGCCTCGCGCCGCGCCACAAGTTCCTCGCGCAGTGCGCGGTCGCGACGCTCGGCGCGGTCCTGCTCTTGTTGGTTCCGGAGTTCCAGCCGACCATCGCGGTGCCGTTCTTCAAGAACGTGAAGGCCGACCTCGGGCTCTTCTACCTGCCGTTCGCAGCGTTCGTCATCGTGGGGGCGTCGAACGCGGTCAACTTGACCGACGGCCTCGACGGCCTCGCGATCGGGCCGGTCATGATCGCCGCCGGCACGTATGCCGTGTTCGCCTTCGTCACCGGCAACGTGAAGCTCGCCGAGTACCTCCAGATCCCGTTCGTCGGCGGCGCGGGCGAGCTGGCGGTCTTCTGCAGCGCCCTCGCCGCGGCGGGACTCGGATTTCTCTGGTTCAATGCCTATCCGGCGCAGATGTTCATGGGCGACGTCGGCTCGCTGCCGCTCGGCGCCGCGCTCGCGATGGTCGCCTTGATCACCAAGCACGAGCTCGTGCTCGTCGTCGTCGGCGCGATCTTCGTCGTCGAGGCGCTCTCCGTGATCGCGCAAGTCGCCTATTTCAGGTGGACCGGCGGCAAGCGCATCTTCCGCATGGCGCCGATCCATCATCACTACGAGCTCCTGGGCTGGCCGGAGCCGCTCATCATCGTGCGCTTCTGGATCGTGTCGGTCATCTGCGCGCTCGTCGCGCTCAGCACGCTGAAGCTGCGGTGACCGGATGACGATCGCCGACGACTACCGCGACCGTCGCATTTTGGTGATCGGCTACGGCCGCACCGGCGCCGCCGTGAGCCGCTTCTTCCTCGATGCCGGCGCTTGCGTCCGCGTCGCCGAGCGCCGCCGGCCGGCCGAGCTCGGCGACGTCGACGCGCGGATCGACCTGCGCCACGGCGACGCGGATCTCCACGGTCTCGACGGCGTCGACCTCGTCGTGCCGAGCCCCGGCGTCGCCGCGCACGCGCCGCTCTTGCGGGCGGCGGTGGCACGCCGGATTCCGGTGCGCGCCGAGATCGAGATCGCCGCGCGCGCGCTCGCGATCCCGCTCCTCGCCGTCACCGGGACGAACGGCAAGAGCACGACGACGGCGCTCCTCGGCGAGATGGTGCGCGCCGGCGGCGAGCGTCCGTTCGTGGGCGGCAATCTCGGGACGCCGCTCATCACCGCGGTCGACGGCGCGCACTCGATGGCGGTCGTCGAGGTGTCGAGCTTCCAGCTCGAGTGGGTGGTGCAGTTCCGGCCGCGCGTCGGCGTGCTGTTGAACGTCACTGAGGACCACCTCGACCGCTACGCCGGCCTCGACGCGTACGGCACGACCAAGCTCCGGCTCTTCGCCCACCAAACCGCCGCCGACGTCGCGGTGTTGAACGGCGGCGACGCGTGGATCCGCACGCACGCGAGGGGCCTCGCGGCGACGACGGTCTGGTTCGGGGCGGGCGAGGGCGCGGTGCTGCGCGCCGACGCGGCGGCGATCCGCATGCGTGTCGTCGGGCGGGAGGAGACGTACCCGCTCGCGAAGGTCGCGCTCGACGGGGCGCACAACCGCGAGAACATGATGGCGGCGATCGCCGCTGCGCGCGCCGTCGGCATCGCGCCCGCCGCCGTACAGCAGGCGCTCGAAGCGTTTCGGCCGCTGCCGCATCGGCTCGAGCTCGTGCGCGAGCGCGACGGGGTGCGCTGGATCGACGATTCGAAAGGCACGAACGTGGGCGCGGTGGTGAAGTCGCTCGAGGGCCACCGCCGCAGCGTCGTCCTCCTCGCGGGCGGCATCGAGAAGGGCGGCGACTACGGCGTGCTCATCGAGCCGGTGCGGCGCGCCGTGAAGCACGCGATCCTTTTCGGCGCCGCGCGCGACATGCTGGCGCGTACCCTCGGCGGCGCGACGGAAGTCGAGCTCGCCGATACGCTCGCCGACGCGGTGGCGCGCGCCGCCGCGGTCGCCAAGCCGGGCGACACGATTCTACTCTCGCCGGCCTGCGCCAGCTTCGACATGTTCCGCGACTACGCCGATCGCGGCAACCAGTTCCAAGCGCTGGTGCAGGCGCTATGACGGCGCGCGCGCTCGCGGCGCCGCTCGGCGCGATGCCGTATCGCGTGACGCGCCGTCACGCGCCGCGCGCGGCGCGCCGGGTGAGCGTCGTCAGCCACGGCGCCGACCGCTGGATCATGTTGACGGTTGCGCTGCTCGTCGGCCTCAGCATCGTCATGGTCTTCAACACCAGCTACTTCTTCGCCGGCGAGCGCTTCGGCGATCCGTACTACGTCTTTCGCAAGCACCTCGGATCGATCGTGCTCGGCCTCGGCGTCTGCCTCGCGGCGTCGCGGCTGCGCTCCTCGACGTACGAGCGGCTCGCGTATCCGCTGCTCGCCGTGGTCGCGCTGGCGCTCGTCGCCGTCCTCGTGCCCGGCCTCGGCATCGTCCGTGGCGGCGCGCGCCGCTGGATCGGGCTCGGCGCAATCAACGTGCAGCCGTCGGAGCTCGCGAAGATCGCGGTCGTGCTGTACCTGGCGCGCTCGATCGTCCGCAAAGGCGGTCGCATCGAGACCTTCAGCGTCGGCATTGTGCCGCACGTGATCGTCGTCGCCGTGTTCGCGGCGCTCGTCGTCGTCGAGCCCGACTTCGGTACGGCGGCGCTCCTCGCGGTGTTGCTGCTGGCGATGCTGTTCGCCGGCGGCGTGCGCGTGCGGCATCTCGTGGTGCCGCTCCTGCCCGCGCTGCCGCTCGCCGCGTACGCGATTCACAGCAGCCCGTACCGGCTGCGACGTGTGATGGTCTTCCTCGACCCGTGGCAGCACCCGCGCGACGCCGGCTTCCAGCTCGTGCAATCGTTCATCGCATTCGGCTCGGGCGCGGCGTTCGGGGTCGGGCTCGGCGAGAGCAAGCAGAAGATGTTCTACTTGCCGGAGGCGCACACCGACTTCATCTTCTCGGTGATCGGCGAGGAGCTCGGGCTCGTCGGCGCGCTCCTCGTCGTGACGCTCTTCGCCGCGCTCGCGGTGCGCGGCTTCCGCGTCGCGCTCCGCCACCCGACGCAGTTCGGTCGCCTCGTCGCGTTCGGCGTGACGGTGCTGCTCGTGGCGCAAGCGGCCGTGAACATGGCCGTCGTGCTCGGCCTCTTGCCGACGAAGGGGTTGGCGCTGCCGTTCGTGAGCTACGGCGGCTCGGCGATGATCGGCGCCCTCGCGAGCGTCGGCGTGCTGCTCGCGCTCTCGCGGGAGTCCGGGTGAGGTCGTGCGGCTCATGATCGCAGGCGGCGGCACGGGCGGCCATCTCTTCCCCGGCATCGCCGTCGCCGAGGCGGCGCGCCGACGGGATCCGAACGGCGCGATCCTCTTCGTCGGCAGCGAGCGCGGTCTCGAAGCGCGCATCGTGCCGAGCGCGGGCTTCGCCCTCGAGGCATTGCCGACGACGCCGCTCCGCGGCCGCGGCGCCCGCGACCGCGTGCGTGCGATCGCCGGCCTCGCCGCCGGCGTGGGGCGCGCGCGGGGTGTGATCCGCCGCTTCGCGCCCGACGCGATCGTCGGCCTCGGCGGCTACGCGTCCGCGCCGGCGGTGATCGCGGGACGGCTCGCGGCGACGCCGATCGTGCTGCTCGAGCAGAACGCGCGCCCGGGCCTGACGACGCGGCTCCTTGCCCGCTTCGCCGATCGCGTCTGCGTCAGCTTCCCGGAGAGCGCCGCGGCATTCGCGGCCGGGAAGGCGGTCGTGACCGGGAACCCCGTCCGCTGGCGCGCCGCCGACGGCGCGGTGGCGTCGTCGCCAGCGGCGTCGAGTGGGACGGCGATGTCTGCTTCGTCCGTGCCGACAGGTACGGCGACGTCTGCGCCGTCGGCGGCGTCGCCTGAGACGACGGCGGGCGGCCGCGGTCTCGCCCTGCTCATCTTCGGCGGCAGCGCCGGCGCGCGGACGCTCAACCTCGCCGGGCCGGCGCTCGCGGCGGCGCTCGCCGACGTGCCGGGTCTCTCGATCGTGCATCAGACCGGCGCCGAGGCGGAAGCGTCGGTGCGCGCCGCGTATGCCGGGGCCGGGATCCGCGCCGACGTCCGGCCGTTCATCGCCGACATGGGCGCGGCGTACGCGGCCGCCGACGTCGTCGTCTGCCGCGCCGGCGCGACGACGATCGCCGAGCTCGCCGCGCTCGGGAAGCCGGCGATCCTCGTCCCGTATCCCTACGCCGCCGACGATCATCAGCGCGCGAACGCCGAGAGCCTGGTAGCCGTCGGCGCGGCGGCGATGGTGCTCGACGCCGAGGCCAGCGGCGAGCGGCTCGCCGCCGAGGTGCGGCGTCTGCTCGCGCCCGCGGCGCGCGCGACGATGGCGGCGCGCGTCCGCGCGCTCGCGCATCCGGACGCCGCCGAGCGCGTGCTCGCGACCGTCGAGGCGCTCGTTTATGCTCGGACAGGCGGGAGGCGGAGGTCGGCATGACGCTCACGAGCAAGCAGCGCCACATTCACTTCGTCGGGATCGGCGGCATCGGCATGAGCGGCATCGCCGAGGTGCTGCTGAACCTCGGTTTCGTCGTCACCGGGTCCGATCTCGCCGCGAGCGACGCGACCGAGCGCCTGACGCGCCTCGGCGCGACGATCGCGCTCGGCCACCACGCCGATCGCGTCGGCCCGCGCACCGACGTCGTCGTCATTTCGTCGGCGGTGAGGTTCTCGAACCCGGAGGTGGTGCGCGCGCGTGAGCTGAAGATCCCGGTGATCCCGCGCGCCGAGATGCTCGCCGAGCTGATGCGCATGAAGACCGGCCTCGCCGTCGCCGGCACGCACGGCAAGACGACGACGACGTCGCTCCTCGGTCACGTGCTCGCGCAGGCGGACCTCGACCCGACGCTGGTGATCGGCGGCCGGGTGAAGGGCCTCGGCTCGAACGCGCACCTCGGACACGGTGAGTACCTCGTCGCCGAGGCCGACGAGAGCGACGGCAGCTTCCTCCTGCTGACGCCGGCGTACGCGGTCGTCACCAACATCGACCCCGAGCACCTCGACCACTACGGCTCGATCGAGCGCGTCCACGAGGCGTACTTGCAGTTCATCGATCGCGTGCCGTTCTACGGGCTCGCGGTCCTGTGCATCGACAGCGTCGCGGTACGCGCGCTCCTGCCGCGTGTCCGCAAGCGCTTTCTCACCTATGGCCTCGCGAGCGACGCCGATCTGCAGGCGGTGCACACCCGCGTCGCCGCCGACGGCACGCGTTTCGACGTCCTCGAGCGCGGCCGCTGGATCGGCGAGGTCGAGCTGCGCATGCTCGGCCGCCACAACGCGCAGAACGCGCTGGCGGCGATCGCGGTCGCGTGCGAGCTCGGCATTCCGTTCGAGACGACGGCGCGGGCGCTGGCGTCGTTCGAGGGCATCCACCGGCGCTTCGAGGTGAAAGGCGAGGTCGGCGGCGTCACCGTGGTCGACGACTACGGGCACCATCCCGAGGAGGTGAAAGCGACCTTGCGTGCGGCGCGCGAGGGTTTTGGCCGGCGGCTCGTCGTCGTCTTCCAACCGCATCGCTACACGCGCACACGCGATCTGCTGTCGGAGTTCCTCGGCGCGTTCGACGACGCCGATCTGCTCGTGCTCACGGACATCTATGCCGCGGGCGAGGAGCGCATCGACGGCGTGAGCGGCGAGGCGCTCTACGACGCGCTCCGCCGCCGCGGCCACACCGACGTCCGCTTCGTGCCGGCGCGCGCCGACGTCGCCGCGACCCTCGTGCCGGATCTCCGCGGCGGCGACATGGTCGTCACGCTCGGCGCCGGCGACGTGTACGAGGTCGGCGACGACCTCCTGCAAGCGCTCGCGCGCGAGCGCCCGGCGGCGCTGCAATGAGCGATCGCCGACCGACGACGACGACCGGCGCGGCACCGACCGAGGTTCCGACGCGCGTCGTCGACGCGCTCCACGCCGCGGCGCGCGCCGCCGAGTCGGTGCGGCCTGCGCGCCGCGACGGGGAGAGCGTCGTCGAGTCGGCCGAAGATCCGAGCCACGAAGGCGCGACGTCGGCGGTGGCGGCGAACGGCGCCACGTCGGCGGGGCGAGTGGCGCGCGCTGGCGACGGTCCCTCGTCGAGGGGACCGGTCGACCACGTCACCGCCCCGACACGCGACGCGGTGGCGGCGGTGCTCGTCGCTGCCGGAGCCGACGTCCGTCGCGACGAGCCGCTCGCGCGTCACACGAGCTTTCGCATCGGCGGACCCGCCGATCTCTTCGTCGCCGCGGCGACGGTATCGGAGCTACAAGCGGCGCTGCGCGCGGCGCGGGCGCACGGCTATCCGGTCTTCTTTCTCGGCGGCGGCAGCAACCTCCTCGTCAGCGACCGCGGCGTCCGCGGCCTGGTACTGAAGCTGGGGAAGCCCTTCGACTTCGTCGAATGGGAGCCGGACGACACCGGCGCGAGCCTGCGCATCGGAGCGGCGGTGCCGTTCAAGCGCGTGGTCGCGGAGGCCGTGGCCGCCGGCCTCGCCGGTCTCGAATTCGGCGAGGGCATCCCCGGGACGATCGGCGGCGGCATCTTGATGAATGCGGGCGCGTTCGGCGGCGAGATCGGACGCGTCGTGACGGTGCTCGAAGCCGTCGACGAGTCCGGCGAGCGTATCGAGCTGCCGCGCGAGCGCCTCGGCTTCGCCTACCGGCGGTTGACGCTGCCGACGCGGGCGCTGATCACCGCGGTGCGCGTGCGTCTCGAGCGCGGTGACGCCGCCGCGCTCGCGGCCTCCGTCGCCGATGCGAAGGCGCGGCGCGACCGGCACCAGCCGAAGGGACGGCCGAACGCAGGCTCGATCTTCAAGAACCCGCCCGGCACGTTCGCCGGCCGGTTACTGGAGGAGGCGGGTCTCAAGGGCGCGCGGCTCGGCGACGCGATGTTCTCGGAGCGCCACGCGAACTTCATCGTCAATCTCGGACACGCGCGCGCCGTCGACGTGAAAGGGCTGATCGACCTCGCGACGCGTGCCGTACGCCGCCTGCGCGCGATCGAGCTCGAGCCGGAGGTACGGCTGGTCGGCGAGTGGTGAGGAGGCGCAGCGGTCGCGGTGTTGCGGCGGCATGGGTCGTGAGGGATGGGCGAAGTGTGAAGACGCCGCAGCGGCGGTGACGAGCGTCGCCAACGAGCGACGGAGAAGGGCGAACGCGAGGTGAGGAGAGGGGTGGCAGGGGGGCGGTACCGGGGCAAGCACGTCGCCGTGCTGCTCGGTGGCCTGTCGTCGGAGCGCGAGATCTCGCAGCTCTCCGGCGAGAACGTCGCCGCGGCGCTCGCGGGCCTCGGCTACCGCGTGACGCGCGTGCCGGTCGGCCGCGATCTCCCCGCGCGCCTCGCGCGGCTGCGTCCCGACGTCGCCTTCAACGCGCTCCACGGGACGTACGGCGAGGACGGCTGCGTGCAGGGCCTCCTCGAGGTGATGGCGATCCCCTACACGGGCGCGAGCGTGCTGCCGAGCGCGCTCGCGATGCACAAGGCGACGGCGAAGGTGTTGTGGCACGCCGCCGCGCTGCCGACGCCGCGCTGGACGGTGATCACGGCGAACGCGCGCGGACCTGCCGCGATGCCGCGGTTGCCGTCACCGCTCCCCGTCGTCGTCAAGCCGAATCGCGAGGGCTCGAGCGTCGGCGTCTCCATCGTCCGTCGTCGCGCCGACCTCGGGCGCGCGGTACGGCTCGCCGCGCGCTCCGGCGGTGACGTCCTGATCGAGGAGTACGTCCCGGGCGCCGAGGTGACGGTGGGCATCCTCGACGGCCGCGCGCGCGGCGCGCTCGAGGTCGTCGCGAAAGGCGAATTCCACACCTACGACGTCAAGTACACCGCCGGCCGCGAGGAGTTTTACATGCCGGCGCGGCTCGACCGCGCGACGACGCGGCGGGTGCTGGCGCTCGCCGAGGCGGCGCACGCGGCGCTCGGCTGCGACGCGTACAGCCGCGTCGATTTCCGCGTCGACGGCCGCCGGCCGTTCGTGATCGAGCTGAACACGCTGCCCGGGCTGACCGCGCTCTCGTATCTGCCGCGCATCGTCGCCCCGGCGGGGATCGACTTTCCGGCGCTCTGCGAGCGCATCCTCGACGGCGCCGCTCTGCGCCTGCGGGAGACGCGGCGATGACGGTCGCGCGGCGGCTGCGAACGGCCGCGCGCGCCACGTCGCGCGCGACGCTGCGTCTCGTGCGCGCCACGTCGCGGTCGTCGACGCGGCTCGTCCGTGCAGGGCGACGTGGCGTGCAACGCGCTGCCTGGCGGATACGGCGTCGCGCCCGCATCCTCGGCCGGTGGTCGCGACGCGCCATGGGCGCCGTCGTGCGCGGCACGCGATACGCGGCGTACGCCGCGATCGCGCGCTGGCGGACGGCGACGGCGCTCGCCGCGCTGGTCGCGGTCGCCGGCGTCGGGTTCGTCGAGCGCGCTCCGCTCGCCGATTGGGCATTGCACCACCCCTACTTCGCGGTGAGCGAGATCGTCGTCGCGCCGACCCACCACGTGCGCCAAGGCGCGCTGCTGCAATGGATGGGCCTCCGCCCGGGCATGAGCATCTGGAGCCTCGAGCCGCGCGCGCTCGAGCGCCGGCTCGAGGAGCATCCGTGGATTCGCCGCGCCCACGTCGAACGCCAGTTTCCGCGGCGGTTGACGGTGCAAGTGGTCGAGCGCGAGGCCGCCGCCGTCCTCCTCATCGACCAGCTCTACTACGTCGACCGGAGCGGCGCGGTCTTCGCCCGCGTCGGCAGCGCGGACGCGCTCGATTTGCCGTTCGTGACCGGCATCGAGGCCGCGGTCTTGAACGGCGAGCGGTCGTATCCGCGCCATGCCGTCCGGCAGGCGCTCAGGCTGGTGCAGCTCATGGGTGCTGCGGGACTTCCATTCCGCGTCTCAGAGGTGCATATCGAGCGAGACGAGGGGGTGACGGTCTTCCCAGTCGAGCCCAAGGTGGCGCTCGAGTTCGGGTGGGGGCGGTATCCGGAGAAGCTCGCGCGTCTCGGCGAGGTGCTCGCTGGGTATCGGGGACGCGAGAGTCAGCTGCGGGAGATCGATCTGACCTACGACTCGCAGGTGGTGGTGCGGTTGCGGCAGGGTGGCAGCGGTCATGGTGACGGGCGGCGCGTGCGCGCGTAGCTTCACGCGGTGGGGGCGCGGATGGGGATGGGAATGACGAAGCGGGCGTTGGTGGCGGGCCTCGACCTCGGCACCTCGAAGACGACGGTGCTGGTCGGCCGCGTCGGCGAGCGCGGGGTCGAGATCGTCGGCCTCGGAACGGCGCCGTCGCGCGGGCTGCGCAAAGGCGTCATCGTCCACCTCGAGTCGACGGTGGCCGCGATTCGCAAGGCGGTCGCGGAAGCCGAGGCGATGGCGGGCTGCGAGATCCGCCAGGTCGTCGCCAGCATCACCGGGGCGCACGTGCGCGGCGTCACCAGTCACGGCGTCGTGGCGGTGCGGAATGGCGAGGTGTCGGCGAATGACGTCGACCGTGTCCTCGATGCCGCCCGCGCCGTCGCGCTCCCCGCCGACCGCGAGGTGCTGCACGTCCTGCCGCAGGAGTTCATCATCGACGACCAAGAGGGGATCCGTGAGCCGCTCGGGATGGCCGGCGTCCGCCTCGAGGCCAAGGTCCACATCGTGACCGCGCACGCCTCGGCGTCGCAGAACGTGCTCAAGTGCTGCAGGCAGGCGGGACTCGTCGTCGAGGACATCGTCCTCGAGCCGCTCGCCGCCGCCGACGCGGCGCTGACGCCGGAGGAGAAGGATCTCGGAGTCGCCCTCGTCGACGTCGGCTGCGGCACGACCGACGTCATCGTCTTCCACGGCGGTGCCGTCCGCCACACGGCGGTCTTGCCGCTCGGCGGCGCGCACCTCACCAACGACATCGCCGCCGGTCTGCGGACCCCCACGATCGAGGCCGAGAAGATCAAGCAGCGCTTCGGCTGCGCCCGCGCCTCCAAGGTGCCGCGGCACACCTCGATCGAGGTGCCGAGCGTCGCCGACCGCGAGCCGCGCGTCCTCTCGCGGCACATCCTCTGTGAGATCATCGAGCCGCGCGTCGAGGAGATCTTCACGCTCGTGAGCCGCGAGATCATCCGCTCCGGCTTCGAAGGAAACCTCGCGTCGGGCGTGGTGCTGACCGGCGGCACGGCGCTCCTCGACAGCGTGACCGACGTGGCGGAGCACGCGCTCCGCCTACCGGTGCGGATCGGCGTTCCGCAACATGTCACCGCGCTCGCCGACCTCGTCGCGAGCCCGCTCTACGCGGCGTCCGTCGGTCTCCTCGTCGCGGGCGCGGGTGGCGGCGGTCTCGGACGCCCCACGTCGATGCGCGATCAGGGTCTCATCGGACGGGTGCGCGGTCGCATGACGGACTGGCTGCGAGAATTTTTCTGAGCGAGGGAAATATCGGGGGAAAATAGGTGACAGCAAATGCGA
Organism: Deltaproteobacteria bacterium; assembly: GCA_005879405.1. Taxonomy (GTDB): domain Bacteria; phylum Desulfobacterota; class Binatia; order UTPRO1; family UTPRO1; genus DP-19. The sequence continues at coordinate 22,854 of VBKW01000376.1, forward strand.
ATTACGCTACAGGAGGTGCGGGATGGGGAGGCGGCATGGACGCGGGGCAGGGGGTAGCCACGGTGGCCGCTCGTCGAAGAGCTCGAGCCCGGTGGCGTCGCATGGTGAAGGAGGAGGTGGGGCGATGAGTGATTTGTCCGGTAGCGATCAGCTGAGCGCGCGCATCAAGGTGGTCGGCATCGGGGGCGGCGGTGGCAATGCGGTCAACACGATGATCGCGGCCGGGCTCCAAGGCGTCGACTTCATCAGCGCCAACACCGACGCGCAGGCGCTCGCCGCCAATCTCGCTCCGGTGAAGCTGCAGCTCGGCTCGCAGGTGACGAAGGGCCTCGGCGCCGGCGGCAGTCCCGAGATGGGACGCAAGGCGGCGACCGAAGATGTCGAGCGCATCCGTGAGTATCTGACCGGCGCCGACATGGTGTTCATCACCGCCGGCATGGGCGGCGGCACCGGCACCGGCGGCGCGCCGATCGTCTCGCGCATCGCGAAGGAGCTGGGCGCGCTCACCGTCGGGGTGGTGACGAAGCCCTTCCTCTTCGAGGGCAAGAAGCGCGGCAAGCAGGCCGAGGAGGGCATGCGGGAGCTCAAGGCGAGCGTCGACACGCTGATCGCCATTCCCAATCAGCGTCTCCTCGCCGTCGCCGGCCGCACGACGTCGATCCTCGAGACGTTCAAGAAGGCGGACGACGTGTTGCTGCAGGCGGTGCGCGGCATCTCGGATCTCATCACCGTGCACGGCCTCATCAACCTCGACTTCAACGACGTGCGCACGATCATGTCCGAGATGGGCATGGCGCTCATGGGCGCCGCCACCGCAGCCGGCGAGAACCGCGCCGTCGAGGCGGCGCAGAAGGCGATCTCGAGTCCGCTCCTCGAGGACGTCTCGATCCAGGGCGCGCGCGGCGTGCTGATCAACATCACCGGCGGCCTCGACCTCGGTCTCCACGAGGTGAACGAAGCGGCGACCTTGATCCAAGAGGAAGCCGACGACGAGGCCAACATCATCTTCGGCGCCGTGATCGACGAGAGCATGAACGACCAGATCCGTATCACCGTGATCGCCACCGGCTTCGGCGAGCCCCGCGAGGACGTGAAGCGCCCGCCGACTACGGCCGCCGCGTCGAACGCGCAAGCGGGGTCGCCGCGCGTCGCGTACAGCCGCGAGGGAACGCGCGACGCCGTTCGCGAAGCCGCCGCCGCGGCGCAGCGTCGCGTCGTGCGTGTCGGCGTGATCGACGACATCGAGGGCACGATGTGGCGTCGCTCGGGCGGCGCCGCGAACGCGGATCGCGGCGAGCCGATCGATCTCACAGTGCCGGACGAGGACGACAGCCTCGACATTCCGACGTTCCTGCGCAAACAGGCGGACTAGAACACTTCTCAGATCCGTTCCACGGGCGCGCGCCTTCCGGGCGTGCGCCCGTCTTCATCGGCGCGTCGGCGCCCGATAGCCGGCTCAGCGGAGCCGGACGACGCCCGCGGTGCGCGCGGGCGCCGTCCGGTTGATCGTCAGCGGAGCAACGCCCCGCCCATGTCGAGCAACTCGTGGGTTCTGGGCATCTCGCTCGTCAGCACCTGTTGCGCACGACAGACGTGCTCGCGAATGACGCATTCGCCGATGTCATCGAGGGAGTCCAGACCGGGAACGCCGAGCGCAGAGCACCGCGACTCCATCCCGTCATATCCGAGCCCGACGGCGGCGCGGATGTCAGCGAGGTCGAGGACGGACACACCCGTCCGCGAGGGGCCGCATGCTTTGCCGATCGCCTTTCGCAATCGTCCCTCGGCGCTTCGCGGGTCGTGGAACAGCGCCCCAGTGAGCTTCTTGCACCGCGCCTCAGCCTTCGGCCGGCAGCGCGAGTCGTCGGGCTTTTGCTGCACGCACCTGAACATCGCGGCGCTACAGCGCTGGTACGCGCCAACGACCTTTTGAAGGAAGCGCGTGGCGCTCACGCCGATCGTTGTCTGACATTTGACCGCTGCCTTGCCGACGGTCTTCGGGCTCCCGAGACCGAGGCTATCGACCGTGGCGGGGTAGTCGACGCACTCGGTCGCCGTCACGCCGAAGTCGCCGAGCATCAGCAGCTCGCCGCCGCGTGGCACGCTGGCCGCGAACAGCTGCGCGACTCGGCAGCGGTGCTCGTGCACGAGATGATCGGTCACGGCCGCGAGCACGTCGCCGGCCGGCGCTGTCGTATCGGCGCATGCCGCGATCTCGCTGCCGAACCCGAGGCCGCTGGGCGCACAGAGATCTTCGCGCGAGACACGCGGCGGTAGGCCAGCTTTCTTCGGGCCGCAGCTCTTCGAGATTTTCGTCGTCGCTTTTGCGATCAGACCCTTCGGACCGCCGGTCAGAGCCGCCGCAAGCTTGACGCAACGCGTGCGCGCCTTGTCGAGGCAGCCGGCGTCGTCTGGCTTTTGTTGGATGCACTTGAACACCGCATCCGAGCATTGCTGGAGGCGTTTCCGCGTCACCTGCGCCAACCGCAAGCCGGCGCTTCGCATCGTCGCCTCGCAGTTCGTCGCGCTCTTACCTCGCAGCTTCGGGTCGCCAATGCCGGCGCCCCGGCCATCCGCCATCGGGACGCACTCCGGGTCGTCGCGATCGACGAGCCCATCGCCGTTGTCGTCGATGCAGTTGTCGCAGATCTCGACTCGCGGGATGCAGGAAGGATTCTCACTGCATAGCGCGTCGTCACAATTCACCGCTTTCGCTGTGACCACGCAATCACCGGTCGCCGAGTCGCACGTGCTCGACTGCTGGCACGGATCATCGGGAGTGCAGTCTCGGGGGCTGCCGGCGACACAGATCCCCGCGCCGTCGCAGGTGTCGGCGAGCGTGCACGCATCGCCGTCGGAGCACGGAGCGCCGCTCGGCTTCGCCGGGTGTGAGCAGGTGCCGGTTTGCGGATCGCACGTGCCGGCGTCATGGCACTGGTCGGGCGCAGTGCAGACGACCGCGGGGCCCGGCACACATTGGCCGTTTGCGTCGCAGCGGTCGCCGCCGTCGGCGCTGGCGCCGGTGCAGGCGTCGCCATCGGAGCACGGTGCGCCGCTCGGCTTCGCCGGATGTGAGCAGGTGCCGGTTTGCGGATTGCACGTGCCGGCGTCGTGGCATTCGTCGGGCGCGGTGCAGACGACCGCGGCGCCCGGCACGCATTGGCCGTTCGCGTCGCAGTGGTCGCCGCCGTCGGCGCTGGCGCCGGTGCAGGCGTTGCCGTCGGAGCAGGACGTGCCGCTCGGCTTCACCGGATTGGAGCAGGCGCCGGTTTGCGGATCGCACGTGCCGGCGTCGTGGCACTGGTCGGAGGCGGTGCAGGTGACCGCGGTACCGCCCGTGCAGATGCCGCTCTGACAAGTGTCGCTCTGCGTACACGCGTTGCCGTCGCTGCATGACGAGCCGTTGGCCTTGCTCGGGTTGGAGCAGGTGCCGGTTTGCGGATCGCACGTGCCGGCGTCATGGCACTGGTCGGAGGCGGCGCACACGACCGCGGCGCCCGGCACGCATTGGCCGTTCGCGTCGCAGTAGTCGCCGCCGTCGGCGCCGGTGCAGGCGTTGCCGTCGGAGCAGGACGTGCCGCTCGGCTTCGCCGGATTGGAGCAGGTGCCGGTTTGCGGATCACACGTGCCGGCGTCATGGCACTGGTCGGAGGCGGTGCAGACGACCGGGGCGCCAGGGACACATTGGCCGTCCGCGTCGCAGTGGTCGCCGTCGTTCGCATCGGCGCCGGTGCAGGCGTCGCCGTCGGAGCAGGACGTGCCGCTCGGCTTCGCCGGATTGGAGCAGGCGCCGGTTTGGGGATCACATGTGCCGGCGTCATGGCACTGGTCGGCGGCACGCGTTGCCGTCGTCGCACGACGTACCGTCGGTCTTCGGCGTCGCGACGCAGCTCTTCGTGAGACCGTCGGTCGCGCACGTCCCGGTATTGCACGCATCGTTCAGCGCGGAGCAGTCACTGTTTAGCGTGCAGAGGACCGCTTTGATGCACTCGGTAGGAGAGGAGCTCGCCGATGACGACGAGTACGAGCAGACGTCGATCAGCTCCGGCGTGGTGCCAATCGGAAAGTCCCCGCGCTTGACGCAGCACTGCGCTTGCGCGTCCTGCGTGGAGCAATCGGTGCCGTTGCAGACATTCCCATTGCCGTGCGCGCCTGTGAACGGATCCGCGACGGCGCTGACGGTACAGGAAGACGCGGCGGTGATCTGGGTCGATCCGCCGCAGTTCAGTTCCTTGCTGTTGTCACACGAGTAGAATC
>VBKW01000377.1 GCA_005879405.1 Deltaproteobacteria bacterium
CATCGTAGGGCTCCCGCAAATCATGCTGTGGCGCACCGGCGAGACCGAGATGCAGAACTATCCCCGATTGTACTGGGGCTACACGGTCGAGAACCCGACCGTTGCGCGCGTGCTCGAGTATCTTGGCTTCACCTTCGGGACGAAATGGCTGCTGATCGCGCTCGGCGCGATCCTGGCGACCGGGTTCCAGCGGCGCTTCCTGGTCGTGACCTTCAGTCTGCTCGCCCTCGCGTTCGCGGTGCAGTTCAACATCGAGGTGTATTCGAACCACAAATTCATCCACATCTGGATCATCCTCGTGAACCTGGCAGTGGCGTACGCCTTCGTCCGGCTCTGGCGATGGAGCACGGTAGGGCGGATCCTCGTCGTGCCGCTTCTCGTATCGATGACCCTGGGCGGGGTCATTGACCTCTTTCCAATTCGGAACGACGGTCATTTCGCCTATAAGGTCCAGGGCGATCCTCTCACCGAGTGGCTGCTGACGAAGACGAAGCCAACGGATGTCTTCCTGACCCACACCAGCGTCCTCGATCGGTTTCTGCTCGCGGGACGGAAGATCTTCTACGGTCACGCCTACTACGCGTGGTCGGCCGGATATCCGACGCAGCAGCGGCTCGTGATCTACAAGCGGATATACGAGGGCCGCGATCCCAAAGAGGTGCTGAAGCTCCTCTGGGACAACAACATCAGCTATGTGGCGATCGACGGCGAGGTGCGGCACAACTCCGAACTCGCGCACTTGAACGAGGCGCTCTTCAAGGAGCACTTTGCGAAAGTCTTCGAGGACCCGGACGGCCGGTACTACTCGCTCACCGTGTACAAGGTTCCGACGAAGGAGGAGTTCCTCGATAGGTGGCTGCCGGGCGAGTGCGTCCCGCCCGTGTCCCGCCCGGCCGCCGGAGCCGCGCGATCAGACTGAGAGGCCTGAAAAGGGGGGCCGGGCATCGAACGCATCAACATCAAGCCGGTCGAGCGGTGGGGCGACGCGGACGCGGCGCGCGCCTACTGGGGCATCGGCCTCCACCTCGGACGGCCGGGCGCGCAGAATTCCGACGACGAGCTTCTCGGTCACGTCGTCGACACCGGCGGCCCGACTTTGCCACGGGCGCGCCGTGCACTACATGTGGCAAGTGGCACAGCGTTCAAGCGATCGGAGGTGCGACATGCGATCGTTCGTTTTCCTATGGAGCTTTTTCGTGTGGACGACCCTTGCCACAGCCGCGGCGGTGATTCCGCCGGGTGAAGACGCGGCAAAGCAGCACCTCACGATCTCACCACGGCACGGCGAGCTCGTATCGGTCGACGTCGACGGCACGGCCGTTCGCACCTGGGTCGTGTATCCGGAACGGAAGGACAAAGCGCCGGTCGTAATCGTCATCCACGAGATCTTCGGGTTGACGGACTGGATCCGCGCCGTCGCCGATCAACTCGCGGCGGACGGCTTCATCGCCGTCGCGCCCGATCTCCTCTCCGGCAAGGGACCTAACGGCGGCGGCACCGACGCGTATTCCGATCGCGACGCGGTGACGAAGGCGGTGTCGGGACTCGCGCCCGACGAGGTGGTGAAGCGGCTAAACGGCGTCCGCGACTACGCGCTGAAGCTACCGGCGGCGAGCGGAAAGTCGGCGTCGATGGGATTCTGCTGGGGCGGCGGCGCGAGCTTCCGCTACGCCGCCGCGCAGCCGCAGCTCGATGCCGCGGTCGTCTACTACGGCCCTCCCCCGCCCGACCTGACGACGGTCCGGGCGCCCGTGCTCGGTCTCTACGGCGGCGATGACGCGCGGATCACGTCGACCGTCGAGGAGACACGCACGAAGATGAAGGAGCTCGGCAAGATGTACGACGCACACGTCTTCCCAGGAGCGGGGCACGGCTTCCTCCGCGCGCAGGCGGGTCAGAACGGTGCAAACGCGAAGGCGGCGAGCGAAGCATGGCCGCTCACTGTCAGCTTCCTGCGGGACCACACGAAGGAGAGCCCGCACGCGCCCGCCGGCCCAGTGCGGCCGTAGCACGTCGCTGACGGCGTTGCGCCGCTGCCGGCGCTCGAGCCCCGGCCGAATGCCCGAGTCGTATTTGCTCTCGATCGCCTCCATATGCCCCGTCGAAAGGTGCAATTCGCGGATGCTGATCGTCGTCATGTGCACAATGCGACACATGGCGAAGTATCGCGCACTCGCAGCGGCGGAAGCTCGTGGCTACTCGACGGTGACGCTCTTCGCGAGATTGCGCGGCTGGTCGACGTCGGTGCCGCGGTAGTCGGCGATGTAGTACGCGAGCAGCTGCAGCGGGATCGTCAGCAGGACCGGCAGGAGGCAGGGATTGCTCGTCGGCACCGGCAGGATCTCCCAGGCGATGTCCTCGAGCTCCGGCGACGGTGCGTCGGTGACGACGATGATGCGGCCGCCGCGCGATTCGACCTCTTTCATGTTCGAGAGGCTCTTCTGGTAGACGGCGTCCTTCGGCAGGAGCACGACGACCGGCACCTCCTCGTTGATGAGCGCGATCGGCCCGTGCTTCATCTCGCCGGCGGCGTACCCTTCGGCGTGGACGTACGAGATCTCCTTCAGCTTGAGCGCGCCCTCGAGGGCGATCGGGAAGTTGATGCCGCGGCCGAGATAGAGGAAGTCGCGGGCGTTGCCGTATTTCTTCGCGACCTTCTCGATCGCACGCTCGCGCTTCAGGCACTGCTCGACGTGTGATGGCAGATTGACGAGGTCTTGGATCAGCGCGTGCGCGCCCGGCTCCGAGAGGACGCCGCGGCGGCGTGCGACGTAGATGCCGAGGAGATAGAGCACGGTGAGCTGGGTCGTAAACGCCTTCGTGCTCGCGACCGAGATCTCCGGGCCGGCGTGGGTGTAGATGACGGCATCCGCCTTGCGGGCGATGCTGGAATCGACGACGTTGCAGATCGCGAGCACCTTCGCGCCACGCTCGCGCGCCGTTTCCACGGCGGCGAGAGTGTCGGCGGTCTCTCCCGATTGCGAGATCACGACCAGCACCGTCCCCTCGTCGAGCACGGGGTCGCGCGAGCGGAACTCGCTCGCGTAGTCGACCTCCGCGGGGATGCGCGCGATGTGTTCGAGGAAGTATTTGCCGACGAGGCACGCGTGCCACGCGGTGCCGCAGGCGACGAAGACCATGCGGCGCGCCTGCGCGAGCCAGTCGGCCTTCGCCAGCTCGTCGAGGCTGACGTCGCTCTGCTCCTGCAGGATGCGGCCGCGCATCGTGTCGATGATCGCCTGCGGCTGCTCGTGGATCTCCTTCAGCAGGAAATGGCGATAACCGCCTTTCTGCGCCGTCACCGGATCCCACGCGACCGTCCGCGGCTCGCGCGCGACCGGATCGCCCGCGAAGGTCGAGAGCGTGACGCGGTCGCGCGTCACCTCTGCCATCTCGCCGTCCTCGAGGAAGAGGATGCGGCGGGTATGGTCGAGAATCGCCGGAATGTCGGAGGCGACGAAATTCTCGTTCTCGCCGAGGCCGATGACGATCGGGGTCGCGCTCTTCGCGGCGACGAGGCGATCGGGGCTGTCCTCGTGCATGACGACGATCGAGAACGACCCCTCGAGCTCATGCACGACGGAACGCGTCGCGTGCACGAGGTCCTGTCCGCTCTGCACGCGCTCGTCGATGAGGTGCGAGATCACCTCGGTGTCGGTCTCGGACGAGAAGGTGCGGCCGCGGTCTGCGAGCGCCGCCCGCAGCTCGAGGTAGTTCTCGATGATGCCGTTGTGGATGACGACGATCTTGCCGGCGCGATGCGGATGCGCGTTCTGCTCGGAGGGACGGCCGTGCGTCGCCCAGCGGGTGTGGCCGATGCCGACGGTGCCGCTGATCGGCGCCTCACGCAGTAGTCTCTCGAGGTTCTCGAGCTTCCCGAGACAGCGGCGGATCGCGATCGAGCCGTCCTGGAACGTCGCGACGCCGGCCGAGTCGTAGCCGCGGTACTCGAGACGCTTCAGGCCCTGCACGAGGATGAAGCTCGCGTCGCGATCGCCCACGTATCCGATGATGCCGCACATCAACGCTTCCCTCGTCGCGCGCTGGTGGCGCGCGCTGGCCGCGGCGAGGATCGCTGCACCGTCTTGGCCGCGGCGGTTTTGTTCGGCGACTTCGCCTGCACTTTTCGCTGCGCGACGACCTGCGCCCTCGGTGCGGCGGAAGGGGCGAGCGCGATCTTGGCCGTCCGCGGCGGCGGCGCCGCGCCGCCGGCGGTTGCTCTGGCGCGGCGGCGTTTCACCCATCCCGGGACTTCGCGCTGCGGCACCCGGCTGACGACCAAGTGCCCGGGGGGCACGTCGCGCGTCACGGTGGTGCCGGCGCCGATGTAGGCATCATCGCCGACGGTGACCGGCGCCACGAGCTGTGTGTCGCTGCCGATCTGCACCCGGCTGCCGATGATCGTGCGATGCTTCGCAAAGCCGTCGTAGTTGCAGGTAATCGTCCCGGCGCCGACGTTGGTCGCGTCGCCGATCTCGCAGTCGCCGAGGTACGTGAGGTGGTTCGCCTTCGTGCGGCGTCCGACGCGCGCTTTCTTCGTCTCGACGAAGTTGCCGATGTGGACCTCGGGCGCGAGCTCGGTGCCGGGCCGGAGGTGCGCGAAGGGACCGATCACCGCATCGTCGCCGACGCGGCACTCGGTCATGACCGTCCCGAGCCGCACGTGCACGCGGTCGCCGAGCTCGGTGTCGCGCAGCAAGATCGTTCCGTCGAGCCAGCACGCGCGGCCGATGCGGGTGCGACCGAGCAGCTGCACGTTCGGGCCGAGCTCGGTATCGGCGCCGATCGTGACGCCTTCTTCGACGTACGTCGTCGCCGGATCGTGAAACGTCACGCCCGCGTCCATCCAACGCGCCACGAGCGCGCGCCGCACATGCGACTCGACGGCCGCGAGCTCCGCGCGCGAGTTGATACCCGCGACCTCGTCGGGATCGTCGACCGCGACGGCCGTCACCCGCAGGCCGTCGGCGACGGCGATGCCGACGAGATCGGTCAGATAGTACTCGCGTTGCGCGTTGTCGTTCGTGAGGCGCGCGAGCGCGGCCTCGAGAAACGCCGCGGAGGTGCAGTAGATGCCGGGATTGATCTCGCGAATGCCGCGCTCGGCCGCCGTGAGGTCGCGTTCCTCGACGACGGCGGCGACGCTGCGGTCGCCGCCGCGGCGAATGCGGCCGTATCCCGACGGCTCGTCGACTGTCGCGGTGAGCAGCGACAGCGTCGCCTGCGTCTCGCGATGGCGGGCGACGAGCTTCGCCACGGTCGCGGCGGTGAGGCGCGGGACGTCGCCGTAGAGGATGACGACGTCGCCGGCGAAGCCGGCGAACGCCGGCAGCGCCGCACGCACGGCGTCACCGGTCCCGCGCTGCTCACGCTGCAACGGATACGAGATCTTCGCGTGCGGCGTGCTGTCGCGCAGAGTCAGGTGTCGTTCGCAGATCCGGCGTACGTCGTCGGCGTCCTGTCCGACGACGACCGCAATCCGTTCGGGCGCGAGCTCGAGCGCGGCGTCGAGCACCCAGAGGACGAGCGCCTTGCCGGCGATCGTATGCAGCACCTTCGCGCGCTCGGACCGCATGCGGGTGCCGCGGCCGGCGGCGAGGACGAGCGCGCCGAGCGGGGCGACGGGTCTCCTCATGAACACCGCGACTCTACACCGACTGCGTTGCGTTTTCGACCGCGAAAAGGCCCGCATGGTCGCGGCGGACTTCGCCGCGTCGCGGCGCCGGTCAGCCGCGCGGCAGCTGATGATAGCGGCCGCGAAAAAAGAGCAGGGGGCGCCCTTCGCCGGCGTCGGCACTCTCGACCTCGCCGACGTAGATGGTGTGATCGCCGGCGTCGTGCGCGGCGACGACGCGGCATTCGATGTGCGCCAGCGCGCCCTCGAGAATCGGCGCGCCGGTGCCGCCGCTGCGACAGGGCAGGTCGACGAACTTGTCGCCGCCCGACACCGCGAACCGGCGCGACAGCTCCTCCTGGTGCTCGCCGAGGACGTTCACGACGAACACCTGCGACCGGTCGAACGCCGGATAGCTCTCCGCGCGCTTGTCGACGCACACGAGGACGAGCGGAGGATCGAGCGAGACCGAGGAAACGGCGTTCGCGGTCAGTCCGTAGCAGCGGCCCTGACCGTCGTGCGTCGTGACGACGGCCACGCCGGTCGCGAAGTGACCCATCACGCGTCGGAGCTCGTTGCGGTCGAATGCCATCGCTCGATCGATCGTTTCGTCTTGCTACGCAAAGCGTCTTATTGCAAATTGATGGTGTTCATATGTCGCGGCACGCGGTTGGCGGAGTGTTGATGATGCTGAGTGCGCTGACCGCCGCTGCATGCTGGTCGCACAGGACCGACCTCCCGAAGTACGATCCCTCGCTGTACGCCGCGGCGAACCCGACGCCGGTTGCGTCGCCGACGCCCGCCCTGTCGTGGTCCGAGGGCGCCGAGTACGCCATCGTGGTCCGCAAGCACGAGCACACGCTGACGGTCTACCACTGGACGGCGCAGGAGAAGGTGTATCCGGTCGTCCTCGGCATCGCGCCGAGCGGTCCGAAGACGTATCGCGGCGACCTGCGGACGCCCGAGGGCGTCTACCGGATCGTGTGGAAGCGGCCGCACGACCGGTGGTCGCGCTTCATGCTCCTCAGCTATCCAAACGACAGCGACCGTCAGCGCTACGCGATGGCGCTGACCGAAGGGAAGGTTCCGGTGATCGACGGACGTGCGCCCGGGCCCGGCAACGCCGTCGGCATCCACGGCACCGACCGCGAGGAGCAGAACGCGCACGGCGTCGACTGGACGTGGGGCTGCATCTCGCTGCTGAATCCACACGTCGAGGAGCTCTACGAAACGGTACCCGTCGGCACACCGGTGCTGATCGAGGAGTGACATCTCCGCGCGGGCGACGCCGCTCGCGGTCGTGCCGCGGTCGTGCACGGACAGCAAGACGTCTGCGCGCGTTCAGCCGTTCGGCGGCGCGGCGCCGAGCTCGCGCAGCGCGGCTTCGAGCGTTGACAGCCACGCGGCGACGCTCGTCGACTCGGGCGCGACGATCTCCACGCGCTCGTCGGGCAAGAGTCGCACCGAGCCCGGATCGCGTTTGGTCAACGGAATGACCACCGCCTCACGCGAAATCCCGAGTCGATCGAGCACCGTGAAGATCTCTTCGATTTCCGGAAGTCGAATGACCGCCACGGGCGTCCTCCGGGCATGCTGCTTGCTCTCCTCCCGCACCAGGTCACGCGCCCACTGGCCGCGTGCAGCGTGCGGGTCCGGAGCTGTGCCGTCCTGGCACTCTCGTGACACATCTGTGTCGGATCCGCCAGCAGGATGGCGAGGATCGCATGGAGAGTGGCAGCCTGAAAAATACGAACGCGGCGTCCGCCGACGGCCACGAGGTCGCCGGGACGTCGCTCGCGTTACCGGCAGCCGTCTTCGTGCAGATGTTCGTGCTCGCGTACCTGGCCTGCGCGGCGTCCGGTTACGGGCCCGCGCGCTCCGTACTCGTCGCCATCGCCTGCGTGATCGTCGCGACGGCGACCTCGTGGGCCGGCGTATACGCGATCCACCGGCACACACGCGCGATGGAGCGGCTCGTCGCTGACAACCGCGCGCTGCGTGAGGCCGCCGTCACCAAAGACGAGTTCCTTGCCGGCGTGTCGCACGAGCTGCGGACGCCGTTGAACGTCGTCCTCGGCTACATCGACCTCCTGCTCGACCACTCGTTCGGGCCGCTCGAGCCGGCACAGCGCGACATTCTGCATCGCATCACCAAGAACGCGAGCAACTTGTCGCATCTGATCAACGACCTCATCGATCTGTCCCGGATCGAGGCCGGCCGCTTGAAGATCGAGACGGCGACCGTCGATCTCGCCCCGCTGTTCACCGACATGCGCAGCCTCATGGACGTGTTGCTGGCCGGCCACGGCGTCACGTTCGATGCCGAGCTGGACCCGGCGTGCGCTCGCGTGTGCGCGGATCCGGAGCGGCTGAAGCAAATCGTCTCGAACCTGCTGGTGAACGCGGTGAAGTTCACGGAACGCGGGTCGATCACGTTGCGCGCCGCGCCGGCCGGCCTCGACGTGGTCAGCCTCTCGGTGTCGGACACCGGGATCGGCATTCCCGCGAGCGCGCACCGCGCGATCTTCGAGCCGTTTCGTCAGGTCCACGACCGGAGCCGGCACGTGCCGGGCGCGGGAATCGGCCTCTCGATCTCGTCGCGTCTCGCACGGCTCATGGGCGGCAGTCTCACCGTCGAAAGCGAGCCCGCGCGCGGCTCGTGCTTCACGCTCACGCTGCCGGCGATCGCGCGCGCCGCCGCGCCCGCCGGCGGGCGCGTCGAGCCGCTGCGCCGCGTCGTCTGAGGTGCCGGGCACGGCGCGTGCGTCAACGACCGCGTAGAGCCAACCACTGAAAGGCGACGATCACCAGCGCATGGGTGATCTCGCCGCTGCGCATCAGCTCCGGGATGCGCGTCAGCGGCACGAGCACGACCTCGGTCTCCTCGGTCGAGTCGAAGCTCGGCACGTGCCGGCGCTCGACCTCGTACGCGACGAACGAGTGGCAGCGGTTCGTCTGAATCGCCGGATTCGGGTGCACGACGCCGAGCGGCTCGACGCGGTCCGACTCGTAGCCGCTCTCCTCGACCATCTC
>VBKW01000378.1 GCA_005879405.1 Deltaproteobacteria bacterium
CTGCGCCCGCCGGCGCGATATGCAGCAGCGCCGCGCGCGCTCGCCATTTCCACGCCGCCGGTGTACAGCGTCGGTCCACGATCGACCCGGACGGGCGGGCGGGCGTATGTCCTGCACCCGTGGTGCGCAAACTTACCCTCTTGCGCACGTCGGGTGCGGGACGTGCGCCCCCCCGCCCGTCCGCGTAGAACGCGGCCGACGAACGATGGAGCACCGGTGACGCGACTGATGACGATCGCAGCGTTCGTGTTGCTGCCCACGAGCGCGACGGCCGCGGAAATGACGACGATGGGCGCCACGTTGCCTGTGTACACGGTGCTGCCGTTCGTCGCGCTGCTGCTCGCGATCGCACTGCTGCCGCTCTCGATCCCGGAGTGGTGGGATCACAACCGGAACAAAGGGATCGTCGCTGCGGCGTGCGCCGTGCCGGTCGTCGTCTACTTGATTGCGCTCTGGGGCCATGCCGGCCTCGCCGAGCTGCTGCACACGACGCGCGACTATTGCTCGTTTCTCGTGCTGCTGGCGTCACTCTTCGTCATCACGAGCGGCATCTACATCAGAGGCTCGCTCTCGGGCACGCCGCTCATGAACAGCGCGCTCTTGCTGATCGGCGCGGCCTGCGCGAGCGTCATCGGCACGACCGGCGCCTCGGTGCTCTTCATCCGGCCGCTCTTGCGGGCGAACGAGTCGCGCCGGGCGCGCGCGCATCTCGTCGTCTTCTTCATCTTCATGGTGTCGAACTGCGGGGGGCTCCTCACCCCTCTCGGCGATCCACCGCTCTTTCTCGGATTCCTGAACGGCGTGCCCTTTCGATGGACACTGCGGCTCTGGCCGGAGTGGCTGATGGTGAACGGCATCCTGCTCGTCGTCGCGCACGTGTGGGATCAGGTCGTGCTCGATCGCGAGGAGCGCGAGCGCCCTGGCTCGCAGCTCGAGGAGCTGATGGAGCACGAGCCGCTGCGCATCGACGGCCGGCGCAACCTGTTTCTCCTCGGCGCGATCATCGTGATCGTCTACGCGTCGGGACGCGGCGTCGGCCTCGGTGGGCGGCCGTGGCCGTTCGGCTGGCAGGAGGGGCTGATGGCGGCCGCCGCGCTCGCGTCCTACTTCTCGACGCCGGACGAGTACCACGTCCAGAACCGGTTCAGCTTCGCGCCGATCGTCGAGGTCGCGGTGCTCTTCGCCGGCATCTTCGTCACGATGGGTCCGGCGCTCCTCATCCTGAACGCGCGCGGCGGCGAGTTCGGCTTGCGGCAACCGTGGCAGCTCTTCTGGGCGAGCGGCGGCCTCTCGAGCTTTCTCGACAACGCGCCGACGTATCTGACGTTCGCCGCGACTGCCGCGGGCCTCAAAGGTGTCGCCGCCGAAGGCCGGTATCTCGCCGAGTTCCTCGGTCTCGGCCCGGACGCCGAGGCGCTGCTGCGCGCGATCAGCGTCGGCTCGGTCTGCATGGGCGCGAACAGCTACATCGGCAACGGGCCGAACTTCATGGTGAAGGCGATCGCCGAGCACCACGGCGTGCGCATGCCGAGCTTCTTCGGCTACATGGCCTACTCGGTCGGCATCTTGGTGCCGATCTTCATCGCGATGACGTTCCTCTTTTTCCGCTGAGTCAGAACGTAGGACGACGCGCGAGGGCGGCAGCGAGACGGCGCAGATACTCGACGCGCGGCACCTCGACGACGCCGAGCGAGGCGAGGTGTGGCGTCCGCAGCTGCACGTCGAGGAGCGCCAAGCCGCGGGAGAGCAGGTGCTCGACGAGCGCGACGAGCGCCATCTTCGAGGCATCACGGACGCGATGGAACATCGACTCCGCGGCGAAGAGGCCGCCGACGGCGACGCCGTAAAGGCCGCCTGCGAGGCGATCGCCGTCCCACACCTCGACGCTGTGCGCCCAGCCGAGCTCGTGGAGGCGCGTGTACGCGACGAGCATCTCGGGGGTGATCCAGGTGCCGTCGGCGCGGTCGGCGCAGCCGGCGATGACGTCGGCGAAGGCGCGGTCCGTCGTGATCGTGAGCCGGCCGCGACGGAGCGTGCGACGGAGGCTGTGCGACACGTGCATGCCGTCGAGCGGCAGCACGGCGCGCGGGTCGGGCGACCACCAATAGAGCGTGCCGGTTGCGTCCGGCCACGGGAAGATCCCGGCACGGTACGCGGCGAGGATCGTCCCCGGCTCGAGATCGCCGCCGCCGGCGAGGAGTCCCGACGGTAAGGCGGCGCTTGGATCCGGCATTTGGTAGCGCGTCGGCGGCGGCTCGACCGGCTGCGTGGACGCGGGCGCGCCGTCGGCGGACGCCGGGCCGCCGCCGCGATCCGCAGGGGCGTCGCTCCCGCCGCGATCCGGGCGCGTGTCGGTCCCGTCCGTCTGCTCGCGCATCGCGGCGACGCGCCGTCAGGCGGCCGCCGGACGGAGCGCGGCGCGCAACTCGTGCATGCCGCGGAAGATCGCCATGGCGTCGATCGGCGCGTCGAACGGCTCGCCACGGAACTCGCGATACGCGCGCTCGACGTTGAAGAGCAGGCGCTCGGGCTCGGTCCAGCGCGCGTAGGGACCGAGGTCGAGGCGCTTCGCGGCGTCGAGCGTCGACAGGCCGGCGGCGAAGAACCGCCGCGACTCGCCGCGGACGTACTCGAGGTACGCCTTCATCTCGCGCGGTCCTTCGACGCCGCAGATCGGCCCGTGTCCGGGCACGACGACGTCGGGCGCCAGCGCGATCACCCGATCGAGCGCCTCGATCCACTTCGCGTAGGTCCCTTCCCAGCCGATCGGCGTGCAGCGACGGAAGAGGACGTCGCCGGTGAAGACGATGCGCTGTGCCGGCAGGTGCACGATCACGTCGCCGGCGGTGTGCGCCGGGCCGACGTAGAGGAGCTCGACGGCGATGCCGTCGAGGTCGAGATCGAGGCGGTCGTCGAGGACGGTCGTCGGCGGCGTGAGCTCGATCCCGCGGAAGTCCCACGGCGCCAGCGCCGCGGCGAACGCGGCGAGCGCCGGGTCGTCGCCGCCCGCGAGCGCTTTCATGCCCTGGAGCATCGCGGGCGCGGCGTCGTGTCCGAAGGCCGCGGCGCACGCGCGGTGGCCGATGATCTCCGCGTCGCGGAAGAGCTGATTGCCCCAGCAATGGTCGCCGTTGTGGTGCGTGTTGACGACCCGACGCGCGGGCTCGTCGGTCACGCGCGCGTACGTGGCGACGAGCTCGCGGGTGTGCGGCAGATCCCAGAAGGTGTCGACGACGAGGCCGCCGGCGCGACTCACGAGGCCCGAGTTGCTGCATCCGAGACCACGGTCCTCCTGGAGACAGGCGTACACGCTGGGCGCGAGTTGTACGAGGTCCATGACGGCTCTATAGCACGCTCGCAGCGCCACCGGTCCAGTCGTCGCCGCTCCGGTCACTGAGGCCGCCGCGTCGCGGTTGCCTAGGATCCCTGGAGCGGCCAACGTGAATGCATGGATCCCGGGCCGCGCCGGAAGCATTCGTCGGCGAACTCGCCGTTCCGTCTCTTCGACGGACCAATCGACGTTCGCTCGGTGGCGCTCACCGGCCTCTTGACGCTCGCGACCGCGTATACGCTCTACGTCGCGCGCTCCTTTCTCCTGCCGGTCGTGCTCGCGATCCTGCTCAGCTTCTTGCTGGCCCCCGTCATGCGGGTGCTGCGGCGCATTCACGTTCCGCAGCCCGTCGCCGCCGCGCTCGTGATGCTCACGTTCGCCGGGGCGACGCTCTACGGCATCTACGCGCTCAGCGGCCCGGCGAGCTCCTGGATCGCGTCGGCGCCGCAGAGCTTGCGCAAGATCGACGACAAGGTGCGCACGCTCCGCAAGCCGGTGCAGAAGATGAACCAGGCGGCGGAGCAAGTGCAGCAGATGGCGACCGTCGGCGACGCCACGCCCGACCCGACCGTGCAGAAAGTCGAGATCAAAGACGCGGGTATCGCCGAGTCGGCCTTCAGCGTGACGCAGGGATTTCTCGCCGGCAGCATGGTGGTCGTCATCCTACTCTACTTCTTGCTCGCCTCGGGCGATCTCTTCCTCCGCAAGCTCGTGCGCGTGCTGCCGCGGCTCGAGGACAAGAAGGTCGCCGTCGAGATCGCGCGCCAAATCGAGGACCAGATCTCGACGTATCTCCTGACCGTCACGTGCATCAACATCGCGCTTGGGACGGTCAGCGCTGTCGTCCTGTCGTTCGTCGGCATGCCGAACCCGGTACTGTGGGGCGTCATGATCGGCACGTTCAACTTCGTGCCGTACGTCGGTCCGTTCGCCAGCATGGTCGTGCTGACGCTCGTCGGCGTGATCACGTTCGACTCGATCGGCCGCGCGCTCGTCGCGCCCGCGATCTATTTCTTCATCGACGCGATCGAGGGCAACTTCATCACGCCGGCGCTCCTCGGGCGGCGGCTGGCGCTGAATCCGGTCGTGATCTTTCTCGCGGTGACGTTCTGGGGGTGGCTGTGGGGCATCGGTGGCGCGTTGCTCGCGGTGCCGATGTTGGCGACGCTGAAGATCTTCTGCGACGAGATCAAGCCGCTTGCCGCCGTCGGCGAGTTCCTCGGGCCGTGAGGCTTGACGTGCGCGTCGCTCCGGGGCAGCGTCGCTCGCAGGAGGTGACGGGATGATGCGGACGTTCGGATGGCTGGGGTTGGCACTAGCGGCGTCTCTCGCGCTCGGCGCGCCCGCCGCGGCGTTCGACCTGAGCGGCACGTGGACGCTGCTCGTCGACGACGGCGGCTCGACGCTCGATCTCGCCGTCGACGGCGTGCACTTCAGCGCCGCGTCGTATCCGGCGGCGGGCAAGCCGCAGAAGGGCGAGATCGCCGTGATCCGCTGCGACACCAACTCGACGCGCTCCGCCGATTTCGGCGGCGAGTTCGGGCGCCTGAGGGTCGCGACGAACCCGAGCAAGGGTACGGGATCGATTGCCGGCACGTCGTTCAAGGCGTCGGTGTTGGTGGCCAGCAGCGTCTTCACGTGTCACTGGGCGTTCAAGCGCATCAGCACCGCGCCGGTCACGCTCCAAGGGTGCACGCCGCCGCCGTAGCAGCAGGGCGCGCGGCGCCGCCGTCAGAGCTTCAGGTCCATCCCGGGCGGCGGCGCGAAGATCGGATTCTCCTGCGCGAGGATGCTCTCGGCCCGCGCGCGGACCGCCTCGAGCATCTCCGGATGCGGGAAGATCCAGAAGCGCTGATCGCGGATCGCCTCGAAGACGCGCTCGGCGACCGTCTCCGGCGGCGTTCCCGCGTCGACGAAGCCGCGGACGGCGGTGCGAAAGGCCTGCGCGGCCTCCGAGCGCTGCTCGTCGTCACGCAGCTCCGGCGGCCGATTGCGCTCGGCGTCGATGATCTTCGTGCGCACGAACCCGGGGCAGAGCACCGACACCCTGACCGCGGCGCCGACCATCTGCAGCTCGTGGTGCAAACACTCGGAGATGGTGACGACGCCGAACTTGGTGGCGTTGTAGCTCGAGAGAAACGGCGTCGAGAGGTGCCCGGCCATCGAGGCGGTGTTGACGACGTGCCCCTCGCCGCCGTGCGCCAGCATCCGCGGGACGAACGTGTGGATGCCGTGGACGACGCCCCACAGGTTCACGGCGAGGACCCACTGCCAGGTGTCGAGGCTCTGCTCCCAGGTGGTGGCGCCATCGCCGGCGACGCCGGCGTTGTTGCAGAGGACGTGCACGCCGCCGAACCGCGCGTAGGCCGCGTCCGCGAGCGCCGCGACGTCGGCGGCACGCGACACGTCGGTACGCACGGCGAGCGCCGCCGCACCGCGGGCCACGAGCGCCCGTGTGGCCTCCACGAGCGCCGGCTCTTCGACGTCGGCGAGCACGACCTTCATGCCTGCGGCGGCGAAGCGCTCCGCCATCGCGCGCCCGATGCCGCTCGCCGCGCCGGTTACGACCGCTACGTTGTCTCGGAAGGTCTTCATGCGTCTTCGATAGCACGTTCCTTGACGGGTACGGTACCGTGTGGTGTGGTCGGGGCGCTCGGCATGCGTCACAGTCTTCCGACGGTTCTCGCCGTGCTCGTGGCAGCGGCCGGCATCGGGTACGGCCTCATGGTGCTATCCCAAGATTTGCGGCGCGTCTCGGACGACCTCGACGCCGTCGCGCGCGACATGAGCACGATGTCCGACGACGTCCGCTCGATCGCCGACGACGTGAACGCGATCGCCGATGCGCTCGCGGGCGAGCCCGAGGACGACGAGCAGCGGCAGACGACCGGTGTCGCGCAGCGCGCGCACGCGCCCCGGCTGCGCCGGACGCACCTCGTGATCCGTCGGCGCCCGCGCGTCCACGTCGCCGGCGCGCGATGACGATCGTCGCCCCTGCGACGGGGACCGCGCTCACGGCGGCGCTGCGGGTCGACAGACGAGCTTCAGCGTGTCGAAATCGCGCCCCGTCGCGGCATCGCTGGTCGCCGCGGTGACGCGCAGCAGGCGGGTGCCGGCGCCTACGGCGCGTCCGGCGTGTCGCAGCGGCACGACGACGTCGGCGAACGGCGTGCACGCGCCCCGAGCGTCGAACGGCGGCGCGAACGCCATGAAACGTCCACGACAGCGTCGCGCGTGGCCGCAATCGGCGTCGGTCGCGCACGGTGTCGACGTCGCGGCGCCGGGCAGCTCGCACTGACGGCGGACGATACCGCCGACCGCGGCGATGGCGGTCTCGAGCGCGTCGCGTGTGTGGACGTCGGCGGCGTCGTGGGGATCGGCTTCGCGCGGACTGATGAGACTGAGCCATGCGACGTCGCTCGCTATGCAGAGCGGCCGGTCGTCGCGGTCCACGAATCGCCGCTCGCGGACGTCGAGGCAGAGCGCGACGTGGAAGGTGCACGCGCCGTCGCCCGCGGCGACCCCGAAGTCGCATGCCGGGTCGTCGTCGACGCAGGTGACGCGCGCCAGCGGCACGCCGTCGGGTCCGCGTCGGGGAACCGGGCTCGTCAGCCATTCGTGGATGCAGTCCGTGTGCCGTGGACCGCCTCCCGGCACGAGCTCGCTGCGGCAGCTCGCGTCGCAGCCGTCGCCCACAAGGAGGTTGCCGTCGTCGCATTCCTCGCCGGCATCGAGCACACCGTTCCCGCAGGTCGGCGCCGGCGGCGTCGGGGAAACTGACGGCGTCGTCGTCCGCGTCGCCGACGGCGTCGCCGACGCGGTGAGGATCGCACTGGCGCTCGCCGTTGCGGTCGGCGTCACCGACGGCGCGGCCGTGGTCGTAGGCGATGCCGTCGGCGTCGGCGTCGGCGTTGCGGTTGCCGACGGCGTCGCGGTGGGCGTGTCCGTCGCGGTCGCCGACGCGCTCGGAGTCGGCGTGGCGCTCGCCGTCGCGGTCGCCGTCGTGCTCGGCGTCACCGACGGCGTTGCGGGCGCGGTGTCGCTGGGTGTCGGCGTCGTCGTGACGTCCTGAGTCGCGGACGCGCTCGGGGTCGGCGTTTCCGCCGTCGCCGTTGGCGGCGGAGTGGCGCTCGCCGTCTCGGTGGGCGTGAGCGATGGTGACGCTGACAGCGTCGGCGTCGGCGTGCGCGCCGTCGAGGTCGCCGTACGGGTCGATGTCGGCGTGCGCGACGCCGTCGGCGTCGCGGTACGCGTTGCCGTCGGCGTCGGCGTACGTGTCACGGTCGCGGTGCGCGACGGCGTCGCTGTCGCTGTCACGGACGGCGTCTGGGTACGGATCGGCGTCGGTGTGTTGGTCAGCGTCGCCGTCAGCGTGCGCGTCGGCGTCGGCGTCCCGGTGCGGGTGGCGGTGGCCGAACGGGTGATCGTCGGGGTGCCCGTCGGGGTCTCCGTCGGGCTCCGCGTCGGGGTCGCCGTCGCGGTGACCGTGACCGTTGCCGTTCGCGCCGGGGTCGGCGTCCGGGTGCGCGTCGCCGTCACTGTGCGCGTCGGGGTCGGCGTGCGCGTCGCGCTGGCGGTCGGCGTCGGCAGGATCGTGGCGGTGCGCGACGCCGTCAGCGTCACCGTCGCGGACGGCGTGAGCGTGCGCGTCGCGGTGATGGTTGGCGTGCGAGTCGGCGTCAGTGTGCGCGTTGCCGTCGGCGTGCGGGTCGGCGTCGGCGTGAGCGTGCGCGTCGGAGTGTCGGTGGCCGTGGCGGTCGCACTCGGCGTGACCGTGTCAGTGGTCGTGGCCGTCGTGCTCGCGGTCGGGGTCTCCGTGGGAGCGAGCGTAGGCGTCGCGGTCGCGTCGAGCGTCGCAGTCGGGGTCGCCTCGGGCGTGACCGTCGGCGTTTCCGTCGCTGACGGCGTGGCGGTCGGCGTCTCCGTCGCCGTGTCGGTCGCAGACGGCGTTGCGTCGAGCGTCGGCGTCGGCGTGTCGGCGCGTGCGACGCGCGCCGCGGCGCCGTCGCTCGCCGCGCACGCCGTCGCGACGATCAGTGCCACCGCGAGCGGCGACAGGCGGCGACGCCGCCGTGGCGTCACGCGCGATCTGCGTCCGCCGACACTAGCGTCAGAGTATCGACGGTACCGTCGGTGGCAGTAGGTATCCCGTCGCGAACGTTCCCAACGTCTCGGTGAAGAAGACGAGCCGGGTCACCGGATCCGCGCTCGGCAGCGCGTTGAACGTCATCGATCCGCTCGAGCCGTTCACGTCGCTGCCGGCGACGCTCGCGACGTCGGTGACGGTGACGCCGCTCGCGACGAAGCCATCCACCGGGCCGATGAAATTACCGTTGCCGCGCGTCACGTCGACGAACCAGGTCGTCACCGCGACCTGCGCGCTGTACGTCTCGCCGGGCACGTCCTGGAAGTTCACGAAGATGAGCTGGTTGCCACCGAGGCTCGGGGGCTCGAGCGTGGTGGGATCGTAGTACACGGCGAGGTGGACGTTGGTCGGCTGGATCGGCGGCAGGAGCACGGTCGTGCCGTCGATGATCGTGCCGAGGGCGGGCTGCGCGCCGTCGGAGAGCGCGAGCGGCGGCGACGCGTTGACGGCGGAGCGCGCGGCGCCGGGCGCGCCCCACGCCGAGTGCACCTGCAGGTTGGCGACGGTGAAGTTGCCCGAGAGCGCGCGGGTGACGACCGCCTTGCCGTGGTTGTCGACGGCGGTCGCGATTGCGACACCAAAATCCTCGGGTAAGGCGGGATCGGCCGTCTTCAGCGCGCCGACGTCGATGATCCGGCTCGCCCCGGCATCGAGCCCGAACGTCTGCGTGAACGGCGAGCTGAAAGTGCGGCCGTAGAAGAGCACCGTGACGTTCAGGTCGGAGCCGCCAGAAGACGACTTGATCGCCTTTACCGTCGGGCCGCTCGATCGCGCTCGGGTTGAAGACGATCGCGTGTGCCGGCGTCGCCAGAAACGCGAGCGCGGCCGCGAGAGTTGCGAGTGTCCGCACGTCCAGCCTCCTCTCCTCCACGGAGCGCCGCGCGCCCCGTCCCGGCGCCGTCCGTCCGACGACACCGTGTCCCGTCCCAGCCGGTCACCATGCGGTGCCGACCCCTGCAACCGCTTCTAACGTCGCCCCCGCATCGCCGTCAATCGTCGGGTGCGGACGGCGCCCCTCCCGCCGCCCGCCGCGCGTCAACGCGTTTCCGGCGTCGCGGTCGCTGCCGCGGAAGGCGCGGGAACGAACGGCAGCCGCAAAGTGATCTCCGTGCCGCGGCCACGCTCCGACGCGGTCGTCATCGAGCCGCCGTGCGCTTCCACGAGCGAGCGGACGATGAAGAGACCCAAGCCCGAACCGCTCGTCGCGTCCGTCGGGGCGACGAACGGCCGCCCGATCGTCGCCCGCTGCTCGGCCGTCATGCCGCGTCCCGTATCGCGGACGACGATCGCGATCACGTCGGCCTCGAGCGCGACCGAGATCTCGACGGTCGCGCCGTCTTCGCAGTATCGAATCGCGTTGCCGACGACGTTGCCGAGCACGCGCGTCAGCGCGAGCTCGTCGAGGAGCGCGGTCGGTATCGGTTCCGACGTCACTGCGAGGGTGACACCGCGCGTGCGCGCATCGAGCTCGTACTGCGCGGCGGCGCGCTCGGCGACGGCGGCCACGACGACCGGCGTCAGATCGAGGTCGAATCGCCGGGTCCGGATGCGCGAGTATTCGAGAAAGCGTTCCGTGAGCTCCTTCAGGACGCGGCTGTTGCGTACGATCGCGTCGAGCAGCGGCCGCATCGTGGCATCGGACGCGGCGGTCTCGCGCGCGAGCGTCTCGGCCGCGAAACCGATGATGTGCGCCGGCCCGCCGATGTCGTGCGCGAGCGTGGCGAGCAGCTCGGTGCGCTCGCGATCCATCGCCTCGAGGACCTCCGCCGCCCGCCGACTCTGACGCGCGCGACTGACGAGCACGCCGTAGAACACGGCGGCGCTGAAAAGGAACGTCAGCTGCAAGAGATGGTCTTCCGTCCAGACGTCGCCGGGATAGAGACGCGTGAGCACCCACAGATACGCGCCGCTCGCGGCGACGACGCCGGCGAGCATGAGCAGGAGATTCTCCGCCAGGGCGGCGAAGAAGAGCACGAAGAAATACAGGAAGAAGAATTCGGTCGTGAGGTGGCCGAGGAGCGAGAGGCTGACCGACAGCCAGATCGTGTCGATCACGACGACCCCTGCGGCGAGGTGGACGAAGCGGACGCGCCGCCAATCCGTCCATCCGAGCGCGACGTTCGACATGAGCGCGCTCGCGACCAGGATCGCGGCCGCAGGGGAGACCATCGCGCCGGTGCCGCGCTGGCTGATGACGAGGTAGCTGACCGCGATGATCAGGACGTAACGGAGGAGGACGAGGTCGCGAATCTCGTGTCGGAGTTTCGTCGCACCCATCGTCGGGCAGACGAGCAACGCGTATGCCACAAGTACGAGGTGCGAGTGTCAAAAAAATGGACGCTCGCGGCTCGGCGCTGCGGATGACGACGGCAGGGCGCCCCGGTCAGGTGCCGCCGTCGCTCAACTCGCGTGCTGCGCGCGCGCGCAGGACGAGAAAGAGCGCCAGGCCGAGGAGTCCGACGAGAACGAGCCAGTGCTCGATTCTGCCCACATTGTGCAAGACGCGCTCGGCTTGGTGCGCGAAGAGCAGTCCGAGCGTGATCACCGCCGGTACGAAAATGATCGTCGCCGCTCCCTGGGCGACTGCGAAGCGCGGTGCGGAGACGCCAAACATTCCTGCCGAGAGAAACGTCGCGATGCGGAATCCGAACATGAAGCGGGCGAGAAAGACCGCCTTGGCGCCGTGGCGCAGGATCGCCGCCCGCACCGTCTCGACGCGGTGGACGCCGAGGAGCCGCGTCACCCCCGGGTGGGCGACGAGCACGCCTCCGTAGCGCCGTCCGAAGAGATACAGCATCCAGTCCGCGACGGCGATGCCGGCGACGCCGATCGCGACGGCGGCGCGTAGGCCGAGGAGTCGTTGCTCGACGAGGACGCCGACGCCGATGAGCGTCACGTCCTCGGGAAAAGGGAGGCCGATGCCGCCACCGACGAGGACGAGAAAGAGGCCGAGAATCTTGGTGTAAGGTTCCATTCGTTCCGGGCGACAGGCGGTCGTCACGCGTCGGCGTCGGCGTCGGCGACGCCGGACCATGCGTGGGACGCACCGTCATACTGGCACGGCGCATCGATTGCGAACGACGGATCGCGAGTCCCTCCGCGGGCGCTGCTCACGTGTTGCCCGGTCACCAAACGAGGCGTAGCGGGGATATCGTTCCGTGCGCTCGCTCGCTACGCTGACGCTGTCGATGGACTACTTGCACGAAGTCGATGCCCACCAACTGCGCACGATCGCGTACCGAGCCGCGATCGAGGACGTGCGACAGACCTGCGTTGCCGCGAGGCTCATCCGGCATCGCAGCTGCCAGCTGCGGATGCGAGCAAAAGCTCTCCGCGGCGGCACGCGGCGACTCCGCACCGGCGCGCACGCGGCGACGGTGCGACCTTCGATCTGAACGTCGCCTGCGACCGCCGCGTCAGTGTTTGCGGACGCTGCGCGCGACGTTGGCGATGCTGGTCACGACCTCCAACGGGTCGATCGGTTTCGTCACATGCATCTGGAAGCCCGCGGCGAGAATCCGGACGCGGTCGTCGCGGGTCGCGTAGGCGGTGAGCGCGATCGTCGGGATTCGCGCGAGCGCGTCACCGCGACGCCGCATCTCGGCGACGAGCGCGTAGCCGTCCTCGCCCGGCATGCCGATGTCGCAGACGACGAGATCGGGGAGCCAGCGTGACAGCACGTCGAGCGCCTGCGCCACCGACGCGGCGACACGCACCTCGGCGCCGGCCGAGCCGAGCAGGGTGCTGACGACGTCGTTCGAGTCGGGCTCGTCGTCGACGACGAGCACGCGGACGCCGTCGAGTCGCGGGTACGGGTCGGGTGGTCGCTCGTCGCCGGCCGTCGGATGGCGACGCTCGAGCTCGCCCGCGGTGCGCGCGAAGATGACGAGCGGCAGCTTCACCGTGAAGGTCGCGCCGTGGCCGGGCCCCGGGCTTTCTGCATGCACGGTGCCGCCGTGCAGCTCGACGATGTGGCGGACGATGGCGAGACCGAGTCCGAGCCCGCCGTGCATGCGGCTCGTGGTGCTGTCGGCTTGCCGGAAGCGCTCGAAGATGTGCGGCAGAAACCTGGGGTCGAGACCCTGGCCGGTGTCGCTGACCGCGATCTCGACGTGCGAGTTGACGCGCTCGAGCACGATCTGGATGCGACCGCGCTTGGGCGTGAACTTGACCGCGTTCGAGAGGAGATTCCACACGACCTGCTGCAGCCGCGCCGGGTCGCCGGCGATCGGCCCGGTCTTGGTGTCGAGGACGACCTCCATGCGGATCTCTTTCGCGGCGGCGGCGGGGCCGACGACGTCGACCGCGGCGTGAATGACGGCCGCGAGGTCGGTGGGACGGACCTCGAGCCGCATCTTGCCCGACACGATGCGCGATATGTCGAGAAGATCCTCGATCAGCTGCGCCTGCGCCCGCGCGTTGCGCTCGATCGTCGCCAGCGCCTTTTCCGTCTGCCCTTCGGCGAGCGTCCGCTGGCGCAGCATGCTCGTCCACGCGAGGATCGGCGAGAGCGGCGTGCGCAGCTCGTGCGACACGGTGGCGAGGAAGGCGTCCTTCGCCCGGTTCGCCGCTTCGGCCGTCGCCCTGGCTTCTTGCTCGCGCGCCAAGAGGCGGTCGCGCTCCTCCTCGAGCGCGCGACGCTGCGTGACGTCGCGCGCGATCTTCGCGGCGCCGATGATCGTGCCGGAGCCGTCGCGGATCGGAGAGACCGACAGCGAGACTTGAATGCGCCGGCCGTCTTTGCGCACGCGCTCGGTCTCGAAGTGGTCGATGCGGTCGCCGCGGATGAGCGTCGCGAGGATCGTCGCTTCCTCGCTGATGCGCTCGGGGGCGAGGAGCATCGTGATCGGCTTCCCGACCGCCTCCTCCTTGCTGTACCCGAAGACGCGCTCGGCGCCGGCGTTCCACGTCATGATGATGCCCTGGAGCGTCTTGCCGACGATGGCGTCGTCGGAGGACTGCACGATCGCGGCGAGCGTCGCCTGCGCCGCCTCGCCTGTGCGTGTCGCGGTGAGATCACGGCAGATCGCCGTCGCAGCGACGACGACGCCGGACGCGTCGACGGCGGGAGAGATCGTCAGCGACACCGAAATGCGCCGGCCGTCCTTCGTGACACGCTCGGTGTCCACGTTCTCGATCTGCTCGCCGCGTTGCAGGGCGGCCATGAATGCCGCCTCCTCGCCGCGCAGCTCCGGCGGTATCAGGATCGTGATCGGCACTCCGACCACGTCTTCGGCGCGGTGTCCGAAGATGCGGGTGGCGGCGGGACTCCATGCCAGGATCGTCCCCTTGACGTCCCAGCTGATGATGGCGTCTGCCGAGGACGCGGACGCGATGAGCGCCTCGAGGACGGCTTCCACCATCCGCGGATCGCGCACGAAATCGGCTGCGAGGCGCGCACGCTCGTGTGCGACGTCGCGCCGCACACGTTCTCCTTCGCTGACGCGCTGGTGCTCGGTTTGCGGGCTATTCGGCATTCGAGCGGTACCCCCGTTGAATACTGGCGGTCGGCAGACAGTCAAACGGCGGCGCCGCGTCGGCGACGACGGCTTCGTGGTGCGGGTCGACTCGCGCTATGACATGACGGCGCCATTCTGATGCACTTCCACTCGGATGCG
>VBKW01000379.1 GCA_005879405.1 Deltaproteobacteria bacterium
GAGTAGCGACGAGGCGCGCGAGGACTTCGGCTGGGTGCTGCGCGAGATCGTCAAGGACGGTGGCGAGGCGACGCTCTGCGAGGCGCGGCTCGTCGAAGGCCTCGACGACGCCGAGGTGCGGCGCGCGTTTCACGGCGCACGCCAGACCGACTACGCGGCGATCGCCGAGGACGCGCGCAAGCTCGGCGCCCGCTTGCCGCGCGGAGGTATCGCGGCGGCGCGCCGGACGCAGCTCGAGGCCGAGGTCGCACGGTTGCGACGACGGCTCACCGACGTCGCGGCCATCGACTTTTTCGGCGCGCCCGGACGTGAGGCGTCGGAGGGACGCGTGCGCGCGCTCGAGGCGCGGCTGCGACCCGCGGCGGCGGCGCGGGTCACGGCGCGACCGGAGAGCCTCGGCGAGCTGCGGCGCCGCGTCTGGGTGACGCGCAAGGGAATTCACGTCGATCGCATCGCGAGCGCGTGGCTGATCCGCCGGTTCGTCGATCCGCGCGCGCGCTTCAAGTTCGTCGCCGCGAAGGGGTACGTGCCGGCGGCGAAGGAGATCCGCTTCGACATGTTCGAGGCCGACTTCACGCACGAAGGCGAGGCGTGCACGTTCGAGGTGCTGATCGCGCGCCTCGGGCTCGACGACCGCGCGCTCCTGCCGATCGCCGAGATCGTCCACGACATCGATCTCAAGGACGCGAAGTTCGATCGTGCCGAGACCGCGGGTGTCGACCGCTTGATCGCCGGCATCGCCATGGCGACCGACGACGACGAGGCGCGGCTCGCGCGCGGTGCGACCGTCTTCGACGGTCTGTACGAGTACTTCAAGAGGAAGAAACCATGAGCCCGTCCGCCGCGCCGACGCCCGATGATGTCCCGGCGTCCGTCGGCGTCCGCGACGACAGCCGCGAGCCGTACTCGCTGAACGCGCTCCTCCTCTACTTCCTACGTCTCGGCACCTTCGGCTTCGGCGGCCCGATCGCGCTCGTCGGCTACATGCAGCGCGACCTCGTCGAGCGCCGCGGCTGGGTCTCGAAGCAAGATTACATGGAAGGGCTCGCGCTCGCGCAGCTCGCCCCGGGGCCGCTCGCCGCGCAGCTCGCGATCTACCTCGGGTGGCTGCGCGCCGGCACCGTCGGCGCGACCGCGGTCGCGCTCGCGTTCGTGCTGCCGTCGTTCATCATGGTGCTCGCGCTCTCCGCCCTCTACCTGCGCTACGGCGGCCTCGTCTGGATGCAAGGCGCGTTCTACGGCATCGGCGCGGCCGTCATCGCGATCATCGGCCGGAGCGCGTACAAGCTCGTGCGCCTCACGATCGGCAAGGACCGGCTGCTCGTCGCGCTGTTCGCGGTGAGCGCCGTCGTCACCGCGTGGACGGAGTCGGAGCTGGTGTGGGTGTTCGTCCTCTGCGGCGTGATCGCGCTCGTCGTGAATGCGCCGCCGCGTTTTCTCCGCCGGACGACGAGCGCCGCCGCGCTCGCGCCATGGCTCGTCACCGGCCTCTACGGCGCGGCGTCGGGTCCGATGCTGTGGAAGATCCTCACGTACTTCGCGTTCGCCGGCGCGTTCGTGTTCGGCAGCGGCCTCGCCATCGTGCCGTTCCTCCACGGCGGCGTCGTGAACGAGTTCCACTGGCTGACCGAGCGGCAGTTTCTCGACGCGGTCGCGGTGGCGATGATCACGCCGGGGCCCGTGGTCATCACCGTCGCGTTCATCGGCTATCTCGTCGCCGGGGCGCTCGGCGCGACGCTCGCCGCGCTCGGTGTCTTCCTCCCCTGCTATCTCTTCGTCATCATCCCGGCGACGTACTTCCGGCGCTCGGTCTCGAACCCGAGCGTCAAGGCGTTCGTCGACGGTGTCACCGCCGCGGCGACGGGCGCGATCGCGGGCGCCGCGTTCATCCTCGGCCGGCGCGCGATCATCGACGTCCCGACCGCCGTCATCGCGCTCGTGACGCTGTGGATGCTCGTGCGGGTGAAAGGCGTCTCCGAGCCGATCGTCATCCTCGGCGCCGGTGTCGTCGGCATCGTGGCGCAGTATGCGAAAGGAGCGTAAGCCATGAAGACTCCCATTGTGACCGGCATCGCAATCGCGGCGGCAACGATCGCCGCGACGCTCATGACGACCACCGCACCGACGACGGCGTTCGCCGCGCTCGACACGGCAACGATCGCACGGGCAACAGGCCTCACGCCGGAGGTGAAGGACGGCGTCGCGACGGTACGGGTGCCGCGCGACGATCTCGCCGTCGTCGTCGACGGCGTCAAGCTCGCGCCCTTTCAAGGGCTGACGTCGTGGGCCGCATTCGAGGAATCCGGCGACCGCACGATCGTCATGGGCGACTTGACTCTCACCGAAGAGCAAGTGAATCCGACGATGAGCGCGGCGCTGGAGAACGGCCTCGAGGTGACGGCGCTCCACAACCATTTCCTCTTCGATCGACCGCGCGTCTTCTTCATGCACGTCGGCGGGACGGGCACGACCGAGCAGCTCGCGGCGGCCGTCGCGAAGACGCTCGCCGCGGCAAAAGCGGCGACGGGTCACGCCGATGGATTCGGCGGCCCGCAGATTCCCGCGACGAATACCATCGATCCGAAGCTGCTCGAGACCGTCTTCGGGCAGCCGGGACAGGCGAAGGACGGCATGGTGAAGTTCGTCTTCGGCAAGAAGACGGCGATGCACGGCACGGAAGCCGGCGCAGCAATGGGCGTGAACACGTGGGCCGCGTTCGGCGGATCGCCGGCGGCGGCCGTCGTCGACGGCGACTTCGCGATGCTCGAGAGCGAGCTGCAAGGCGTTCTGAAGGCGCTGCGCCACGCCGACATCGCCGTCGTCGCGATCCACAATCACATGACGCACGAAGAGCCGCGCATCATGTTCCTGCACTTCTGGGGAAAGGGCGCCGCCGAGAAGCTCGCGCGCGGCATCAAGTCGGCACTCGACACGCAGGCACACTGACGTAGCGAGACGAGCTTCACGCCGACGCGCGCGGCACGAGCCAGCGAAATGCCTCGAGCACCCCGCCGACCAACCCGGAGCCGGCGATCGTCACCGTGAAGACGAGCAGCGAGAACGCGAGCGCGTCGTGGTCCGGAACGCCGTACGGCCGCAAGAGCAGCAGTAGGAGCCCTTCCCGCACACCGAGCCCGGCGACGGAGATCGGCAGCGACGTCACGATCAGCGTGACGCTGCGCACCCAGCCGAGGGTGACGATAGAGAGCGACAGGCCGAGCGCGCGTGCCAGGATCACGAACGCGAGGATCCCCGGCACCTGCGAGAGACACGAGAGGAAGAGGAGCAGCGCGAGGCGGCGCGCGGGGAGCTCGGCGATCGCCTCGAACGCGAGGCCGGTGCGCCTGACGCCGGCGTAGACCCAATCGAGCCCGCGCGTACGCAGGAGGCGCGCCGCGCGCCGGAGGTGGTCCGCAACGGCAAACGGCGCGATCGCCGCGATCACCGCGCCGGCGGTCACGACCAGCACGGCAAGTGCCATCCGCGGCTTGTCGCCCGGATCGAGCGCCCAGCACCCGAGACCGACGAGCGTGATCGCCGCCGTCGCGGCGACGCGGTCGCTCGCCATCGCGAGCAGCCCGGTCGCATAGCGGCCGCCGGCGCGCGAGAGGCGGTACAAGCGGACGGCGATGCCGGTCAAATTGCCGCCGGGAAGAAAGAGCGCGTAGAAGAGCGTCGCGAGGTTGATCTCGAACGCCTCGAAGGTTCCCATCGGTACGCCCTGCGCCTGCATCAAGAGGCCGAGCCGATACGAGACGATCCACCAGCCGACCATCCAGACGGCGAGCGCCTCGACGAGCGCTGCCGGCGGCGCGACGCGCATCGACGTCCAGACGTGCGCGACGTCGATGCGAGTGACGAGGTAGCCGAGA
>VBKW01000064.1 GCA_005879405.1 Deltaproteobacteria bacterium
CGCCGCGTGATGCCGAGCGGTCGCGTTCGGCGCCATCGCGACGCGACTCGCAGGCACCGCCGCACGCCGCCGCGGTCGCATCACGCGGCTGGCGGGATCAACTGCCGGGCCTCGTCGTCTTGAGCGCGTTTCTCGCCATCGGTCTCGCGCTCTGGATGACGATTCTTCGGCCGGCGGCACGCACCTCGACGGCACCGAGCCGGCCGCCGTCGACGGAGACCGCTGGTGAGCTGCCTCCCGGCCACCCGCCGACGACGCTTCCCGACGAGGCGAAGAAGTTCATCGCCGGTCTCGTCGAGAAGGCGAACGCCGCGCCGAACGACGTCACGACGTGGAAGACTCTCGCGCAGGTCCAGTCGCGCGCGGCGGAGATGGATCCGAGCTACGGAGTGACGGCGGTCGAGTCGTGGAAGCACGTGCTCGGGATCGCGCCCGACGACGAGGATGCGATGCGCGGCCTCGCCAACCTCTATTACGACTCGCAGCAGTTCGCCGCCGCCGCGGAGCAGTACGAGCACTACCTGCGCATCCATCCCGACGACCCGAGCGCGCGCACCGACCTCGCGACGACGTATCTCTACCAGCGGCAGTTCGACCGCGCGGTCGCAACCTACAAGGACGTCATCATGGCGCATCCCGATTTCGTCCAAGCGCATTTCAATCTCGGGCTCGGCTACGAGGCGATGGGCAAGCACGAGGAGGCGCTCGCCGAGCTCGAGGTGGCGCGCGGCCTGGCGACCGACGAGCAGACGCGCAGCCAGATCGAGCGCGTCGCCGCCGAGCTGAAGAACCCGACGCGCGCGCGCAGTGGCATCGGCAGTTCCGAACCCGGTGCCCTGCCGCAGGGCGCACCCGGGGCAATGCCGCCGGGCGCGCCCGGCGCGATGGCGGGCGCGATGCCGCCGGCTGGGGGCGCCACCGGTCAAGTCATGCCGCCGGGCGCGACCAGCAACGACGCCGCAGCCGCCGCGGCGATCGCGAAGGCCCCCGACTTCAAGCGCGCCGTGGAAGGCGCCCTCCGTGCGCATCCCATCATGGGCCCGAAGATCGCCGCGATCGAATGGCCGACGCCGACCACTGCCCGCGTCAAGCTGAACGGCTTTCCCATCGAGTCGATGCCGGAGTTCGCACGCAAGCTCTTCCGCGCCCGCCTCGAGACGATTCTCGACGACGCGAAGACGAAGTTCGGCACGACCGGCGAGACCGCGATCGATCTCGTCGACGCCGGAAACGGGAAGACGATGGAGCACGTCACGCACTGACGCGGTACTGTCTCGCTTCGCTGCGGACGGGGCTGCGTCGAGTTGCGAGCCAGACGAGGCGCGAGGGAAGCGAGGAGCGCAGGCGTAGCGGAGCTACGCCGAGCATCCGAGCGACCGAGCAACGAAGTATGGCGAAGCAAATCGACGCAGCCCCGCGGCTCGTTGCGTCGCCTGCCCTGCGCCCCTAGAATCGCACGGCTTTCATGCGCACGCCGTACTACCTGCCGATCGCGGACGAGGTCGAGGTCTTCACGGCCGCGTACGCGAAGCGCTTGCCGGTGCTGCTCAAGGGACCGACGGGCTGCGGCAAGACGCGCTTCGTCGAGTACATGGCGTCGACGCTCAAGCCCGCCGGCGACGGCCCGCCGCTCGTCACGGTCGCGTGCCACGAGGACCTGACCGGCAGCGATCTCGTCGGGCGGTATCTCATCGAGGGTGACGAGACGGTCTGGATCGACGGGCCGCTGACGCAAGCGGTGAAGACGGGCGCGATCTGCTACCTCGACGAGATCGTCGAGGCGCGGAAAGACACGATCGTCCTGATCCACCCGCTGACGGACCATCGCCGCATCCTGCCGATCGACAAGAAGGGCGAGATCCTCGAGGCGCACCCCGACTTCCTGCTCGTCATCTCGTACAACCCCGGCTACCAGAGCGTGCTGAAGGACCTGAAGCAGTCGACGCGGCAGCGCTTCGTGAGCCTCGAGTTCGATTATCCCGCGCGCGACAAAGAGGCGCAGATCATCGCCCACGAGGCGCCGATCGACATGACGACCGCGATGGAGCTGGCGACGCTCGGCGAGAAGGTCCGCAACCTCCGAAGCGGCGGTCTCTCGGAGGGCGTGAGCACGCGGCTCTTGATCTACGCCGCGCAGCTCATGACGTCGGGCATCGCGCCGCGGCGCGCCTGCGGCGCCGCGATCAGCCGCTCGCTCACCGACGACGCCGAGATGCGCCGCGCCCTCGACGAGATGGTCGAGTCGATCTTCCCCTGAGAGTCTGAGAGCGCCCGGATGGACCGGCTCCGTAGCGTCTGGTTCGAGAGCCGCCACCTCGACGCCGGAGCGCCCGCGCTCCGCGCCGAGCTGGCCGCGCTCGGATCCGATGCGTGCGAGAGCGTCCTCGCCGTGGGCGACCGACTCGCGGCGGTGTCGCTCACGCTCGCGCAGCAGTATTGCCGCCGCGCGCCGGCGGCGTGGCAGCTCGGCGAGGACTTCTTTCGCCGCTGGGTCGCGCACGGCGAGACGCTCGCGACGGTCGAGCCCGCATCGCGCGAGGCCGCCGCCGCGTACTTCGCGGTCGACGTCGAGTCGCTCGCCGCGTTGCCGGCCGGCGATCTCGACGCCTGGATCGCCCTCGCGTGCCGCGTGCTCGGCGCGTCGCGCCGGCTCGGTGAGCTCTTCGTCGCCGGCAGCGGCTCCGTGTTGTCGGAGCTCGGCGATCGGCGCCGGCGCCTCGACGCATGGGTGGACGTCGGTCTCACGCTCGCGGGCGCGGGAGCCTGGGAGAGCGAGCTGCTCGCGCTGCACTTCTTCGAGAGCACCGCGCTCGCCCTGCCGCTCTTCGCGCCGACACACTACGCGCGCTGGGCGGAGCTCGGCCGCGTCGGGGCCCGTCTTGGACCGTCGCGGCCCGAGCTCTTCACCAGCGTCCCAACGGCGCTGCACGCGCTGACCGAGGACGAGCGCGGTGTCGCCGTCGACGTCGCGCTCGCCGCCGCGGACGCGCCCGCGGTCGCGATCGAGCTCTACTTCTCGTTGCCGGCGGTGCTCGACGCCGCGGCGGAGGAGCGTGACGCGGTCGTCGCGAGCCTGCTGCCGGTCGCGCAGGCGATGCCGCGGGCGCTGACCGAGCTCCTACCGGTGTTGCGCGTGCTGCTCGAGCGCATTCCGGCGGCGAGCCGCGGCGCGCTCGTCGGCCTCGCCGGCATGATCGCGGCGCGCTTTCCCGCCGGCGTCGTGCCGTACTATCGCGTCCTGCCCCGTCTCCTCGAGCAAACCGGCGTCGCCGGCGTGACGCGGTGGGTGGAGGAGGGTCTCGTCGTCGCGGCTGACGCGGTCGAGGCCGGCCGCGCGTATTTCGCGCTCGACTCGCGGACGAGCCGCGCCGTCCTCGCCGCGAGCTCGACGGCGGTGCCGTTCACCGAGGTACAAGGGCTCCTGAAGCGCTATCTGCACATGCTGAGCGGCTGAACCATCGACGTGGCGGCACGCACGGACGTCGGGTACCGCCCGCCGTTCATCGCGAACGCGGACGGCGACACGGAGCACGCGCGCCACACGGATCCAGGCCACGCCCGCGACGCGGAGCACACGCGCCGCGGCTGCGCCGACGAAACGTCCGACGTCGCACTCTTCCCGCAGCACGTCGACGTCTTCGCCACGGCGGAAGCGAACCTGCGCCTGTATCGACTCATCGCCGCGCAGCACGCGGCGCGCGTCCAGTTCGGGTCGTGGACGCTCGTGCCGCCGATCGTCGAGTTCCTGCGCCGCTTCGAGCATGCGGGGATCGCCGAGCATCTGCTCGCGATCTTCGAGGGCGTCCGCCTCGACGCCGCGCTGGCGCGGGCATACCGCGGCCTCGCGGTCGATCTCCGGCTGCTCGCCGGCGAGCTGGCTCGCGACGCCGTCCGCTTGCCGGGCACGGTCGAGCAGCTCGCTCGCGTCCTCGGGCACGCGCAGCGCGCCGATCTCGCCGCTCGCCTCCCGGCGATCGCCGAGCGTCTCGCCGCGCTGAACGCGACCGTCGCCGACAGCGCGCAGGCGACGACGCTGCTCTACGCCGAGATCATGCGCGACGAGAGCGGCCTCGGGTTGACGGTCGGCGCGTCGGGATTTCCCGAGCTTTTCGCCGACCGCTCGCTCGAGGACGCCATGTTCGATTTCGAAGGCGCCGACGCCGCGGCGCTCGTCGGGCTCCCCGGCGCCGACGACGATGACGCCGACGCGCCTCCGCCGCTCGACACCGAGAGGCCGCTCGACCTCGCGATCACCGACGAGGAAGCCGACGGCGCTCCCGACACGCCGCTCGACCCCGCGACGCTCCTCGATCTCTTGGAGAAAGGCGGCGACCTTACGATCCGGCAAGGGCACGCAGACGAGCTCGACGCGCTCGGGCTCTACATCGACGATCTCGCCGGCAAGCTGCCGCGCGAGCGCATGGCGGAGCTACAGGGCGCCCTGCGCGACGTCCGCGGCCGGCGTCGCGAGTCGCCGCCGGCGAGCGACACCGCCGGCGAGCTCGTCTACGACGAGTGGGACTACCGGATCGGCGACTACCGCACCGCATGGTGCCATCTGCGCGAGCTGCCGCTCGAGAGCGACACCGGCGACTTCTTCCACCGGACGGTGGCGCAGCACGCCGACCTGCTCCCCGAGGTGCGCCGCCAGTTCCAGCGCATCCGTCCCGAGCGCTACCGCGTGGTGCACGGCCTCGAGGATGGCGAGGACTTCGACCTGAACGCGGTCATCGACGCCCGCGCCGACCGTCGCTCCGGTCACGCACCTTCGTCGAAGCTCTACCAGGCGCGGCAGCGCGAGGAGCGCGACGTCGCGACGCTCTTCCTCGTCGACATGAGCGCCTCGACCGACGAGCCCGTGCCCGGCGCCGCGGCAGGCCGGCGCGTCATCGACATCACCAAGGAAGCGCTCGTCGTGATGGCGGAGGCGCTGGAGCAGATCGGTGACGCCTACGCGATCGGCGGCTTCTCCGGCCACGGGCGGAAGCAGGTCGAGTTCTACGTCGTCAAGCGCTTCAACGAGTCGCTGGCGGCGAGCGTGAAAGGACGGATCGGCGCGATCGAGCCGAAGCGCTCGACGCGCATGGGTGCTGCGCTCCGCCACGCGACGGCGCAGATCCGCCGCGTCGCCGCGCGCTCGAAGCACGTGATCCTGCTCTCCGACGGCTTCCCGCAAGATCTCGACTACGGCGACGACCGGCGCTCGAACACCTACGGCATCCAGGACACGGCGATGGCGTTCCAGGAGGCGGCGCGCGCCGGTGTCACGCCGTTCTGCATCACCGTCGACAAGGCCGGGCACGACTATTTGAAGGAGATCTGCGATGCCTCACGCTACCTCGTCATCGACGACATCACCGCGCTGCCGCGCGAGCTGCCGAAGATCTACCAACGGTTCGTGCGACCATGAGCTGCCGACGCACCCGGCTGCGGACGTGATGCGAGCGGTCGCGACGTGAGCATCCGCCGGCTCTTCAATCGCTGGGTCGGGCTGCTGCTCGTCTGGGTGCTGGCGATCGTCGTACTCCACCTCGGCCAGAAGCGGCACAACCTGTTGCCGCTCGATCTCGCGCAACGTTTTCCCGTCGGCGAGCCGGCGCCGCCCGGTGCCGTGCTGGCGACGACGCTCGCCGCGATCATGGATCACGAGCTGCGCGACGGCTTCGGCTGGCGTCCGAACGACTTCTTCCTCTGGGGCCCGACGCTGTGGGCCGACAACAACTCGAATCGCCAGCTCGGCATCATCCAGGCGCTGCGCGAGACGGTCCGTATCATGAAGGACAACCTCACGAAGGTATCGAGCGACGCCTTCGACCCGAACCTGGTGCAGGCGGATCTCATGTTCCGCAACGACGAGCGTAAGCTCTGGTTCCCGTCGGCGGAGAGCCGCTACCGCGAAGGCGTCCGGTATTTGAACGAGTACGTGCGCGGCCTCGAGCCGGCGCTCGGCACCTCGAAGCCGATCACTCAGCGTCACATGGAGCTGCTACGTCTCTTCATGACCTGGGGCGACCTCCTCGGCGACGCGCACGCCGAGCTCTACCGTGACGAGCTCGGCGGCCATCC
The DNA here is from genome assembly GCA_005879405.1 of Deltaproteobacteria bacterium. Lineage (GTDB taxonomy): Bacteria > Desulfobacterota > Binatia > UTPRO1 > UTPRO1 > DP-19. Next base: position 6,067 of record VBKW01000064.1, read on the forward strand.
CCTGCGCCCGTGGGAGACCGACGACCTCTTCTACCACGCGCAGGGCTACGCCCACGTGATCGGCCACTGCATGGAGGCGCTCGAGCGCGAGTATGCGCAGTCGCTCGCCGAGCGGAAGGTGCTCGCGACGCTCTTCGACGAGGTCGCGCGCTCGCTCCTCACCGCCGCGACGCTGAAGCCCATCGTCATCCTCGACGGCAGCCCCGCCGGCATCTTCGCCAACCACCGCCGCAACCTCGACGCGTCGATCACCGAGGCGCGGCAGAAGATGTACACGATCAGGGAGGAGCTGGAGAAGTAGGGCTCGCTCGCCCCGTTACGTCGATCCGCGCGATCAGCGTCGCCGTTTTCATCGCAATTCCTCCGCGTGCGCATCGGTGAGCGTTCCGTTTCGATAGTCGCGCACGGCCTGCTCCACCTCCTCGCGGGTGGTCATCACAAACGGGCCGTACTGGACGACCGGCTCCCGCAGCGGGCGGCCGGCGATCAGCAGCGCGCGACCGCCGTGATCGCCGCCGCGAAGCAGAACGTCCTCACCTTCCGAGGTCACCCCCGCGCGATGATCGGCGAGCACCTCGGCATGACCATCGGCGCCGATCGCGACGCTTCCCTCGAACGCGTAGACGAACGCGGTGTAGTCGCGCGGGAGCGAATGCCGGAATGCCGCTCCCGGCGCGAGCTCGACATCGAGATAGGTCGGGTCGGTCGTGAGGCGCTGGATCGGACCCGCGACGTCGCGCCCGTCGACGGTAATCGTGCCGGCGATCACCTTGACGCGTCCGCCGCCCGGAACGTCGATGACCGGGATGTCGCGCGGCGCGATGTCACGGTACTTGGGCGGCTTCATTTTCTCCTGCCGCGGCAAGTTGATCCACAGCTGGAAGCCGCGCATGCGGCCGCGATCCTGCTGCGGCATCTCCGAATGGATGATGCCGCGCCCGGCCGTCATCCACTGCACGCCGCCGGCCGTGAGCTCGCCGCGGTGGCCGAGGTGGTCCTCGTGGCGCATGTGGCCGTCGAGCATGTAGGTCACGGTCTCGAAGCCGCGATGCGGATGCGACGGGAACCCGGCGATGTAGTCGGCTGCGTCGTCGGACGAGAACTCGTCGAGCATGAGAAAGGGGTCGAGGTAGAGCCCGCGCACGCTGCCGAGACTCCGGCGAAGCTTGACGCCGGCGCCGTCGGACGTCGGAACACTCTCGATCGTGCGTCGTAGTTCACGCTGTGCCATGGTCGTCGCTCCTTTCTTCAGGCGACCCGCTGTAATGCGTCGGTGAGCTGCTCGATCGTGCGCGCGGCCGACTCGAAGGCCACGGCCCGCGCCGCGTCGCCGAGCGCGAGCCCCTCGGCGTAAACAAACTCGATGTTGGTGATGCCGAGGAAGGAGAGAAACTGGCGCACATAGCTCGTCTCGGTCTCGCTCGGCGCGCCGTCGTAGATGCCGCCGCGAGTGGCGAAGATGTACGCCTGCTTGTCGGTGAGCAGCCCTTCGGGTCCGCTCTCGGTGTAGCGGAAGGTCTTCCCCGCGCGACCGATGTAGTCGAAGTACGCTTTCAGCGCCGAGGGGACGCCGAAGTTGTACATCGGCAGGCCGAGCACGACGACGTCGGCACGCTCGAGCTCGTCGATCAAGGCGTCCGAGACTTCGACCGCCGCTTGCTGCGCGGGGCTGCGCTCGCCGGGCTGCGCGTTGAAGCCGGCGAACGCGTCCGCGGTCAAGTGCGGGACTGGATCGGTCGCCAGGTTGCGCTCGATGACGCGCGCGCCGGGATGCGCGGCGAGCCAGCGCCCGACGAATGCGTCCGTCAGTCGGCTCGAGGCCCCGTTCTCTCCGAAGATGCTGCTGTTCAGTTTCAGTAGTGTTTTCATGACCCCTGATCTAATATCCACTCGTCGAATAGAAAAGGCGTAAATTCCGCTCAAATCGATCGATCCATCTGATCATGGCGGCCTCGGCGACGATCTCCCTCGACCAATGGCGCGCGCTGGTCGCCGTGGTCGACGAAGGCGGCTACGCTGCCGCGGCGGAAGCCATCCACAAGAGCCAATCGGCAGTGACCTACGCCGTGCAGCAGGTCGAGAGGCTACTCGGCGTGAAGGCCTTCCGGCTGCAGGGCCGGAAAGCGGTGCTCACCCCGGCGGGCCGGATGCTTTACTCTCGCGCCCGCGTTCTCCTCGACGAGGCGTCGAACCTCGAGCGCGCCGCACGCCGGAGCTCCGCCGGATGGGAGG
>VBKW01000065.1:0-12919 GCA_005879405.1 Deltaproteobacteria bacterium
AAGACGTCGCCCATCCACCACGATGGGCGCGGCGTCTTCCGCGAGCTCGCGAATCCGTTCGACGCCACCCGCTACCACTCGTTGGTGATCGACCCGCCGACGCTTCCCGCCGATCTCGAAGTGTCGGCGTGGACGGCGGAGGGCGAGATCATGGGTGTCCGCCACCGCCACGTCGCGCTCGAGGGCGTGCAGTTCCATCCCGAGTCGATCCTGACCGTCGAAGGCAAGCGCCTGCTGACGAATTTCCTGGCGGCGCTGCCGTCCACCTGACACGTTGGACGCCATGACGATCCCGGACGCGATCGCGCGCGCCGTCGCCGGCGAGAGCCTCGACGAGGCCGAAATGGCGACCGTCATGGGGCGCATGATGGACGGCGAGGCGACGCCGGCGCAGATCGCGAGCTTGCTGACGGCGCTGCGCATGAAAGGCGAGACCGCGGACGAGCTCGTCGGCGCGGCACGTGCGATGCGCGCGCGCATGACGCCGCTGCGCGTGACGACGCCGGTCGTCGACACGTGCGGCACCGGCGGCGACGGGCTTTCGACCTTCAACGTCTCGACCGCGGCGGCGCTGATCGCGGCCGGCGCCGGGGTCGCGGTCGCGAAGCACGGCAACCGCGCCATGTCCGGGCGCGTCGGCGGCGCCGACGTGCTCGAGGCGCTCGGGGTGACGATCGATCTCTCGGCGGCCGGCGTCGCGCGCTGTATCGCCGAGGCGGGGATCGGCTTCTGCTTCGCGCCGCGCTTCCATGCGGCGATGCGCTTCGCGGCGGCGCCGCGGCGCGAGATCGGGATCCGCACCATGCTGAACCTCCTCGGTCCGCTCGCCAATCCCGCCGGCGCCGACGCGCAGCTCGTCGGGGTCTTCGCCCCGGGATGGACCGACGTCGTCGCGGCGGCGCTCTGCCGGCTCGGAACGCGACGTGCGCTCGTCGTCCACGGCGCCGAGGGCCTCGACGAGATCAGCGCCACGGGGCCGACGAAAGTCAGCGAGGTGGCGGACGGTGCCGTCCGCACGTATCATCTCGAGCCGCGCGACTTCGGCGTCGCGGCGGTGGCGCCGGCGCCACGCGCCGACGACGCGGCGGCGAGCGCGGCGATCGTCCGCGGCGTGCTCGCCGGCGACCCCGGGCCGGCCCGCGAGCTGGCGCTGGTCAACGCCGCGGCGGTGCTCGTCGTCGCGGGGAACGCCGCCGATTGGCGCGACGGCTACGAGCAGGCGGCGCGGGCGATCGCATCCGGGACCGCGGCGGCAGCGCTGGCGCGGCTGGTCGCGGCGAGCGGCGCGACGGCATAAGAGTAGAGTCGACGGATGCTGCAGACGATCATCGATCACAAGGTGCAGGAGCTCGAGACGCGCCGCCGCGCGCGGCCGCTCACGGCGCTCCGTGACGCGCCGCTCTTTGCCGCCGCGCGCCGCGACTTCGCGGCGGCGCTGCGCGCGCCGGGGCGGCGGATCATCGCCGAGGTGAAGCGCGCGTCGCCGTCGCGCGGTCGCATCTGCGAAGACTTCGATCCGGTCGCGATCGCCGCCGGCTACGCCGCCGCGGGAGCCGCCGCGGTGTCGGTCCTCACCGACGAGCGCTTCTTCGAGGGCAGCCTCGATGATCTGACCGCGGTCCGCGAGCGGATCACGATTCCGGTGCTGCGCAAGGACTTTCTCTTCGAGCCATACCATCTCTACGAGGCGCGCGCCGCCGGCGCCGACGCCTTCTTGTTGATCGCGGCGATCCTCACCGCGGAGCACTTGCGCGAGCTCGTCGCGCTCGGCGCCGAGCTCGGGATGACGGCGCTCGTCGAGGTGCACACGGTGGAGCAGATCGAGCGCGCGCGCGGCGCCGGCGTGCAGGTGTGGGGCATCAACAACCGCGACCTCGACACGTTGGAGGTGCAGCTCGAGACCGGGCTCGAGCTCCTGCGCCTCCTGCCGGCGGACGCGACCGTCGTGATCGAAAGCGGCCTTCGCACACGAGACGACCTCGCGCGCTTCGAGGCCGCCGGCGTGCGCGCGTTCCTCGTCGGCGAGACGTTGATGCGCGCGCCCGATCCCGCCGCGGCGCTGAGGACGCTTCTGCAATGAGCACGACGCGGCCACCCGACGGCCGCCGCGCCGACGCGCCCGCGCGCCCGCTCTGCGTCAAAATCTGCGGTCTCACGCGGGCGGCCGACGTCGCGGCGGCGATCGAGGCGGGCGCCGATCTCCTCGGCTTCAACTTCTACGCGTCGAGTCCCCGCTACGTCGCGATCGCGGAGGCCGCGACGCTCATCCGCATGCTGCCGCGCCGCGTGCTCGCCGTCGGAATCTTCGTCGACCCCGCGGCGGACGACGTCCGCCGTGCGATCGATGCCGGCGTGCACCTGCTACAATTTCACGGCGACGAGACCGCGGCGTTCTGCGGCAGCTTCGCGGTGGCGGCGATGAAGGCGCTGCGCGTCCGCCGGCTCGGCGACCTCGCGGCCGCGGCCCGCGTTTACCCCGAAGACTGGTGGCTCCTCGCCGATACTGCCGACGAACGCCTGCATGGCGGCAGCGGTCGTGCGCTCGCGGCGGAGCCGATCGACGCCGGGCTCGCGCGTCGGCTTTTTCTCGCCGGCGGCCTCACGCCCGAGAGCGTCGCGGCCGCCGTGCGCACGCTGCGGCCGCTCGGCGTCGACGTGTGCAGCGGCGTCGAAGACCGGCCGGGACGGAAGAACCACGCGCTCCTGCGCGCATTCGTGAGCCATGCCAAGGCTGCCTGACGCGCGCGGACACTTCGGCCCGTACGGCGGCCGCTACGTGAGCGAGACGCTCATGCCGGCGCTCGCCGATCTCGAGCGCGCCTACCACCGCTTGCGCCGCGACGCGCGGTTTCGGCGCGAGCTGCGTGATCTGCAGCGCGAGTACGCGGGGCGGCCGACGCTGCTCTACCACGCCGAGCGCCTCGACCGCGCCCTCGGCGGCGCGCGCATTTGGTTGAAGCGCGAGGACCTCTGTCACACCGGCGCGCACAAGATCAACAATACGCTCGGGCAGATCCTGGTCGCGCGCCGCATGAGGAAGTCGCGCATCATCGCCGAGACCGGCGCCGGACAACACGGCGTCGCGACGGCGACCGTGGCGGCGCTCTTCGGCTTGCGCTGCGAGATCTACATGGGCAGCGAGGACATCGAGCGCCAGGCGCTGAACGTCGTGCGCATGCGGCTCCTCGGCGCGACGGTCCATGCCGTCGAGGCCGGCAGCCGCACGCTCAAGGACGCGATGAACGAGGCGATGCGCGACTGGGTCACGAACGTCCGCGACACCTTCTACATCATCGGCTCCGTCGCCGGCCCGCATCCGTACCCGTCGCGCATCGCCTCGTTCATCGCGTCCTTGAGCGTGCGGCTGCCGGCCTCGACGGCATGGACCGTCGCGCCGAGGAGCCGCATGCGCACGACGTTCAGCGCCTGGCGCTCGATGTCCTCGCTGCCCATGTAGATCTCGCAGCGCAAGCCGAAGAGCGCCGCCACGGTCGCCGTCGCGACGCCGTGTTGTCCGGCGCCGGTCTCGGCGATGATGCGCGACTTCCAGACGGTGATCGGCCACGAGACGCGCCAGCAAGCGCGGCGGGCGATCGGCCGGTTGCCCGACTACCTCGTCGCGTGCGTCGGCGGCGGCAGCAACGCGATCGGGCTCTTCCACCCGTTCCTGCGCGACCGCGGTGTGCGCATGATCGGCGTCGAGGCGGCCGGGCACGGTCTCGAGAGCGGCGCCCACGGCGCCTCGCTGACCGCGGGGACGGTCGGGGTGTTCCAAGGCAGCAAGAGCTACGTGCTCGAGAGCGAGACCGGTCAGATCCGCGTCGCGCACTCGATCTCCGCGGGGCTCGACTATCCCGGCGTCGGCCCCGAGCACAGCTACCTCCGCGACACCGGTCGGGTGAGCTACGAGGCGGTCACGGACGACGAGGCGCTCGCCGCGCTGCGCACGCTCGCGGAGCGCGAAGGCATCATCGCCGCGCTCGAGAGCGCCCACGCCGTCGCCGCCGCCATCCGCCTTGCCCCGACCTTGCCGCGGCGGACGGTGATCGTCGTGAATCTCTCCGGGCGCGGCGACAAGGACATGGGCACCCTCGCCGCGCACATGGCGAACGAGGACAGCGCCGCGGCAGGCGTCGCGCGGAAGGCGGCGGGTGCGGCAGCTGCCGGCGCGAGCCCCGGCGCGACGGCTGCCGGCGCGGCCGTCGACGCGCCGGTAGCGGCGACGCGAGCACGCTCGTGAGCATGCGGCCGGTGGAGCGCGACGTCGCGACACGAGCGGCGCCGTCGAGCGCGGCCGTCGATCGCATCGCGACGACGTTCGCGCGCCTGCGCGCCGGGAACCGCGCCGGCTTCGTGCCGTTCATCATGGCGGGCGATCCGGACCTCGACGTCACGCTCGACCTTCTCCGTGCCGCCGCCGCTGCCGGCGCCGATCTGATCGAGCTCGGCGTGCCGTTCTCCGATCCGATGGCCGACGGTCCCGTCAATCAACGCTCGGCGGAGCGCGCCCTTGCCGGCGGCACGGCGATGCCCGCGATCCTCGAGGTCGTGGCGCGCTTCCGCGCGACGTCGGAGGTGCCGATCATCCTCTTCGGATATGCGAACCCGTTCGTGCAGTACGGACCCGAACGCCTCGCGCGTGACGCGCGCGCGAGCGGCGTCGACGGTCTCCTCTGCATCGACATGCCGCCGGAGGAGGCGGACGAGGTGCAACCGGCGCTTGACGCGGCCGGCATCGCGATGGTGTTCCTTCTGGCGCCGACGAGCGACGCGGCCCGACGGGCGCGCGTCCTCGCCCGCGCCCGCGGCTTCGTCTACTACGTCTCGATCACGGGCGTGACGGGCGCCGCCGCGCCCGACGTCGCCGAAGTCGGGACGATGGTGCGCATGGTGCGGCACGAGACGGCGCTGCCCGTCGGCGTCGGCTTCGGCATCCGCACACCGGAGCATGCCGCCGCCACCGCGCGCATCGCCGACGCGGTGGTCGTCGGCAGCGCCGTCATGCAGCTCGTCGAGACCCACGGCGGGGACGACGTCGTCGCGGCGGTCGGCGCGTTCCTCGGCCGCATGGCGGAGGCGGTGCACGGCGCGCGGCACGCATGATCCGGCCTGACGCGACCAGCGAGGCCGACCTGTGGACGCGCTGCCCGGAGTGCGCCGAGCTCGTGAATCGGCGAAAGCTCGAGCGCAAGCTCTTCGTCTGTCCGAGGTGCGGCTATCACTTTCGCCTCACGGCGGACCAGCGCCTCGCGCTGCTGATCGATCGCGGCTCGTTCGTCGAGCACGACGCCGGGCTCGGCTCGCGCGACATCCTCGACTTCCCCGACGAGCCGCCCTACGAGCAGCGCCTCGCGGAAGTCGCGGCGCGGACCGGCCATCTCGAGGCGGTACTCACCGGGATGGCGCGGATCGACGGCATCACGATCGCGCTCGGGGTCTTCAACTTCGCCTTCATGGGCGGCAGCATGGGCTCCGCGGTCGGCGAGAAACTGACCCGGATCATCGAGCACGCGCTCGCCGAGCGGCTGCCGCTCGTCATCGTGTCGGCGTCGGGCGGTGCGCGCATGCAGGAAGGCATCTACTCGCTGATGCAGATGGCGAAGCTCACGGCGGCGCTGGGACGATTGCGCGCCGCCGGCCTGCCGTACGTGTCGGTGCTCACCGACCCGACGACGGGCGGCGTCGCCGCGTCGGTGGCGCTGCTCGGCGACGTCAACGTCGCGGAGCCGAGGGCGTTGATCGGCTTCGCCGGGCCGCGCGTCATCGCGGAGACGCTGAACGAGCAGCTGCCCGCCGATTTCCAGCGCTCCGAGTTCTTGATGAGGCACGGGATGCTCGACGCCGTCGTGGAGCGGGCCGAGCTCAAGCAGACGCTCGCGCGCCTGCTGCGCCTTCTCGATACGCGCGGCACCGGGCGCGCGCGCGACGTCGAGGCGCACCCGCGCGTCGACGGCCACGCACCTGCGGCGGCGCAGGCGAGCGACGGCGTCGATCGCGTCCGCCGGCGCAGCCGGCGTACACCGCCGCGCCGCCACGACGGCGCGTGAGCGGCGACGACGCGTACGTGCGCACCCTCGCCTGGCTGTACGCCCGCGAGGCGCGCGCCGGCATCGATCTGAAGCTCGCGCGCGTCGAGGCGGCGGCGGCGCGCCTCGGACATCCGCAGCGCGCGGCGGCGGCGTTGCACGTCGGCGGCACGAACGGCAAGGGCTCGACGGCGGCGATGCTCGACGCGATCGTGCGCGCCGCGGGGCGGCGTGTCGGCCTCTATACGTCGCCGCACCTGGTCTCTTTTCGCGAGCGCATCACCATTGACGGCGTGCCGATCGCCGAGGACGAGGTCGTCGAAGGCATCGGGCGCCTGCGTCGCGACCTCGACGACGCACGCGGGCTCACCGCGTTCGAGGTGATGACGCTGCTCGCGTGGATCACGTTCGCCGCCCAGCGCGTCGAGGTGCAGGTGCTCGAGGTCGGCCTCGGCGGACGCCTCGACGCGACGAACGTCGTCGTCCCGGCGGTCGCCGTGATCACCAACGTCGGCCGTGATCACGAGCAATATCTCGGCGACACGATCACGGCGATCGCGAGCGAGAAGGCGGGTATCGTGAAGCCCGGCGTCCCCGTCGTCTCCGGTGCGTGCGGCGAGAGCGCCGACGTGATCGCGGCGCGCGCGGCGGCGCTCGGGAGCCCCCTTTCGGTTCTCGGCCGCGACTTCGGCATCGCTGCCGAACCGTTGCAGGACCGCTCCGCGGCGGCCGCCGACGCGGCTGCCGCCGACACGTCCGCGGCGCACCGCTTCGCGGCCCGCCCGCAGCACACCCTCGTGTATCGCTCCGCTGACGGTACCATCGACGGTCTCCGCATCGCGCTCGCCGGCCGTCACCAGCGCGACAACGCGGCGCTCGCGTTGCGCGCGCTCGAGCTCGCGCCGCAGCTCACGGTCACGCCGGCGGCCATGCGCGCGGGGCTCGCCGGCGTGCGCTGGCCGGGACGCCTCCAGGTAGTGCGGCGCGCGCCGGACGTGATATTGGATGGCGCCCACAACCCGGCGGGGATCGACGTCCTGGTGGAGGAGGTGCGAGCGCTCGCAGCAGGTCGGCCTGTCCGGGTGCTCTTCGGTGTCATGCGCGACAAGGCCTGGCCGCAGATGCTGCGCGCCCTCGATGCGATCGCAGCCGAGATCGTCGTGACCCGCCCGCGGCAGGCGCGTAGCGCGGACCCGAACGAGGTCGCGACGGCGGCACCGCGCCCCGTGCCCGTCGTCGCGGATCCGATGCACGCGTACGAGGAGCTCGTCGCGCGCAGCGGCCGCTACGACGTCGTGCTCGTGACCGGGTCGCTCTTCCTGGTCGGCGACGTTCTCGCCGCGATCGACCCCGCCGTCGCCCGCGATGCGGAGCGGGAGCGCGCCGCCGCGCGCCTCGCGGCGGGCGGATGACACAGTCGTCGTCGGCGCGTGCATGAGACGCGATCGCCTCGTCGTGCTCGCGGCAGTGGTGGCCACGCTCGCGCCGGCGAGCGCCGCGCGCGCGCTCGACAAGAACTTCCTCGAGTTCGACGCCACGCGCGCGTCGAACGGGCAAGTGACCGTCGACGCGGAGAGCATCAGCTACGACCAGCCGCCGAACGTCATCACCGCCCAAGGCGCCGTCAAAGTGACCCGTGGCGACATGGTGCTCACCGCCGACACGGTGCGCGTGCACCGCGCGACGCAAGTCGCCGAAGCCGAGGGGCACGTCGTCCTCACCGATCCGCAAGGCACGGTCACCGCCGACGCGATGACGCTCAACCTCGTCGAGGAGACGGGCGCGCTCGACACTGGCTCCGTCTACCTCAACAAGAACCATTACCAGCTGACCGGCGCCCACTTCGAGAAGTTTCCCGGCCAGAGCTACCGCATCGACGGCGGCCGGTTCACCACCTGCCTCTGCTCCGGGACGAGCCCGCCGAGCTGGAGTGTGCGCGGCGAGCGCATCACCGTCGACGTCGAGGGCTACGGCCGCGTCGAGCGCGGCGCCTTCGAGGTTCGCGGCACTCCGGTCCTCTACTTCCCCTACGGGATCGTCCCGGTCCGCCGCGAGCGCCAGAGCGGGCTTCTCTTCCCGCGCTTCGGCTATTCCAACCGCCGCGGCTTCCAGCTCGAGCAGCCGATCTACGTCGCGATCAACAAGAGCATGGACGCGACCCTTGGGCTCGACGTCGAGACCGCGGCGCGCATCGGCGCCCTCGGCGAGTACCGCTATGCGCTCAGCCCCGACACTGGCGGCGAGCTGAACGGCGCCTACTTCAACGAGCACATCCGCGGCAACGCGTCGGAAGACATCGTGAACCAGAACATCGCCGACCCGCACATCCCGGAGAACCGCTGGGCGGCGGGAATCGTCCACGATCAATGGCTGCCCGGGCAAGTCCACGGCTTCGCCGACGTGTTCCGCGTGAGCGACGATCTCTTCTTGCGCGAGATCAATCTCTATACCTTCAACCCGAGCGCCGACGTCGCGCTGCGGACGCGGCGCTTCGAGCGCTCGCAGGTCGGCGTCGATCGCGTCTTCGATCGCGGCCTCCTGGTCGCGAACGGCACGTGGTACCAGGACTTCATTAATCCGGACCGCTTCGTCTTCCAGGTGCCGCCGCGGCTGCAGGGCGCCGCGGTGCAGCGCGTCCTCGACGATCACGTCGCCCTGTCGATAGCCGGCGAAGGTGCGAACTTCGAGCGCGACCAGGGCTTCCAGGGGCAGCGGCTCGACCTCCGTCCGGAGATGGAGGTTCCCTGGCGCGTCGCGCCGTACGGATACGGCTCGCTGTACGCGGGGTTCCGCGAGACCGCGTACACGCTCTCGAATACGACGGTGCCGCCGCAGGTGAACGTCAACCCGGCGGACCCCGGCAGCAAGCCGCCGAGCATTCTGCCCGCGCTCGACAAGAACGCGACGCGCGAGCTCTTCACGCTCGGCGGCGAGGCGCACACGGAGATGGCGCGCGTGTATCCGTTCCACCACCTCGGTCTCGACGCGGTGAAGCACACGCTCGAGCCGTCGCTCGAGTACCTCTTCGTCCCGCGCACCGACACGCGTCAAGCGGCACTGCCGCTCTTCGACGACGTCGATCGCGTGAACCGGCGGAGCGTCTTCACGTACGGTCTCACGACCCGCCTCATCGGGAGGTCGACGGTGTCGCCGAAGCAAAAACCGTCGCCGGCTGCGACGCCGGGGGCGGCGAGCAGCGCGGCGGCCGTGCCGAGCCGCGACGCCGCTGCAACCGCAGCGACAGGCGGGGCAGTGGCAGGCGGCGTAGTGACCGGTGGCACAGCGACCGGCGGCGCGCCGGCGGCGGTGAGCGCCGCGGACGGTGCCGACGAGAAGCGCGCGCCGACGGGTCCCGGGTACGACGCCGAGGGCGACACCATCCTCGACGCGGCGACGCCGGCGGGGCGTGCGCGGGCGGCGCTGCGCAAGAAGGCTGAGCAGCTCGCGCCGGAGGCGCCGCCGCACAGTATCCGCGAGATCGGCCGCTTTTCGATCTTCCAGAGCTACGACGTCCTCACCAAAGGCGGCGACTTCATCGACGAGACCGATCCGCGAACGGGGAAGGTCATCCCGCGGGGCGCGACGCGCGCTTCCGATGTCGGCCTCGCGGTTCGTCTGACACCGACATCGTACGCGACGTTGGAGGGGCGCACCGACTATGACCTGACCGAGGGGCGGGCGAAAGGCGCCAACGTCTTCCTCGCGCTCTCCGACCCGCGGACGTTCACCGACGACTTCTCGATCGAAGGCCTACGCGGCCGCAGCCGGGTCAGCTTCGGCTACCGGTACGTCGCCAACAGCGCCCTTCAAGAGGTGAACGGCGGCTTGTTGTTGCGCCTCACCAAGCGCTATTACGGCGCGTTCGAGGCGCGCTATGACGGGCTCAGCAAGAAATTCCTCGAGGTCGGCGGCGGGATCCGCGTCATCTCCGACTGCGAGTGCTGGGTGATCGACATCGGCCTCTCGAACCGCATCAACCCGAACGAGACGCAGGCGCGCGTGCTCGTCTCGCTCGTCGGCCTCGGGCAGGTGGGACGCGAGCCGTTCGGGCGCACGTTTGGAGCCATCGCGGGGCCGGCGAGGAGTGTTCTCGGCCAATGACCGGCGTCCGGTCGGTGCGGCGGTCATGAAGGGAGTACTCCTCGCCGGTGGACTGGGGACGCGGCTCCATCCGCTGACTCGCGTGACGAACAAGCACCTCCTGCCCGTCTCGTGACCGGAGGCAACAACGCCGGTGATTTCCTGCGGCTCCTGGGGAACGGGAAGGACTTCGGGTTGAAGCATCTCAATTACACGTACCAGGAAGGGGAGGGCGGGATCGCGGCGGCGTTGGCGTTGGCGGAGCACTTCGTCGACCGCGACCGGGTGTGCGTCGTCCTCGGCGACAACATCATCGAGGGCAACTTCCGCGCGTCGGCGGAGGCGTTCGCGCGCGGGCGCGAAGGGGCGCGGATTCTCTTGAAGCAGGTGCCGGACCCGGAGCGCTTCGGCGTTCCCATGTTTCGCGGGAAGCGCATCGTCGGGATCGAGGAGAAGCCGGGGCGGCCAAAGAGCCGATATGCAGTCACGGGAATCTACATGTATGATGCTCGCGTCTTCGACGTGATTCGCACGCTGAAACCGTCCGGGCGGGGCGAGCTCGAGATCACCGACGTGAACAACTGGTACATCGAGCGCGGCGAGCTGGGCTTCGAGATCTTGCGCGGGTGGTGGACCGATGCCGGCACCTTCGAGGCGCTGCATCGGGCAGGCAACCTGGTGGCAAAAACGGGCGCCAACAAGCTCGACAGCGCGCGCGCGAAGAGGATCCGCAGGAGAATCTCATGATCGACGGCGTGCACGTGAAGCGACTGACCGTCCACTCCGACGACCGTGGCCTCTTGATGGAGGTGCTGCGCGCCGACGATCCGTGCTACGTGCCGATCAAGCAGACCACGTACACCGAGGCGTACCCCGGAGTGATCAAGGCGTTCCACTGGCACCGCAAGCAGTGGGACCTGTGGTTCTTCGCGTCGGGCACGGCGCAGGTCGTGCTCTATGACCTGCGGCCGGAGTCGCCGACGCACCGCCGGACCGACGTCGTGATCATGGGCGAGCGCGCGCCGATCCTGCTCGCCATCCCCATCGGCGTCGCCCACGGCTACCGCGTCCTCGGCACCAAGCCGGCGGCACTCTTCTACCACACGACCGAGGCCTACGACCCCGCCGACCCCGACGAGGAGCGCATCCCGTGGGACGACCCCACGATCGGGTTCGATTGGACGACCCGCCCGCGGTGACCGACGCATGAGAATCCTCGTCACCGGCGGCGCCGGGTTCATCGGCGCGAACTTCGTACAGCACGTCCTCGCGACGCATGCCGAGGACGAAGTGGTGACATTCGACCTCCTCACGTACGCCGGCAACCTCGCCAACCTCGAGCCGGTGATGCGCAACCCGCGCCACCGCTTCGTGCGCGCCGACGTCGCCGATCCGACGGCGGTCACGGCGGCGCTCGTGGGCGTCGACGCGATCGTGCACATGGCCGCGGAGTCGCACGTCGACCGCAGCATCGCCGACGCGAGCGACTTCCTGCGCACCAACGTCGTCGGCACCCAGGTGGTGCTCGACGCCGCCCGGGCCGCGAAGGTCCGGCGCTTCCTGCAGGTGTCGACGGACGAGGTCTACGGCAGCCTCGGACCGACGGGCGCCTTCACCGAGGAGAGCGCGCTTCGCCCGAGCAGCCCGTACGCCGCGAGCAAGGCGGCGGCGGATCTCCTCGTCCACGCCGCGCACCACACCCACGGTATCGACGCGCTCATCTCGCGCTGCTCGAACAACTACGGACCCTACCAGTTCCCCGAGAAGCTGATCCCGCTCTTCGTGACCAACGCGCTCGCCGACGAGCCGCTGCCGCTCTACGGCGACGGCTGCCAAGTGCGCGACTGGATCCACGTCGTCGACCATTGCCGCGCGCTCGACGTGATCGTGCGGCGCGGACGCGCCGGCGAGACCTACAACGTCGGCGGCGGCAACGAGCGGCGCAACGTCGACGTCGCGACGCTGATCCTCGAGACGCTCGGCAAGCCGCAGACCTTGCTGCGCCACATCGAGGATCGCCCCGGTCACGACCGTCGCTACGCGATCGATGCGTCGAAAACGGCGCGTGAGCTCGGCTGGGCGCCGCAGGAGCCGTTCGCCGCCGGGATCGCGGCGACGATCGACTGGTATCGGAAGAACCGCGCGTGGTGGGAAGCGGTGAAGAGCGGCGCCTACCGCGACTACTACGAGCGCATGTACGGCGCGCGCCTGCGCGCTGCGGGTGGGGAAGGCCGCTCATGAGAGCGACGACGAGGGGGGCGCGGCGCGGCCTCACGCGGGTCGAGAAGCCGTGGGGGTGGGAGCTCTGGTGGGCGCACACCGAGCGTTACGTCGGCAAGATTCTGCACATCAACCGCGGCGCGGCGTTGAGCTACCAGTTCCATCGCAAGAAGGACGAGACGATCTACATTCTGAAGGGCGAGCTCGCCCTCGAGTTCGCGCCTGGCGGCGGGCGCGTGCAACGGCGGACGCTCCGTCCCGGCGACGCGCTGCACATTCGTCCCGGCGACCATCATCGCATGACGGCGATCACTCCGTGCGACGTGCTGGAGGCCTCGACGCCGGAGGTCGACGACGTCGTGCGTCTCGAGGATCGTTACGGCCGGGCCGAGACGTCGTAGCCGCCGGGCGCGCTCCGTAGCGGTGCGCCGCCCCGCGCCCGAGCGGCGGGCGCACGCCGTGGCGCGAGCGGGCGGCGGAGGGCACGCGCATGACCGCGCAGCGCGCGCTCATCACCGGCATCACCGGCCAGGACGGCTCGTATCTCGCCGAGTTCCTCCTTGGCAAAGGCTACGAGGTCTACGGCATGGTAC
>VBKW01000065.1:12956-29037 GCA_005879405.1 Deltaproteobacteria bacterium
GTCTACGGCATGGTACGGCGCTCCAGCACCGAGAACTTCGAGCGCATCGAGCCCTTCCGCGACCGGCTCCAGCTCGTGCAGGCCGACCTGCTCGACACGATGTCGCTGATCTCGCTGCTCGAAGACATCCACCCCCGCGAGGTCTACAATCTCGCGGCGCAGTCGTTCGTGCCGACGTCGTGGAAGCAACCGGTCCTGACGGCGCAGTTCGACGCGATCGGGGTGACGCGCCTCCTCGAGGCGATCCGTCTCGTCGATCGCTCGATCCGCTTCTACCAGGCGTCGTCGAGCGAGATGTTCGGCAAAGTGCGCGAGGTGCCGCAGACGGAGCTGACGCCGTTTCATCCGCGCAGCCCGTACGGTGTCGCCAAGGTATACGCGCACTACATCACCGTGAACTATCGCGAGAGCTACGGAATCTTCGCGTGCTCCGGCATATTGTTCAATCACGAGAGCCCACGCCGCGGCCGCGAGTTCGTGACGCGTAAAGTGACCGATGGGGTCGCGCGCATTGCCGCCGGTCTCGCCAACGAGCTGCAGCTCGGCAATCTCGAAGCCAAGCGCGACTGGGGCTTCGCCGGCGATTACGTCGAGGCGATGTGGCTCATGCTGCAGCAGCCCGAGCCCGACGACTACGTGGTCGCGACCGGCGAGTCGCACAGCGTCGGCGAGCTGGTGGAGATCGCCTTTCGGTGCATCGGCCGTGATTGGCGACAGCACGTCGTCCAAGATCCGGCACTGACTCGGCCGGCCGAGGTCGACCACCTCGTCGGCGACGCGGCGAAGGCGCGACGCGTCCTCGGCTGGAAACCGAAGGTCGGCTTCGCGCAGCTCGTCACGATGATGGTCGACGCCGATCGCGCGCGGTACGGCACGAGCTGAGCGCCGCGGGTGCGCTGCTTCGTCACCGGAATCGGCGGCTTCGTCGGGCTCCATCTCGCCGAAACGCTCCTGGCCGCGGGTCACGACGTCACGGGCACGGTCGCCGGCAGCGCCGATCGCGCGGCGCTGGCGGCGCTCGCCGCGCGTCACCCACGCTTCGAGCCGGCGGGGGTCGTGGTGCTCGACGTCGCCGATCGTGTGGCGGTCGAGCGCGCGCTCGCGGCGGCCACGCCCGAGCGCGTCTTCCATCTCGCTGCGATCTCCTTCGCGGGCGACGCCGACGTCGATCCGGCGCGGACGCTTGCCGTGAACGTCCTCGGGACCGTGCACGTGATCGACGCCGCGTGCACGGCGGCGCCGAGGGCGCCGGTGGTGATCGCCGGCTCGTCGGAGGCGTACGGCGCGATCGCCCCGCAGGAGCTGCCGATCGTCGAGACGACACCGCTCAGGCCGGTCAATCTCTACGGGGTGTCGAAAGCGGCCGCCGATCTTGCCGCCTTCGAGCGCTGGTGGACACGCGAGTGCCCGGTCGTTCGTGTGCGCGCGTTCAATCACACCGGGCCGGGACAGCGGCCGTCCTTCGTGTGCTCCGACTTCGCCCGCCAGATCGCGCGCATCGAGGCCGGCCTCGCGCCGCCGATGCTCCGCGTCGGGAACCTCCAGGCGGCGCGCGACTTTTCGGACGTGCGCGACGTCGTCCGCGGCTACGCGCTGCTCGCCGAGCGCGCCACGCCGGGCGAGGCGTACAACCTCTGCGCGGGCGTTGCGACGAGCATCGGGACGATCGTCGAGTGGCTGCGGGCGGAAAGCCGGGTGACGATCGAGTGCCACGAGGAGCACGGCCGTCTACGGCCCAACGAGGTGCCCACGGTCGTCGGCAGCGCCGCCCGCGCGTCCGCCCTCGGCTGGTCGCCGACGATCCCCCTACGGCAGACGCTGCGCGACCTGCTGCAATATTGGCGCGACCGGGTCGCCGCCGACCCGCAGGCCTGAATCCGCGGCGATTTCGTCGCGCCTGTCCGGACCTGCGTTGAAGGTGCCTTTGGCGCTGTGTTAGGACATTCTACATGGAGGCGCGCGTGTTGGAGCGAGGGGAGACGACTACCCCCGATGCGCCGCACCAGAAGGACGGCGTGACGCCCGTGGAGCGCAAGAGCTTGGAAGACCTGCTGCTCGGGCGCGGCCGCGTCAGCGCCGAGGACATTCGCAAGGTCCGCCTCCTGCAGCAAGAGCGCGGCGAGCGCCTCGAGCGCCTCCTCCTCGACCTCGGATTCATCTCCGAGGACGACCTGATCAGCCTCCTCTCGGAGCACCTCGGCATCCCGCTCGTCGGCCGCAAGGAGTTCCCCGCGGTCCCGGTCACGTTGTCGGCCGTCAACATCCAGTTTCTCCGCCACTCGAAGATCCTGCCGCTCGAGATCCAGGACGGCACGCTCACGGTGGCGATGGCCGATCCGAGCGACCTCGACAGCATGCACGGGCTCGAGGTCGCGACCGGTCTCCACGTGCGGCCGTTCCTCGCCCGCGAGAAGGAGATCATCGCCGCACTCGAGGGCTACGAAGAGGCGAAGGAGCCCGCGGTCGAGACCGGCGAGCTCAGCCTCGAGTACGTCGGCTCGGACGAGGAGGACGTCAACCACCTCCGCGACCTCGCGAGCGAGGCGCCGGTCATCCGGCTCGTGAACCTGGTCATCAACCGCGCCGTCGAGCAACGCGCCTCCGACATCCATATCGAGCCCTTCGAGAACGAGCTCAAGGTCCGCTACCGCATCGACGGCGTGCTGCACGACATCGAGCAGCCGCCGCGCCGCCAGCAAGCCGCCATCGTCTCGCGTGTGAAGATCATGGCGAAGCTCAACATCGCCGAGCGTCGCCTGCCGCAGGACGGCCGCATCAAGCTGCGCACGATGGGGAAGGAGATCGATCTCCGCGTCTCGACGTTGCCGACGCTCTACGGCGAGAGCGTCGTGCTCCGCATCCTCGACCGCTCGACCATCGTCCTCGATCTCGAGCAGCTCGGTTTCCCCGCCGACACGCTCGGCGAGTTCGAGAAGCTGATCGTCCGGCCGTACGGCATGCTCCTCGTCACCGGCCCGACCGGCAGCGGCAAGACGACGACGCTCTACGGCGCGCTCGAGAAGATCAACTCGCCCGACAAGAAGATCATCACCATCGAGGATCCGGTCGAATATCAGGTCTCGGGCGTGAACCAGATCCACGTGAAGCCCCAGATCGGCCTCACGTTCGCGGCCGGCTTGCGCTCGATCGTGCGTCAGGACCCCGACGTCATCATGGTCGGCGAGATCCGCGACCCGGAGACCGCCGAGATCGCCGTCCAGTCGGCGCTGACCGGCCACTTGGTGTTCTCGACCTTGCACACCAACGACGCCGCGGGTGCGGTGAGCCGTCTCCTCGAGATGGGCGTCGAGGACTATCTCTTGGCATCGTCGCTGCTCGGCGTGTTGGCGCAGCGCCTCGTGCGCAACGTGTGCGTGCGCTGCCGCGAGGCCGTGCCCGCCGAGCAGGCGCTCCTCGGCGCTGGCGAGGTGACGAGCGCGACCGCGGCGCGCTTCGCGAGCGCCGCGGCGGCGAGCGCCACGACGAACGGCTCCGTCTATCGCGCGATGGGCTGCGAGGAGTGCTCCGGCACCGGCTACCGCGGTCGCAGCGGCATTTACGAGCTGCTGCTCATGAACGAGAGCGTGCGGGAGCAGATCCTGAAACACGCATCCGCCGACGCGATCAAAACGGTCGCGACCGGCCGCGGCATGCGCACCTTGCGTGACGACGGCTGGCTCAAGGTCCGCGAGGGCACGACGACGGTCTCCGAGGTGCTGCGCGTCACGCAGGAGGAATGACGCGGCCAGGCGGCGGCGTACCGGAGTAGGTGCCGCACAGCGGCGGCGAAGCAATGGAGGGGAGTAGCCGCATGGCGGGAGGCGCCGTTTCGCAGCGACCGCACGATGTCGGCGACGCGTGGGACGTCGGGGCGCCCGAGCTCTCGATCGTCGTTCCCGTCTACAACGAGCGCGCGACGCTCGAGACCCTCGTCGAGGAGTGCGCGGCGGCGTTGGCGCCGCTCGGCGTCGCGTGGGAGCTGATCTTCGTCGACGACGGCTCGACGGACGGCTCGTTCAGGGCGATCGAGGCGATCCGCGGTCGTGAGCCGCGCGTCCGCGGCCTGCGCCTCCGGACGAACGTCGGCAAATCGGCGGCCCTCGCCGTCGGCTTTCGTGCCGCGCGCGGCGCGCGCCTCGTCACGATCGACGGCGACTTGCAGGACGACCCGCGCGAGATTCCGCGCCTCCTCGCGAAGCTCGACGATGGCGCCGACCTCGTGAGCGGCTGGAAAACCGCGCGGCAGGATCCGCCGACGCGGGTCTTCGCGTCGCGGGTCTTCAACCTGCTCTCGCGCCTCGCCTCCGGCATCACCCTCCACGACGTGAACTGCGGCCTCAAGGCGTACCGGCGCGAGGTCGCGGCGGAGGTGCCGCTCTACGGCGAGCTGCACCGCTTCATCCCGCTCCTCGCGCACTGGCGTGGATTCCAGGTCGCGGAGATCGCGGTGACGCACCGGCCGCGCGCGGTCGGCCGCTCGCGCTACGGATGGTCGCGCATGCTGCGCGGGGTGATGGATCTCGTGACGGTGATCTGCCTCACCCGCTACAACCGCCGGCCGGCGCACTTCTTCTCCCTGCCCGGCGCCGGCCTCGTCGCCGTCGGGCTCGCGATCTGCACCTACATCGCGTATCTGCGGCTGCGCTACGGGCACATCATGCACCGCCACCCGCTCCTCCTCTTCGGCGTGCTGCTGGTCGTCGTCGGTGTGCAGCTCTTCACGACCGGGCTTCTGGGCGAGATGATGGTGGACGCCGCGCGGCGGATCGACGACGACTACGAGGCGGCGCGCAAGCTGTAGCGTTCGTCGGTTGGGGCGATCGTTGGGGTCCGCGTGTGTTCGAAGAGCATCGCGGCGGCGGCGACGGAGCGGGGGGCTCGGCTGCGCGCGAGGATCGCTCGCGCGCGTCGCGTCCGGCTGCGCGTCGCGCCGCGCCGTGGCGCGTTACCCGTCGGCTGCCTGCTCGGGTGCGATGTACGGCCATAGCCACCATTGGCCGGGGTCGTCGGTGATGAATCTGGTGACCTCGTGGAAGGCGGCGGTGAGGGTTTCGGTGTCGTTGCCGGGGGGGATGCGGGCGCCGTAGCGGAGCGCGAGCGTTTCCCCGCGGCGCACGGCGACGACGGGCTGCAGCGCGGCGCCGGTTAGGCGGGCGAGCGTCATCATGCCCGCCGAGACGAGGATGCGCTCGCCGAAAAGTGTCACGGCGGCCGCGCGGCTCACGACGTCGCCGGGGACGTCGATGGCGGCGTAGAGTGCGCCGCCGGCGACGAGATGCTCGCGGGCGCGCGCCGTTCCCGCGGCGTCGGTAGGGAGCGGCTCGCACCCCGACGTCGTCGTAACCCATGCCACTTTGCGGACCGCGAAGGCGCGCTTTGCGTCCGCCATCGGGTTCGCCGGCGACAGCGGCCGCATCATGAGCCGCACGTCCGCGACACGCCGGTGGCGGAGATCGAGGAACGCGAGGATAGGGCTGCCGAAGTGCAGTGTGACGTAGACCGTCGCGCCCCGCGGCCTCGGCTCGTCGGCGGGCGCGCGAAAGAGGTCCGGCCACGTCTGCGCGTGACGCATCGACCACACGGTGTCGGCCTCCTCCTGCGCTTCCGAGACGAGGCTCGCCGCGAAGATCCGGTCGGCGGCCGCGGCCGAGCATCCGAGCGCGCGCGCGATGCGGGCGCCGGCACGGGCGCGCCGCTCGGGATCGAGCGTGAGCTCGATCCGGCCGCTGAGACGCGCATAGGCCTGCGTCGTGCGCCGGCTGCGCGCGCTCCAGGGAAGGAGCCATCGATAGCGCCTGGACGTCCACGCCGCGGCAACGGGCATCGGACAGCGATTCCGTGCGCGGGACGGGCTGTCAAGCGCGTGCAGCGGGCGACGATCGGCCGCGGGTGGTCGAACGCTCCACTGCCCGGCGACGACGACGCTCACGGCGGCGGCGTGTGCAGGATCTCGCCTGTGTACACGGCTTCGAACGCGCTGCCGGGGACGAGCTTCAAGTCACCGAGCGCATCGTCGTTCCAGCGTGGATCGTGGTCGCCGGAGACGTACCAGTCGGAGCCGTTGTCGGCGACGAACATGCCATACTTCTTCAGCGCGGCGCAGATGATCTGCACCTCGGCGCTGTAGGATGCGCAGCTGTACGAGGCCTTCATGCGCATGCGGAGACCCATCGGCGGACGGGTCGGGTCGGTGCTCGACGACGCGTAGTGGGTCGCGGGGTGGATGAAGCCTTGCTGCGTCGCGCGTACGGTGAAGCGCAAGGCGTGACGGATCTCGCCGTCGCCGACGACCTCGTCGTAACGAACGAGCCCGGGAAAGATCGGCAGGCCGGCGGCGTCGGCGGACGTCCAACCGTCGGGCCGCAGCGCGTTCGATCGCAGATCGAAGATCGCGCCTGAGCCGGCGTACCAGCGCGTGGTGCTCGGGTTCGGTCCCTGGCCCGGCGGCCACGCCCAGTAGAGCTCGTCGAGCTCGCAGTGATCGAGGTCGAGCATCAGGATGTGTCGATCGCCGTCGCTGCTCGCGCCGCCTTCGATCGGCGGGTCGTCGGGGATCGGGTACGGGCCGGGATCGCTGTCGCTGGCGTAGAGGAAATCGACCGGCAGGAGCGGCTGGTCGCCCGGCACGAGCACCCACGGAATGCCGATCGGGGCGCCGAGATAGAACGTCCCGAAGTCCGGATGGAGGGTCTTGGTCGCGCCGATGAAATTCACGTAGCTCGCCGAGTTCGGGTGGACGGGGTAGCCCGAGATGTCGACGTTCCACGGGTTGTCCGGCGGGAAGATGGAGCATGCCGCCGCCGGTGTGGCCGTCGGCGTCGGCGGAGCTTGTGTCGCCGTCACGGCCGGCGTCGACGTTCGCGTCGGGGTGCGCGTCGGCGTCATTGTTCGCGCCGGCGTCGCGGTCACAGTGGCGGTCGGTGTGGGCGCCGTCGTGACGATGGGCGTCGGCGTAGCCGTCGACGTCGACGCGGGCGTCTGCGTCGCGCTCGCGGTGCGCGTGGCCGTGGCCGTCGCGGTCGGTGGCAACGGCGTCGCCGTCGCCGGCGGTAGCGTCGCCGTCGCGGGACGCGGTGTCGCCGTCGGCGTTGCGAGTCTCGCG
This sequence comes from Deltaproteobacteria bacterium, assembly GCA_005879405.1. GTDB lineage: Bacteria > Desulfobacterota > Binatia > UTPRO1 > UTPRO1 > DP-19. The sequence goes on from VBKW01000065.1 coordinate 20,059, forward strand.
GTCGGCGTTCCCGTGGGTGTGGCGGTGCGTCTCGGCACGTGCTTGTGCGATCCGGTGCCCGCGCTCGCGCTCGCCGCGAAGCAGGACGCGGTGACGAGCAGAACCGAACCGACGAAGGACAGAGATCTTGCGGCGCGCATGGCGCTGCGGGCAGCAAGCACCGTACCCGACGCACGACGTCGATTTCACGGGCGAGGGAGCGCTGCAACGACGTGGCCCGCTCATGAATGCGCGGCGGCGGCGGAAAAGCGACGGCGGCTTCGCACGTGATGCCGCGCGCGCATCGGCACGTCACGCAGAATCATGCAGAGCAGCGGCTGTGGCATCGACGCACGGGAATGTCGTCACGATCGCGTGCTCGGCGCATGCTCCCGCCGTCGTGGCGTCACGCCGAGTGGCGTTCGCGCCCCGCGTGACGTAGACGTCCGCCATGCGACGGGCACGCTTCACCGGCGCGGGCGCCGCCCTGCCGGCGCAGGTGGTCGCGAACGCCGCGATCGAGGACCGGCTCGGCGTCGAGCACGGCTGGATCGAGCGCACGGGGATCCGCGAGCGGCGCGTTCTCGCTGCGGGCGAGTCGCTCGTCGATCTCGCGGAGCGCGCGACCCGCGACGCGCTCGCCGCGGCCGGCATCGCGGCGCCGGATCTGGACGCGATCGTCGTGGCGACCGCATCGTCGGCGTACCGCTTCCCGTCGCTCGGGTGCTTGCTCCACGAGCGGCTCGGCCTCGCGCACGCGCCGGCGTTCGACGTCGCGGCGGCGTGCGCCGGGTTTCCGTACGCGCTCGCGGTCGCCGACCAGGGCATTCGCGCCGGCGACTACACGCGCGTCGCCGTCGTCGGCGCCGATTGCCTGAGCGCGTTCGTCGATCCCGCCGACCGCGCGACGGCGCCGCTCTTCGGCGACGGCGCCGGCGCAGTCGTGCTCGAGGTCGATGCCGACGCGCGCCCGGAGGCGCGTGGCATCCTCGCGTGCCGTTTGCGCGCGCTCGGCGCGATGTGGCCGATCCTCACGGCGCCGATCGCTGCGTCCACGGCCGACGGGGGCCAGCCGGGGTGGATGCACATGGACGGACCGGCGGTGTTTCGCGTCGCGGTGGAGCACCTCGTCGATCTGACGCGCGAGGTGCTCGCCGCCGCCGGCGCGACGCCGGAAGACGTCGCGCTCTTCGTGCCGCATCAGGCGAATCTGCGCATCATTCGCATGATGCTGCAGCTGCTGCGCATCGACGAGTCGCGGGCGTACGTGAACCTCTCCCGCTACGGCAACACGTCGGCGGCGTCGATCCCGATCGCGCTCACCGAGGCGGTGCGCGACGCGCGGCTCGCCGCCGGCGACCTCGTCGTCCTGAACGCCGTCGGCGGCGGCATCACGGCGGGCGCCGTGGTGGCGCGCTGGTGACGGCCGACCGTTGCGGCGTCCTTTGTCGGTCGGCCGGCGTCACGTTGACAGGCGCGGGGTCGAGCGCTAGGAGACGCACCCTTCCGGCCGGGGCATCGTTTCGCGTCGACCCATGACCGATCAATCGCGAGCGACCATTCTCGAGCGCGTGCAGCACGTCGTCGCGGCGGTCCTCCACGTGCCGCTCCGCACCGTTACGCCCGCGGCGTTGCTCTCGGAAATCACGGCGCTCGACTCGCTCAGCCTCGCCGAGATCGCCGCGGCGCTCGACGAGGAGTTCCGCATCCGCGTGCCGAGCGACGACCTCACCGCGGTGCAGACTATCGACGATCTCGCGACGCTCGTCGAGCGCGCGCCACGGCGGTGATGCCATGGACGTCAAGCGCTTCGAGGAGTTCAAGGTCGGGGACGAGGCGGTGTACTCGAAGACGATCGAGGCGGCGGACGTCGAGCTCTTCGCGCGGCTGAGCGGCGACGTCTACCCGGTCCACCTCGACGAGACGTACGCGCGGGGCACGCGCTTCGGCCGGCGGGTCGCGCACGGGATGCTCACCGCGAGCCTGCTCTCGACCGCGAACGCGCGTCTCCTCCAGCTTCCCGGCGGCGTGTCCGTCGAGCAGATGCTGCGCTTCTTGCGCCCGGTTTTCCTCGGCGACACGATCACCGCCCGCAGCACCGTGATCGAGATCCTGCCGCAGAGCCGCCGCCTGCGCTGTCGGACGACCTGTACCAATCAGCACGGCGAGGTCGTGATCACCGGCGAGGCGCTCGAGCAGAAGGACGACGACGCGTAGCGCGCGCCGCTCGCACGCGAGAGCATCGCATGGGTCTCTTCGATCGTTTCCGCAAGCGGAAGGGCAAGCGGCGCGTGGCCGTCATCGGTCTCGACGGCGTCGGCGCGCCGCTCGTCGAGGCGCTCACCGACGCGGGGGTGATGCCGCGCATGGCGGCGCTCCGTCGCGCCGGTACGCTCGCGCGGATGACGTCGACCATCCCGACGATCTCGAGCGTGTCGTGGTCCGGCTTCATGACCGGCGCGAATCCGGGACGCCACGGCATCTACGGCTTCACCGACGTGAAGCGCGACTCCTACGCCGTGTACTTCCCGAACTACCGCCACGTGCAGGCGCCGACGATCTGGGACGTGCTCGGTGCGGAAGGCCGGCGCTCGATCGTCCTCAACATCCCGAACACCTATCCCGCGAAGGACATCAACGGCGTCCTCGTCTCGGGGTTCGTCGCGGTCAACATCGAGCGCGCGGTGACGCCGGCGAGCGTGCTGCCGCTCTTGAAGAGCCAGGGCTACAAGATCGACGTCGACTACGTGAACGCCAACGAGCGCGTCGATCCGTTCTTTCGCGACCTGCACGACACGCTCGCCGCGCGCCGGCGTGCGTTCGGGCATTTTCTGCGCGAGGAGGACTGGGACTGCTTCATCGGCGTCATCACCGAGACCGACCGCCTGCACCACTACTTCTGGAACGCCTATGCCGACCGCGCGTCGCCGCTGCACCAGCGCTTCCTCGACTTTTACGCCGCGGTCGACGCGACGATCGGCGAGCTCGTCGACGCGCTCCCCGACGGCACACCGCTCTTCGTGATCGCCGACCACGGCCACACGCTGATCGAGACCGAGTTCTACCCGAACGTGTGGCTGCGGCAGCAGGGCCTCCTGGCGTTCAAGACGTCGACGCCGAAGTCCATCGCCGACCTCGACCCGTCCTCGAAGGCGTTCATCCTCGATCCCGGCCGTATCTATCTCAACCTGAAGGGCCGGTTCGCGAACGGCGTCGTCGAGCCGGGGGCGGACGCCGAAGAGCTTCTGCAACGCATCGCGACGGGCCTCGCCGCGATCGAGTACCCGGGTGCGGCGGTGAACGGGAATCGCCGGCCGGTGAAGCAGGTCTTTCGGCGCGACGAGATCTACCGCGGCCCGCTGCTCGAGCAGGCGCCGGACGCTGTCCTGCACTTCCACGACGGCTTCGACATCAAGGGTGCCGTGGCGCGCGACGAGCTCTTCGGGCGCAGCGCGCTCACCGGGATGCACACGTACGATGACTCGCTCCTGTACGTGAACCGTCCCGGGTTTCCGACGCGCGACGTCGCGATCACCGACCTCGCGCCGACGATCCTCGCCACGCTCGGCGCGCGTCCGTCGCAGCCGATGGACGGACGGGTGCTCGGCGCGTGAGACCGCCGTCGCGCCGCCGCGTCCGGTCGTGACGCGTGCCGCCGCGCCGGCGATGCGTCTCGCGCTGATCGGACCGAGCGCGCCGCTCCGCGGCGGCATCGCCCAGTACCACGACCGCTTGGCGGCCGCGCTCGCGCGCCGCGGCCACGACGTGCGCCGGATCTCGTATCGTCGCCTCTATCCGTCGCTCCTCTTTCCCGGCCGCACGCAGTACGAGCCGGGCGGTACGCATGACGAGCGTGCGGGGACGGGCGATGCGACGGGCGTGGTGCCGCCCGCGACGCCGCTCCTCGACTCGATCGGGCCGCGCAGCTGGGCGCGCGTCGCTGCGGCGGCGGCGGGCTGCGACGCGGCGGTATTCGAGTGGTGGCATCCGTTCTTCGCGCCTGCGTTCGTCGCGATCACGAGTCTCGTGCACCGGCGCGGCGTCCCGATGATCGCCTTCTGTCACAACCTCGAGCCGCACGAGCCTGTGCCCGCCGGGCGCGTCGTCGCGCGTCTCGCGCTCGGCCGCGCCGACGCATTCGTCGTCCAGTCGAGCAGTGAGGCGGCCGTCCTGCGCGCGCGATATCCGGGACGGCCCGTCGCGTGCATTGCGCATCCCGCGGAGCGACCGGTGTGTCCGCACGAGTCGGCGGCCGGCGAACCAGTCCGCGCGGCGTGCGCCGCGGCGCTCGGAATTCCGCCGGCGCCCCGCCGCGTCCTGTTCTTCGGCTACGTCCGCGCTTACAAGGGGTTGCCGACGCTCCTCGAGGCGGTCGCGCACTTGCCCGCCGACGTGCAGCTCGTCGTCGCCGGCGAGATCTACCACCACGATGCCGCCTGGTATCGCGCCGAGGCGGAGCGCCTCGGCATTGCCGATCGTGTCGTCCTGCTCGACCGCTTTCTCGCGAGCGCCGAGGTCGGCTGCTGCTTGCGCGCCGCCGACGTCGTCGCCCTGCCGTACTGGAGCGCCAGCCAGAGCGGCGTCGCGCCGCTCGCGATGGCCTGCGGCCGCGCCGTCGTGGCGAGCGCCGTCGGTGGCCTGCCCGACCTGATTCGCTCGGGCGAGACCGGATTCCTCGTCCCGCCGCGCGACCCCGCCGCGCTCGCGGACGCAATCGCGCGCGCGCTCGCCGACGCGCCACGCCTCGGCGCCGCCGCCGCCGCAGAGGCGGCGCGCACGCTCACGTGGGACACGACGGCAGCCGCCGTCGAGGAGCTCGCCGCGACGGTATCAGCCGCGCGCGGCTCCTGGTAAATCTGAGGCCCGATGGCCCGGCTTTGGACGTTCACCCGGCCGTACGCGCCGATGCTCGCCGGCGCCCTCGCCGTGATGGCGCTGCGGGCCGTGCTGATCGCCGGCGTCGCGTACCTGGTGAAGCCGATCTTCGACGAGCACTTGCTGCGCCAGCACATCGCGATAGTCCGCTGGGCGCCGCTCCTCGTCCTCGTGTTCTACGCGTGCAAGACCTCGCTCGAGTACCTGCAGACGTTCTGGATCGGCGTCGCCGGCGACGCGATCTGCCGCGACATGCGGCGCGCGCTCCAGGAGCACATCGTCGATCTGCCGCTTTCGACGCTCGCCCGCACGCCCGCGGCCGCCTTGGTGGCGCGCATCGTCGCCGACGTCGGGATGATCCAGAGCATGATCGCGACGACGCTCCTCACGACGCTGAAAGACGCCTTCAGCGTCGTCGCCCTCGGGACGCTCCTCGTCTACCAGAACTGGCGGATGGCGCTCATGTCCCTCGTCCTCCTGCCGGTGGCGGTGTATCCGCTCGTGCGCTTCGGCCGCTTCCGCCGCAAGCGCGTGCGTCTCGAGCAGGAGTGCCTCGCGGAGCTGAGCGCCGTCGCGCACGAGGGCATCGCCGGCAACAAGATCGTGAAGGCGTTCGGCATGACCGCGTACGAGAAGGCGCGATTCGAGGAGCGCAACCAGCGGCTCTACACGATGCGCCGCTCGGCACGGCATCTCATCGCGGCGAGCAGTCCGGTGAGCGAGATGGTGCTCGCGTTCGCGGCGGCGGCGATCGTCGCCTACGGCGGGCGCGAGGTGCTCTCCGGACACATGACGCTCGGTGAGCTGGCGTCGTTCTTCGTCGCGCTCGGCCTGTCCTACGAGCCCGTGAAGCGCCTCAGCCGCGGCAATCTCGAGATTCAGGGCGCGCTCGGCGCGTTTGACCGCACGGCGCAGGTGCTCGACGAGCCGACCGAGCCGCCGCGCGACGACCGTCCGCCGCTCGTCGTCGACGCCGGCGCCGTGGAGTTCTGCCAGGTGCACTTCGCGTACGAGACGCGGCCCGTGCTCGCCGACGTGAGCTTCACCGCGCCCGCGGGCGCGACGATCGCGCTCGTCGGCCCGTCGGGCGCCGGCAAATCGACGCTGATGGACCTGCTTGCCGGATTCATCGAGCCCACGTCCGGCGCCATTCTCATCGACGGCCAGGACGTCAGTCGCGTCCGGCGCGCGTCGCTGCGCGCGCGTATCGGGATCGTCACCCAGGACGTCTTCCTCTTCGACGACGACGTCCGCACCAACGTCGCCTACGGTGCACCCGACGCCGACCAGGACGCGATCGTCCGTGCGGCGGAGATGGCGGAGATCCACGACGTCATCGAGCGGCTGCCGCGTGGCTACGACACCGTCGTCGGCGAGCGCGGCGCGCGCTTCTCGGGCGGCGAGCGCCAACGGCTCGCGATCGCGCGCGCGTTCTTGAAAGACGCACCGATCTTGATCCTCGACGAGGCGACCTCCGCGCTCGACACCGTGACCGAGGCGCGCGTGCAGCGCTCGCTCGAGCGCCTCATGGCCGGCCGCACCGTGTTCGTGATCGCGCACCGCCTCTCGACCGTGCAGCGCGCCGACCGCATCGTCGTGCTCGCCGATGGTCGCATCGTCGAGGAGGGGACGCACGACGATCTCCTGACGCGCGGCGGCGAGTACCGCCGTCTGTACGAGCAACAATTTGCGGCGTCCTCCGAGGACGAGCCCGCGACAGCTGCCCCCGACGCCACGCCTCGGGCCGCCCGCTCGTAGCGGAGCCCGTCGGCGATCAGCTCGACACGCGCAGAGCGGGTTCTTGGCGGCGGGGGCGGACCTGGGTCGAGTTGCGAGCCAGACGAACGACGGCTGGTACTGGGACAAGTTGCGAGCGAGACGAGGCGCGAGGAAGCCGGGCCGCGCAGGCGTAGCAGCGCTACGCCGAGCACGCCCGGCGACCGAGCAACGAAGTATCGCGACGCAAATTGCCCCAGGAATCGGGGGACTCGGCAAGCCGGGCAGAACACGATAGGTTTCCGGACGGGCGAAAGCACGGCAAAAACGCTGCGGAATCGCGGATCAGGGCACAATGGGCCAGTATCAATACCGAGCGACCGACTACCAGGGGAAGATCGTCGAGGGCGCGATGGAGGCGGGCGAGGAACGCGCCGTCGTGCTCCGCTTGCAGGAACGCGGCCTGATTCCCCTGCGGATCGGCGCCGGCGCGACGACGGCTGCCCCGGCGCGGACGCCGATCGCCCTGCCGTCGTTCGGCGCGAAGCGCGTCAAGAACAAGGACGTGCTCGTCTTCACCCAGGAGCTCAGCACGCTGCTGGCCGCCGGCATGCCCCTCGATCGCAGCCTCACGACGCTCACCGAGCTCGCGCCCGGCGACTTGAAGCGCGTCACCGGCGAGGTGCTGAACTCGGTGAAGGGCGGGTCGTCGCTCGCGGAGGCGCTCGCGCAGCACCCGAAAGCATTCCCACCGCTGTACGTGAACATGGTGAAGGCGGGCGAGATCGGCGGCGTCCTCGACGACGTGCTGGCGCGGCTCGTCGACTACTTGCGTAACGTCCAGGAGCTGCGCGACGAGGTGCGCTCGGCGATGACGTATCCGATCCTCCTCACCGGCGTCGGCGCCGTATCGGTCGCCGTGCTGCTGGTCTTCGTGCTGCCGAAGTTCGCGACGATGTTCGCCGACCTCGGGCAAGCGCTGCCGCTCTCGACGCGCATGATGCTCGGTATCAGTGACTTCTTCACGAGCGTGTGGACGATTCCCGCATTCGTCGCGCTCGCGGGCGGGAGCTACGGCCTCTGGCGCTACGTCAGCACCGGCAAGCGACGCATCGCCCTCGATGCCTTCAAGCTGCGCATGCCGGTGCTCGGCAGCCTGCTCCGGCGCATGGAGGTCGCGCGCTTCGGGCGCACGCTCGGGACCCTGCTCCGGAGCGGGGTGCCGATGCTGCAGGCGCTCGACATCGTGCGCGAGGTGGCGACGAACCAGGTGATCGCGCGCACGGTCGGCGACGTCCAAGTCGGCGTGCGCGAGGGCGCGGGAATGGCGACGCCGCTCGGTCGCAGCGGCACGTTTCCGCCGCTCGCGCTGCAAATGATCGCCGTCGGCGAGGACACCGGGAAGCTCGACGAGATGCTGCTCTCGACCGCCGACTACTTCGACCGCGAGGTGCGGAACGAGGTGAAGCGCCTCACGAGTCTGCTCGAGCCCGTGATGATCCTCGTCATGGGCTTGATCGTCGGGTTCATGGTCATCTCGATGCTGATGGCGGTCTTCAGCATCAACGACATCAACGTATGAGGTGCGAAAGGATCAACGGTATGCGACGGATCATGGGCAAGCGCGCGCGGCGCGAGGGCGGCTTCACGCTCGTCGAGCTGCTCGTGGTGATGGTGATCCTCGGGTTGCTCGCGGCGCTCGTCGTGCCGAGCTACCTCGGGCGCGAACGCAAGGCACGCGCTCAGGCGGCGAAGACGCAAGTCGAGCTGCTCGGGACCGCGCTCGACACGTTCCGCCTCGACGTCGGACGCTACCCGACCACGCAGGAAGGACTCGAGGCGCTGCGCGCCGCCCCTCCCGGGCTGCCGCGCTGGGACGGGCCGTACTTGAAGAAGGACGTGCCGCTCGACCCGTGGGGACGCGCGTACCTCTACGAGAGTCCCGGCCAGCACGGCGAATATGATCTCTACAGCTACGGTGCGGACGGTGCGCCCGGCGGCGAAGGCGACGCCCGCGACGTGGGGAGCTGGCAAGGCTGACGTTGCGTGTCCGACGTACTGACGGCGGTGTGGCGCGATCGCGTGCCGGCTTTTCGCTCTTCGAGCTGATCGTCGTCATGTTGGTGATCGCGATCGCGGCGGCATTCGTCGTGCCCGCGATCTCCGGCGGCTGGCGCTCGCGTCAGATCCGCCAAGGGACGCGCAAGGTCGCTGGGGTGATGCGCGCGCTCCGCGAGCGCGCCGTCCGTCGCGGCGTCTACCAGGTGCTGATCCTCGACGCCGACGGCGCGACGTTTCGTTGGGCCGACGGCCAGGAAACGACCTTGCCCGACGGCGTCGCATTCATCGGCGTGAAGGGCGGCTGGCGCGATCCGGACGGCTCCGCCCGCGTCATCTTCTATCCGAACG
>VBKW01000067.1 GCA_005879405.1 Deltaproteobacteria bacterium
AGCTCAACGTCGGCCAGCTCTGCCGCGCCGAGTACCGCGACCGCGCCTACCTCGTCGGCTGCGGCACCGATCACGGCACCGTCGCGGCGGCAACCGATTGGGACAGCCCGATGGAGGTGAAGCACGTGCGCTCGGCGCACCCCGAGAGCTACGAGCGTCTCTGTCACGACTCCGCACGGCCGGCGTTCGTGCTGCCGCTGCGGCGCGGCGCGCGTCCCGCCGTCCGCGACGAGCTCATGGCGCCGCGCCTCGAGCGCGCGATCGGCGTCGTCTACCGTCCGGACACGGAGCTGCAGAGCCACTACTTCCAGGCCGTGCTGCCGGTGCAGTTCGACGAGTACGTCTGGTTCGACGAGACGAGCGCGGTGACGCCGCTCGCGACGACCGAGACGCACGGCGTCCCCGAGACGTATCCGTTCGGCGTCTGACCGGCGTCGCATTCGGACCCGAGATTCTGTCGGAACTGCCGGACGAATGCCGCGCGCACGATCCAGCCCGGTCGAGATCGCCCAACCGTGAGCGCACCGGCGACGCCGCGCCCTATCGTTCTGGCGCTGCCGGGCAACGCGCGCTTCGGGGCCGCGCTCGCGCGTCGCCTGCACGCGGCGATCGGCGGTATGACGCTCCGCCGCTTTCCCGACGGCGAGACGTACGTGCGTCTGAGGACACCCGTCCGGGCCGGGAGTTCGTCGTCGTCTGCTCGTTCGAGCGGCCGGACGAACGGGCGCTGCCGACGCTTCTCGTCGCGGCGACGGCGCGCGATCTCGGCGTGCCACGGTGCGGCGTTGACTACCTCCGGAGCGGCGGCCAGCGTGAATGGAAATGCCGCGGCGACGCGGCGGGAGGAACCATGCTGCATTGGGCATTGATTTTTTTCATCGTCGCGTTGGTCGCGGCCGTTCTCGGTCTCCGCGGCGTTGCGGGATTGTCCGCGGAGATCGGCTACATGTTCGTCGTCGTAGCCGTAATCTTCCTCGTGATCGCCGTTTTCACCGGCCGCGGGCCCGTGACCCCGTAGTGATGCTGCAGGCGACGACGCGCCCGTAGCCGCACGGCGCGGCCATCTCCGGTGCTGCGCGGCTCGTCGTCGCCGCGCTCGCATTCCCGAAACCCTTGCTAGGCGAGCTGCTTCGCGTCTTCTGCTGCGTCGGCGGCGAGGCGCTCCGCGCGACGCCGTACGCGGGTGAGGCCGAGCTCGCGACAATACCCGAGGGCGACCGCGACGTGGCGTCGCGCGGTCTCGCGGTCGCCGCGAGCGGTCGCGAGCTCGGCAAGACCGAGCAGCGTGGCGACTTCGGTGGACCGTGAGCCGATCGCTTGCGCGAGACCGAGCGCGTGCGTGTACGAGCGCTCCGCCTCGACCCAGTGTGCGGGGCCGAGTCGGAAGAGGATGTCGCCGAGCGACGACGTGAGCGTCGCCTCGCGCAGGCGGCCGCCGCCGCGACCGTTGGCGATGTCGGCGATGCGCTTCGCGCGCGTCACCTCGCCGACCGCGAGCAGCGCCTCGAGCACGAGGCGGCCGTTGAGCGGCAGATTACCGCCTTGCGCCAAGCCGTCCTCGATCGCGTCGACGTACATGGCGCTGTCGACCAGCTCGCCGACCTCGAGGCGCGCCGCGAGCGCGACCGCGGCGGAGATGCGGATGCCGGCGAGACTGCCGATCGCTTGCGAGATCTCGAGGCTGCGGTCGGCCCAGCGTACGGCCTCGCCGTAGTCGGTGTGCTCGAAGCAGGCTTGCGCGATCGTCGCCGCAGCGCCCGCCTGCGCCGTGCGGTTGCCCCCTTTGCGCGCCATCTCCCAGGTTTCGCGCGCGCTCTCCTCGGCCGCCGGAATGTCGTCGCAGCCGTAGAGCACGCCCTCGCGCACCCAGCGCGCGCCGAAGTAAACGTCGCTTTGCAGCGCGCGCTGTCCGCGTACCTCGAGGTCCTGCACGACCCAGTCGATCGTGCGGCGTGCGAGCTCGAACTGGCCGTCGAGCAGATAGCTCCATGCGAGGCCGCGCGAGATGCTGGTCGCGGCGAGATCGAGATGCGCGCGCTGCGCGATGGCGAGACCCTCCTCGACGAGCGCGAGGCCGCGCGCGAAGTGCTCGCGCTCGCAGCCCATGAGCGCCAGACCGTGAAAGGTATGGAAGCTCGCGAGCGTGTCGATGTTGCCGATCTCGGCGGCGAGCGGCCGGCCGCGCTCCGCGGCGCGTTCCGCCTCGTCGTGGTGCGTCGGGCCGTAGAGGACGCTGATGCGCAGCACGCCGAGCGTCGCATCGACGAGGGCGCGCTTCAGCTCGTCGTCCGTGCCGCCGCTCTCGGTGAACGTGGCGTCGGCAAGCTCCCACGCCTGGCGGTAGAACGCGATCGCGTCGCTATAGGAGGGTAGGGTCTCGGCCGCGTGCGCCGCTTGGAGGAGCGCCGTGATCGCCTTGCGCCGATCGTCGCCGCGCGCGAAATGGTGCGCGAGCAACGCGAGCCGCGCCGGATCACGGCCGTCGCTCTCGCGCTCGAGCAGCGTCCCGATGCGCTCGTGCAGCTGGCGTCGCTCCCTCAGGAGCAGGGCCTCGTACGCGACTTCCTGGACCAGGCTCTCGCCGAAACGGTACTCGTCGGGCGCGAGAACGTTCTTGCGGTGAACGATGCCGCGTCGCTCGAGACGCTCGAGCTCGCGCGCGACGTCGACGCGCTCGCCGGCGAGGATCTCGGCGAGCTGCGTGCTGCGGAACTGGCGCCCGAGCACCGCCGCGACCTGGGCGACGCGCTTCGCCTCGGGGCCGAGACGGTCGAGACGCGCGCCGATCAGCTCCTGGACCGTGTCGGGAATGCCGATGTCGTCGGCGGGGCGGGTGAGGCGGATGTGGTCGTCGCCGCGCAGGAGGTAGCCGTTCTCGACGAGCGTGCGGGTGATCTCCTCGGCGAAGAAGGGGTTGCCCTCCGCCGTGGCGCGGATGCGTTCCTCGAGCGCGGTCGGCAGCCGGCCGCCGGCGACGCTGCGCACGATCGCGCTCACGTCCTCGTCCGGCAGCGGGCGCAGGTTGAGATGCGTCAGCGCGGCCGACGACCGCCACGCCGGCTGGTACTCCGGGCGGTGGCTCACGACCAGCATCACGGGTGCGCTGTGCATTTTGGCCACGGCGAGCGCGATCATCTGGCGCGAGGCGTCGTCCATCCAGTGCAGGTCCTCGAGGATCATGACAACCGGACGGCGCTGGCTCGTGAGCCCCACGAGCTTGGCGACGGCCTCGAATGCCATCTGCCGGTGCTCCTCGGGCGGCACGTTCGCCGCTGCGTCGTCGTGGATGCCGAGCAAGCGGCAGAGGTGCGGATGCAAGGTCTCGGGAGCGTCGTCGAGCGCCGCGACCGCCGCGTAGACCTTGTGACACGTCTCGCGCGGCGGGTCGCCACTCACGATGCCGAAGTGCTGGCGCAGCATGTCGATCATCGGCGCGAAGGGAATGTTCTGGCTGAGCGCCGAGCAGCGCGCCTCGAAGTACGCGATCGACTCGTTCGCGACCCGCTGCTTGAACTCGTAGATGAGCCGCGACTTCCCGCTGCCGGCGTCGCCGACGATCGCCACCACCTGCGCGAGCGCTTCCCGCGCGCGCTCGAACGAGCTCGTCAGCTGCGTCAGCTCCGCGCCGCGCCCGACGAACGGCGTCATGCCGCGCGCCTCGGCGAGCGCCATCGGCGACGTGACGGCCGTGGCGCCGCGGATCTCGTAGGCGACGACCGGCTCGCGTTTCCCTTTCACCTCGAACGGCCCGGTGAGCTCGGCGACGAACGCGTCGCGGATGAGGCGCTGCGTCGCATGGCTGACGAGAATCGTCCCGGGCCGCGCCGCCGCCTGGAGCCGCGCCGCGAGGTTCGTCGTGTCGCCGATCGCGGTGTAGTCCATCTTGAGGTCGTTGCCGACGGTGCCGACGATCACCGGACCGGTGTGAATCCCGATCCGCACTTGCAGCTCGAGGCCGCGCGCGGCGGGGGTCGCGTTGAAGGCGGCGAGGGCGTCGCGAATCGCGAGCGCGGCGCGCACGGCGCGGTGCGGAGCGTCCTCGTGGGCGATCGGGGCGCCGAAGAGCGCCATCAGGCCGTCGCCGGCGAGCGTGTTGACGATGCCCTCGACGGCGTAGATCTCGCGGAACGCGAGCGCCATGTATTGCTCGAGGAGATCGCGATACTCCTCGGGATCCATGCGCTCGGCGAGCGCCGTCGAGCCGACGAGGTCGCAGAAGAGGACCGTGACGAGCTTGCGCTCCTCGAGCGTCGGCGGCGACGCGGCGCGGAGCTTCTGCGCCAGCTCTTCGGGGACCTTCGGTGGCGGCGCCGCTGCCGCCGGCTCAGCGGGCGCGAGGCGCGTGCCGCAATCGGGGCAGAAGCGGAACGTCAGCTGTACGGCGGCGCCGCACTGCGGGCACCGCGCCGCGGCTTCGGCGCCGCAGGCGACGCAAAAGCGCTTGCCTTCGAGCAATTCCGCGTTGCAGACGACGCACTGCACGACGAAACCTTCGTCTCGTCGCGGTCATGAGTCAAGGTCGTGTCCACCACGCGCGATCGCGTCGGCGGTCGCGACGCGATTCAGCTCGTGATCTCCGCCGACGTGCCGCGATGCCGCCGGTACATCTCGCTCGCCCAGGCGTATGCGCGATGGCCCGCCAGCGACGCGCGAAAGCTCGCCAGCGGCTCGGGCCACGGTCCGGGAAGCGGATACGGATATTCGGGCGGACTGATGAGCGGCGACAACAGCGCCGCCGCCGTCAGATCCGCGACGCTGAACTGCTCGCCGACGAGATAGCCCGAGGGCTGCAGCTCGGCTTCGATCCGGTCGAGCGCGGTGATCACCTTCGCGCGGCCGAGCGCGGCGCCTTCGTCGGAGATCCGCATGTCCATCCGAAACGCGACGCGCAACGCGGGAAACGCGGCGCGATAGGCGGTGCGAACGAGCGGCGGGAAACCGGTCGTGACGAGCGCCGACGCGTACTCGGTGTGCGGTAGAATGTCGTGAAAGACACTGCGGCGAAGGTGCGGTCCGAGCTCCTCGTCGAAGAACTCCTCGAGCTCGAGCGCGCGACGTCGCTCCACCAGCGGCGCCGGATAGAGCGGGGGATCGGGTCGTAGCGCTTCCACGGCGGCGATGATGCGTGTGGAGTCCGCGATCGCGCGGCCGTCGAGCACCAGCACCGGCACCGATTTCTGGCGCGTCATCCACAGCACGCGCGCGACGTGCAGCCCCGGCAGGAGCGAGCGTCGGATGTGGCGGACGCCCTTCCAGTCGAGCGCCCAGCGCGCCTTCTCATTGTAGTGCGATTGCCGAAACTGCCACAGCACCGGCACTCGCGCCGACATGTCGCACGCCTAGCGGGTCGCGGGCCGGTACTCAAGCCGCAGTGCATGCATGCGGACGGCCGTCACGACGAAGAGCCGCGGGGCGGACGTCGCGCGAGGCGGGGCGCGCTCAGAGCGTCGGGAACAGACAGGAGTGGATGCTGACCTCGCCCGGGATCTCGCCGGCGAGCGTCTGAATCGCGCGCTCGGCGTCCTCGAGGGCGAAGTCGTGCGTGTGCATCTCGGCAAGCGGCAGGCGACCGGACTCGATGAGGCGAATCGCCGCCTCGTACGCCGGGCTCGTGACGCCGAAGGCGCCGAGCATGTGCGCTTCCTTGACGACCAGCAGGTCGCTCACGAAGTCGGGGACCGGCTTGAATCCCTTCACGCCGGCGAGGACGATGCGGCCGCCGACGGCGACGTGGTGCAGCGCCTCGGCGACGGGCTCGGGCGAGTTGGCGCTGACCTCGATGACGACGTCGGCGCCGCGGCCGTCGGTGAGCTCCTTGACCCGTTTGCGCGCGTCCTCCTGCTCGATGTCGATGACGTGATCGGCGCCGAAACGGCGTGCGAGCGCGAGCTTCGGCGCATCGCGCGTGAGACCGGTGACGATGATCGTCTCGGCGCCGGCGGCGCGCGCCGCGATCACGGACGCGAGACCGCGCTGGCCGGGGCCGAGGACGAGCACGGTATCGCCCGGTCCCGTGCTCGGCAGCTCCACGGCCCAGCGAAAACCGGCGCCGAGCGGATTGAACATGACCGCGATCGCCGGCGGCAGATCGGCGCGCACCCGGTGCACGATCGAGCACGGATCGAGGTAGAGATAGTCGGCGTAGCCGCCCCAGAGTCCGGGCGGATGCTTCAGCGGCACATAGCCGTGGGCGAAGAATCCGCCGCGCGCGCGACACATCGTGTAGCGCCCGGCGCGACACACACGGCAGCGGCCGCACGGGATCGGCGCCTCGACCGCGACCCGGTCGCCGACGTCGACACCCCAGCGCTGCGCGGCGCGGTCGCCGATCGCCGCGATCGTGCCGAGCGGCTCGTGTCCGGGGACGACGGGGAAGGGCACCGGCAGGATGCCGGCGTACTGCTCGGCGTCGCTGCCACAGATGCCGCACGCCTCGATCCGCACGAGCGCGCTCTCGGCGTCGATTGCGGGGAGCGGCAGCTCGCGCAGCACGAGACGTCGCGGTCCCTCTTGGACGATCGCGCGGCTCGTCTTCGGCAGGTCCGGCACGGGATGCGACCCGCGAATCGCGTCGGCTCAGCCGACGGCGATCTCCGGTTCGACGGTGACGGCGCAGGCGACCGAGTTGGCGATGAAGCACGCCTCGTGCGCCGCCTCGACGAGCGATCGCGCCTTCGCCTCGTCGCCGCCCGCCGCGATCGTGATCCGCGGCCGCAGCCGCACCTCGGTGATGCGCATCCGCTTGTCGGCGATCGTCATCGTCCCCGCGCCATGATCGTCGTAGGCGAGGACGTCCACGCCCGCGCGTCCGGCCAGCGCGAGGTACGAGAGCATCTGGCACGAGATGAGCGCGGCGACGAAGAGCTCCTCCGGGTTCACTTTCGACGCATCACCTTTGAACTGCGGCGCTCCCGACGCGTCGATGGCGCGCCGTCCCGCGAGCTCGAGCTGATGGTTCATCGGATTCGTCGACGCGTCCGGCTTTCGCCAATGGGTCTCGACCTCGTAGTGGTGGATGGCCGCCATGCCCGTCCTTCTGACCCCGCGGCACCGGGAGCGCAAGCGCCGCCACGCGCGTGCGTCGCGCGCCGGCGGTTTTCGCCGCGAAGGTTCTGTCACATCAAGGCTGAGTACCCCGAGCGCTTGCCTATGGCGCGCGTGCAGCTACCGTGAGGGCGGCGAAACCGACGTATGCGCACGACGCCGCCGAGCAACCACTCTCCGCGCAGGCGCAACATGCGCGCGCGTGCCACCGGGCGGTCGGCGTCGCACCGTCACAGCGTGCTCCTCGTCGAGGACGACCTCGGGTCGCGCGAGGCCCTGAAGGAGTACCTGCGGCTCGAGGGGGTCCAAGTCGCCGCCGCCGACGACGGCGGGGCGGCGCTCGACACGCTCCGCAGCGGGTTTGCGCCCTGCGTGATTCTCCTCGACATGAACATGCCGGGCGTGAGCGGCGCGACGTTTCAGCGCGAGCGGCGTCGCCAGCCCGTGCTCGCGACGGTGCCCGTGATCGTGATCTCGGGGAACGAGCGTCTCTCCGCAGAGGAGTGCGACGCCCAGGCGGTCTTGGTGAAGCCCCTCGATCTCGCCGCGTTGCGCAGCGCGATCGCGGTCACCTGTCCGGAAGCGCGGCGCTGAGACTCAGGCGAAGCGGTGGTTGTGGATGCAGTGGGTCTTCAGCAGCTTCGTCAGCTTGTCGAGGTCGATCGGCTTCGGCACCGTGCCGTCGGGATGGAGGTCGCGCATCGCCTCTTTGCCGGCAGCCGAGACGATGATGGTCGGGATCGCGGCGAGGTGAGGGTCGGCGTTCTGCTCGGCGCGAAACTCCCAGCCGTTCTTCACCGGCATCATCAAGTCCAACAGGATCACGCACGGGTTCAAGCCGTTGCGCAGCAGCTGGAGCGCTTCGGCGCCGTTCTCGGCGGGTACGGCCGTATGCCCCTCGTTCTCGACGACCGCGATCATGACCTCGCGCACATCGGGATCGTCTTCGACGACGAGAACCGGTTCCGGCATGGATCGTCCTCCAACCAGAGACCGTAGCCGAGCCCATGGACGCCTCCAAGGCCGACGAGACGTGACTGGACGCCGAATAATAGGGGAGCCACACGGGTGACGGGGGTTCGCGCCGGAGCGAAAACCATTCTTTGTCTCGCCCTCCGGATTCGCTAGCCTGGTCGGAGGATGCGGCGGAACCCGAGCACACGAGCCGCCGCAACGGCGATGCCCGACGTGGACGCGTCGCTGTGGGCCGCGCTCCACGCCGGCGTCGCGCAGGTCGCGGCCGAGGTGCGACGGCGCATCGATCACGTGGTGTACCGCGCGCAGCAGACGGCCATCCGCGTACCGCTGGCGACGACGCGTGCGGTCGCGAGCGTGCTCGTGGGCGGCGAGTCGCCCGATCCGGCCGCGGTCATGGCGTTGCGCGAACGCTACGAAGCGCTGCTGGCACGGGATCTCGCCAACGTCGACGAGGGCCTCTACCCGCGATCGTTGCTCTACCAGATCCCGTTCGCGCGCTACGCGCGCACGCTGCCGACGTTCCTGGTCGATCTCCCGGGTGTCCTGCGCCGCGTGCGTGCCCGCGACCACGACGATCTGCCGGGCGACGTCGACCTCGAGCGCTACCCGCCGTACTTCCGGCGCAACTTCCACTGGCAGAGTGACGGCTATCTGAGCTGCCGCTCCGCCGAGCTCTACGACCTCACCGTCGAGCTGCTGTTCGCGGGGACCGCCGACGTCATGCGGCGGCAGGTGATCCCGCCGGTATCGCGCGTCGTCGGCGACGGCGCGCGGTCCGACGTGCGCCTCCTCGACGTCGCCTGCGGCACCGGCCGCACGTTGGCGCAGATCGCGCGCGCCCACCCGCGGCTGCGCCTCTACGGTCTCGACCTGAGCCCGTATTACCTGCAGGTCGCGCGCCGCGTGCTCGCCGACGTCCCCGACGTGTCGCTCGTCGCCGACAACGCCGAGCGGCTGCCGTTCCGTTCCGGCTACTTCGACGTGGTGACCAGCGTCTTTCTCTTCCACGAGCTCCCGCGTCCGGCTCGCCGCGCGGTGCTCGCCGAGATGCACCGCGTGCTGCGCCCGGGCGGGTTACTCGTCATCGAGGATTCCGCGCAGCTAGGCGAGAGCGGCGAGCTGGCCTTTTTCCTCGGCCGCTTCGCCGCCGAGTTCCACGAGCCGTTCTACCGCGACTACGTCCGCGACGACTTGGCGGCCGCGGCCGCCGACGCGGGGCTGCGCGTCGAGTCCGTCGAGCCGCATTTCGTGTCGAAGGTCGTGGTCGCGCGCAAGCTCGCCGGCGCACGCGGCCCGACGTCGATTCACCGCGGCGTCGCGGCGCGGCGCCGCGGTCACGCGCGTCCGCCGCGCTCGTAGCGACCGTATCGCGCGTTACGCGGCGGCCCCGGCGTGCGCGTCGTCGAGGTCGTCGATGCGCGGACCGGCGGCGAGCCAGGCGTGCGCGGCGCGGCGGCCCGCCTCGTAGGCGGCGGCAATCGTGCTGCGCTCGAAGTAGAGATACGAGCCGGAGTTGAAACACTCGCGTGCGGGTCGTACGGGCTCGTACAGCGTGACGTCGCGATAGTGATGCCGGTCTTCGAGGCGCGAGAGACGATTGCGCTCGAGGAGCAGCTTGCGGTCGACGTTGTAGGCGTTCTCGAGGAAGCTATCGACGGTGCGCTCGACGGCACGGCCGAAGTTCGCGAACCGGCGCGCCGTCGGATCGGGCGGCTCGGTGACGAGCACGGTCACGATCTCGTCGGCGCCGAGGGCGACGACCGGCGCGAGCGGCGTGTTGACGAGGAGACCGCCGTCCCAGAGCAGGTGCGAGCCGATCGTGACCGGCGGAAAGAGGAGCGGGATGCTGGCGCTCGCCAACACCATGTCGATGGTGATCGCGTCGACGATCGTGTAGTCGGGCGGCAGCGTGAGCGGGGTCTCGCGGGTCGCGAAGCGGACGACCCGACCGGTATGCGCGTCGACGGTGCTGATCGCCAGGTGCGCGCCGACGCTCACCACGTGATCGCCGCGGAAGGTCTCGACGAGGAGACGACGCAGCGGTGCCGTGTCGGCGAGGAACGGCTCCTCGATGCCTTCGAGAAACTGGCTGATCAGCTCGAACCGCGTGCTGAGGAGGAACTCGACCGCGAGCGCCAACATGCTGCCGGGGCGCGGCGGCACGTGATTGCGCGCGCGCTGCAGCAGCGCCTGCCAGCGCCGACCCGGCCGCATACATGCGAACGACTCGCGGAGCGTCAGCCTGGCAAGGGTGCGGACGGCGGTGCGGAAGAACCGATTGCTCGCGACCGCTGGCGGGTTGTCGGCGATCACGTTCCAGAAATCCATCATCTCGCGCGGCGTCTTGCCAGCGGCGATGAGCGCCGCGTTGATCGCGCCGGCGGACGTGCCGGAGAGTGCCATCGGCCGGCCGGCGAACCGCGGGTCGTTCAGCAGCTCCTCGTAGACGCCGACCTGGAAGACGCCGCGGGCGCCGCCGCCGGAAAGGACGAGACCGAGAGTGCTTCCCTGTGCGTTCCGCATGGTGGGTCGCCTGCCGCGGGCCTCCAGCAATAACGGAACTCGGGCGGGACCGCAAAGCAGGAATCGACATGGCACGTGCGCTCGCGGCGGGGCGAGTACTTGCGGTCGATCACTCGATCCCGTACCGTTCCGGCCGCATGCCGCGCGGCCGCGCCAGAGAGCTGATGCAGGCGCACATTCGAACGATGATGAGCGGCCACGTCATCACTTCGCAGCCGGAGGATTCGCTGCTCGACGTCGCGCGCGAGCTCGCCACGCACACGATCGGCGCGGTTCCCGTCGTCGATGGCCACGCGCGGCTCATCGGGATCGTCAGCACCACCGACGTCGTCAATCTCCTGCACGACGAGAAGCGCCTCGACAACATGAGCGTGGGCGACGTCATGACGGCGAACCCGATCTCGATCGACGAGTTCGCGACCGCGAACGAGGCGATCGGCCTCATGCGCAACGCCTCGATCCGACACCTGCCGGTGACGCGTGAGGGGCGGGTCGTCGGGATGGTGACGGCGGGCGACCTGATCCGCCACCTGCTGAAGAACTACCCCGAGCCCGACGTCGCCTGACGGACGGCGCGGACGATGCCGTCGGCATCGTAGCCGAAGTGGGCGTAGAGCTCGGGTGCGTAGCCGATCGGCGCGTACGTGTCGGGAACGCCCAAGCGCACCAGCCGGGCCGCGGCGCCCGCATCCGCCAGCGTCTCGGCGACGGCGCCGCCGAGGCCGCCGATCGTGGTGTGGTCCTCGACGGTGACGATCGCCCGCGTGTCGCGCGCGGCGGCGAGGAGGGCGGCGGTGTCGAGCGGCTTCACCGTGTGGCAATAGAGGACGCGTACTTTGATGCCGTCGTCTGCCAGGCGCCGCGCGGCGCGGTTCGCGTCCGCGACCTGCACGCCGCAGGCG
The DNA here is from genome assembly GCA_005879405.1 of Deltaproteobacteria bacterium. GTDB lineage: Bacteria > Desulfobacterota > Binatia > UTPRO1 > UTPRO1 > DP-19. The sequence goes on from VBKW01000067.1 coordinate 11,448, forward strand.
ATGATGGTCGCGTCCGTGCCCTCGTGGGTGACGGCCATCGTCCCGAGGACGAACGGGTTCCCCTCGTTGCCGCTCGGGTCCATGCCGTTGGCGATGCGGATGTAGACCGGGCCAGGGTAGTCGTACGCGGCGCGCGTCGCGGCGGCGGTGTCCTCGGCATTCGCGGGGGCGAGGACGGCCATGTTCGGGATGAGGCGCATGAGCGCCATGTCCTCGATCGCGTGGTGCGTGGCGCCGACGTAGCCGCCGGAGAGTCCCGACCAGATCGACATGAAGACGCCCTTCAGGCGCGGGTACCCGAAGTCGCTGCGGATCTGCTCGAAGGAACGCATGGTTTGAAACGTGGCGATGTTGATGACGAACGGCACGAGCCCGGACGCGGCGAAGCCGGCGGCGCAGCCGACCATGTTCTGCTCGGCGATGCCGAGATTGAACGCACGGTCGGGAAACGCGGCGAAGAAGTCGGTCGCGCGCGTCGAACGTGAGAGGTCAGCGGTGAGGACGACGACCTCCGGATGTGCGGTGCCGAGCTCGACGAGCGTGCGGCCGTAGCCTTCGTAGCTCGTCAACAGCTCGAGCGTGTCGACGTTGTAGGTGGTTCCGTACGGCATGAGCGTCAGCGCGACGTCGTCTCGCCGCGGACCTCGGCGATCGCGCGCGTCGCGTCCTCCTCGCTGAGCGCGCCGTAGTGCCACGTCGCACCCGCCTCCATGAAGGACACGCCTTTGCCCTTCACGGTATCGGCGATGATCGCGGTCGGTTTCGTGTGGTCATCACCGGGAAGCGCGGCGAACGCGTCGAGCAGGGCAGGGATGCTGTGGCCGTCGAGGCGGCGCACGTTCCAGCCGAACGCGGCGTACTTCTCGTGCAGCGGCTCGATCGCGAGGATCTCTTCGGTGTCGCCCTCCGAGCTGTAGCGGTTGCGATCGACGATCGCGCAGAGGCGCCCGAGCTTGAAGTGTCCCGCCGCTTGCGCCGCCTCCCAGATCGAGCCCTCGTTCTGCTCGGCGTCGCCCATGAGGCAGAACACGCGGCGATCTTTCTTCTGGACCCGATCAGCCAGTGCCATGCCGACGGCCACGGGAAGCCCGTGGCCGAGCGAACCCGTGCTCATGTCGACGCCCGGGATCTTGCGCATATCGATGTGCATCCCGAACGCGCTGCCGAGGTGATTGATGTCGTCCATCTTGCTCGCCGGGAAGAAGCCGGCCGTCGAGAGGACGGGGCAGTAGCTGGTCGCGCCGTGGCCTTTCGAAAGGATGAAGCGGTCACGGTCTTCCCAGGCCGGGCGCTGCGGATCGATGCGCAGCACGTGGAAGTAGAGGACGACGAGAATGTCGACCATCGAAAGCGAGCCGCCGAAGTGCGTGGAGCCGGACTGCACGCCGAGCCGGATCGTCTTCTCGCGGATCTCGCGGGCGCGTGCCTCGAGCGTGCGTACGAGCTCGTCGGAGCGCTGAGCGGAAGCGGTCATGCGGGTCCTTTCGCGGGCGGAGCATAGACGTCGCGGTTTCGCGTCGTCAAACGCGTCGCGTCGCCGCACGATTCCACAACAGAAAGCGAGCGCCAAAGGCCAATATCCCGCGGCGATCATCCTGAGCTGCGTCGATTCTCGCGCGCCGGCCGAGCCCTGTATCCCTAGAACATCTTGCGTTCCATCGCGGTGGACTTCGTCCCAGCGATTTCCCGCCCGCCTGAACTGCGCCCAAGTCGCCGGCCAGAACCCAGAACCGCCGCCCAGATGCGATCGTCCCGTCGCCATGTATGTTCAGCTCAGCTCGCACTCGATCTGTCGGCGCCGCCGCGTTGGGGCGGGCGCCGTCCCGGTGCCGGGCGGAAGCCCGGCCCGAAGCCCCGAGTGGCGCACGCGGCTCGCGCTCCGTTCCGGCGGCTTCCGGCGCACGTGACACTGCGACTGCGTCCGAGCTTACCGTCGCTGCGTACCGTCGCCGTCGTGCGCGAGCTCGAGCGTACGTTCGCCGCGGGCTGCGCGCGGCCGGGATTTCGTCTCGCGCACTACTCGTTGCAGGGCAATCATGCGCACCTGATCGTCGAAGTGACCGACCGCGACGCACTCGGTCGTGGAATGAACGCCATCGGCGCGCGCATCGCTCGTGCTGTGAACCGCGTGGCGGGCCGCGTGCTCAGCAGAAGTAGGGTCGTGCTCGATCGTGCGTCGTCGGCAGTATGGTTCGATGGATGGAAGCGGTGGGCACCTGGCGCGCACTACGAGCACGGGCCGCCGCCGGCGCGGCGGCGGTGTCCGGTAGCGCGTCCGAGAACGTGGTTGTTGCGAATCGGCTGGCGACGCCACGGCCTGCTCGATCCGAGTGACGTACCTGGCGATCGATCAAAATCGTCGCAACATTCACACGATCGCTGATGCGCCATGCGGTCCGGACGTTCGCCGCTGGGACAAATATCAGGTCCCGACAGGCTGGGACGTAGCGGCAGGGGCTCTCGGCATGACGCTGCTCGTCTGGCTATCGACCATCGGCAACCGGCTCATCTGGGGTCGTTAGCTCCAAGCTGACATCGCCGGCGCGACTGAACACTTGCGCACTCGCCTCCCGCCTCCTACTCTGCGACGCTTTCCGTATGGCGACGATTCCGACGGGACGCCCTTCGTCCCCGCCTGCGAGCGCGCGCAAGGCCGCTCCACCCGTGCGCGGCCGCATCGCGCGCCGGGTGTTCGGCGATCCGAAGGATCCCCTCTCGCCCAGCGTGTTCCACCAGCTGTCGCTGGTCGCGTTCCTCGCGTGGGTCGGTCTCGGCGCCGACGGGTTGTCGTCGTCGTGCTACGGACCGGAGGAGGCGTACCTGCATCTCGGGAGCGAGCGCTTTCTCGCGCTCTTCCTCGTGATCGCGACCGCGACGACCGTCTTCATCATCTCGGCGAGCTATTCGCAGATCATCGAGCTCTTCCCGACGGGCGGCGGCGGCTACCTCGTCGCCACCAAGCTCCTCGGGCCGCTCCCTGGCGTCGTGTCGGGGTGCGCGCTCGTCTTCGATTACGTCCTCACGATCGCGATCTCGATCGCGAGCGGCGCCGACGCGATCTTCAGTTTCCTACCGCCCGGGCTGCAGCCGTTCAAGCTCGAGGCCGCGATCGCGGCGGTCCTCGTCCTCATCCTGCTCAATCTGCGCGGGGTGAAGGAGTCGGTCACTGTGCTGGTGCCGATCTTCATCGGCTTCCTGATCACGCACGCGATCGTGATCCTGGTCGCGCTCGGCGGCCACGCGCACACGCTTCCCGGCGTCATCGCGACGGCGGCGCACGAGAGCCGCGCGGAGATCGGCAAGGTCGGGTTCTTCGCGGTCGCGATCGCGTTTCTGCGCGCCTACAGCATGGGCGGCGGCACCTACACCGGGATCGAGGCGGTCTCGAACGGGCTGCAGATCCTGCGCGAACCGCGCGTCCAGACTGGCAAGCGGACGAT
>VBKW01000380.1 GCA_005879405.1 Deltaproteobacteria bacterium
GCGGACGGGCATCCGCTTCGTCGATCTCCTCGAGGAGGAGACGTTCCGCGAGAAACTCGAGCGCAACCTCGAGGAGAAGAACATCTACCTGCGCTCGATCTTGAAAGAGCAAGCGCTCGAGTTCGGCGTCATCTACGACGCGTACCGCCGCTACGGCGATCGCTTGCGCCGCTACGTCACCGACACCGCGCTCTACCTCCACGACGCGATCGACGCCGGCCGGCGCATCCTCTTCGAGGGCGCGCAGGGGACGATGCTCGACGTCGACCACGGCACGTACCCGTACGTGACGTCGTCGAACACGGTCGCGGGCGCGGTCTGCGCCGGCGCCGGCATCGGCTTGCAGGAAGCGCGGTCGATCGTCGGCATCTGCAAGGCCTACACGACGCGCGTCGGCAATGGCCCCTTCCCGACCGAGGAGCGCGGCCCGATCGGCGAACGCCTGCGCGAGACCGGCGACGAGTTCGGCGCGACGACGGGGCGGCCGCGGCGCTGCGGGTGGTTCGACGCCGTCCTGGTGCGGCAAGCGGCGCGCCTGAACGGTCTCACGGGGATCGCGCTCACCAAGCTCGACGTGCTGACCGGCATGGACCCGCTTCGCATCTGCATCGCCTATCGCGCGAACGACGAGCGCTTCACCCGCGTGCCGGCGAGCACGCGTCTTCTCGATGCCGCGGTCCCGGAGTACGAGGAGATGCCCGGCTGGACGACGCCGCTCTCCGCCGCGCGCACGGTCGCGGAGCTGCCCGCGAACGCGCGCCGCTACGTCGCGCGCCTCGAGGAGCTCACGGCGACGCCGATCACGATGATCTCGGTCGGCGCCGAGCGCGAGGACACGATCGTCGTCGGCTGAGCGCCGCCGCGGATGCCGCCCTCGCCGACGATGCGCGCGCCCGCTGCAACGATCGCATCTGTCGCCGCCGCCGAGAAACCGGCCGACTATTTCCCAGCTTCTCGCCGGTCCGCGGCCGAGCGCGTCCGCTGGACGCTGCTCGCGGCGTTCGCGGCGGCGCTGCCGCTCGGGATCGCCGTACAGCAGGCGGCGCTCGCGCTGCTGCTCGTGTGGGCCGTGCTCGCCCCGTCGTGGGCGGCGGGGCGGCTCGTCTTGCCGTCGCGGCGGGCGCTGCCGCGCTCGCCGCTCGACCTACCGCTCGCCGTTCTCCTGGCGGCGTTGCTCATTTCGACGGCGTTCTCGCCGGCGCCGCTCAAGTCGCTCGCCGCGTATGATCGTCTGTGGATCGTCGGCGCGTACTTCGCGACGTACCACCTCGTCCGCAGCCGCGCCGAGGTGGAGCGTCTCGTCGCGATCACGATCGCGGTCGCCGCGGCCGTGGCGGTGTACGCCGTCGTGCAGCACTTCACCGGGGTCGATCTCTCACGCGCGATCGTCGGCAGATCCGCGGGCCTGCACGCGTTCTGGCTCGGCGAGGGTTACCGCGTGAAAGGGTTTCATCCCTCCGGCATCACGTACGCCCACAATCTGCTCTTCCCGTTGACGTTCGCGACCGCCTGGCTGACGGCCGCGCACGCCGGTGGACGCGGCCGCGTCGCGCTCCTCTGTGCCTGGACGGCGATGGTGGTCGCGCTGGTGTACTCCGTCACGCGCGGCGTCTGGCTCGCCTTCGCCGTCGTCCTGCTTTTGACAGGCGTCCTCCGCGGCGGGCGGCCGGCGATCGCCGCCGGCACCGGTCTCGTGGTGCTGCTGCTCCTGCTCGTCGGCGTGGATCCCGGGATTCGCGCCCGCACGCGCTCGGCGTTCGACCTGCCGGCCAACATCGGGCGGACGCAGATCTGGCGCGCGAACCTCGACATGGCGCGCGAACGTCCGCTCCTCGGCTGGGGCTACGGCAACTACAAGACCTTCCGCCAACCGTTCTACGACCGCTACCCCGACGCCGACACGACCGCGCACGCGCACAACGACTTTCTCCAGATGCAAGTCGACGGCGGCGCGCTGAGCCTGACGGCGTTCGTCGCGCTCTTCGCCGTCGTGCTCTTCCACGGTTGGCGCGGCCGGCGGGCGCTCGCCGCCGCCGACCCGGTCGTCGCGAGCGATCCGATCGCCGCGACGCCGCCGATCGTCGCGAGCGATCCCGTCGGCGCCACGCCGTCGGTCGTCGCCGACGGTGCGCGTGTTGCGGACGACCCCACGATCGCAACCGAGCCGGCGCGCAGCGTGGCGCTCGGGGGGCTGCTCGCGGTCGTCGGCTTCTTGGTCGGCGGCCTGACCCAGTACAACTTCGGCGATGCCGAGGTCGTGATCTACCTGTGGTTCACGGTCGCGATCCTGCTGCGATTGCCGACGCTACCGTCCGGCGACGTGTCCGACGGCGAGGCGCAGCGCTCGTCGCCGCTCGACCCGTCGCCGCTCAGCGCCTGATGGCGCCGCCGGTCGCGCGCCGGCGACGACTCAGCGCGTGACGGCGCCGCCGCTCTTGCGCGGGTCGCCGGCGGCGTCGAATCGGCCGTCGCGATGAGTCGCCGCCTCGACGGCGCCGGCGAACGGCATCACCCGCACGTCGTGACCGCGACGCGCGAGCTCGGCGCGCGCCCCTTCGTCGATCCCGGCCTCGACCCCGAGTCGCGCCGGCTCCCACTGATCGTGGATGCGCGGCGCCGCCACGGCGGCGCGCGCGTCGAGCCCGAAATCGATCAAGCCGAGGAGCGTTTGCAGCGTCGCGCTGATGATCAGCGGCCCGCCCGATCCACCGACGGCGAGGAGCTCCGGCGGCGGCTCGCCGGCGCGTGGGCTGCCGCTGCGCGCCATCACGGGTGTCATGCTGCTGAGCGGTCGCTTCCCCGCCGCGACCGCGTTCGCCTCGCCACCGATCAGGCCGAACGTATTCGGCACGCCGGGGGCGATCGCGAAGTCGTCCATCTCGTTGTTGAGGATGACGCCGCTCTCCTCGTCCATCACCATGGCGCCGAATGCGGTGTTGATCGTCGTCGTGCATGCGACCGCCATGCCGCCGTCGTCGACGACCGATACATGCGTCGTGCCGGAGTCGGGGGCGGTGCCGTAGCGCGAGGGCGGCAGCACGGCGTCGGGACGAATGCGCGCGCGCAGCGCGCGGCCGTAGGCGTCGGATGTCAGCTGCGCCACCGGCACCGTGGTGAACGCCGGGTCGCCGTACCAGCGAGCGCGGTCGGCGAAGCCGTCCTTCATCGCCTCGGCGAGCAGATGCAGGTACGCGGGCGAGCGCGCGCCGAGCGCGGCGAGGTCGTCGTGCGCGAGGACATTCAACATCTCGAGGAGCACGCCGCCCGAGCTCGGCGGCGGCATGGTGAATACCTCGAAGCCACGGTAGCGGACGTGGAGCGGCGTGCGCCATTGCGGCCGGTACTTCGCGAGATCGTCGGCGGTGAGAATGCCGCCGCTGCCGTCGACCGTATGCGCGATCGCGGCGGCGACGGAGCCGCGATAGAAGCCGTCGGCGCCGGCCGCCGCGACCGCCTCGAGCGTCGCTGCGAGCGCCGGGAACTGCACCGGCTCGCCTTCGCGCCGCGGTGAGCCGTCGTCGCGCAGAAAGAGACGCGCGAGCGCCGGCGTGCCGGCGAGGGCGCCGGCGTTGCCGGCGATCTCGGCGGCGAGATGCGCGCCGATGGGGAAACCGTCGCGCGCAAGCGCGATCGCCGGCGCCAGGAGCTCCGCGCGCGAGAGCCGCGCAAAGCGGACACGCGCGGCCTCGAGTCCCGCGACCTCCCCTGGCACCGCGACGGCGAGGGGACCGCGACGCGCGAGCTCCGCCAGCACCGTGTCGTCGTGGCGATACAGATTGCGGTGCGCGAGCGCCGGCGCGGTCTCCCGATAGTCGAGCGCGTACACCGTCCCGCTTGCGTCCTGGATCAGCATGAAGCCGCCGCCGCCGATGCCGCACGACGACGCGTTCAGCACGCACACCGCGTACGCGGTCGCGATCGCCGCGTCGACGGCGTTGCCGCCGCGCCGCAAGATCTCGCCGCCGATCTCCGCCGCCTTCGGATGCTCCGCCGCCACGGCGCCGTGGCGCTCGGTGAGCACAGCCGGAGAAGGCCGCGCCGCGGGCGCCCGTCGAGGCCCTTGCCCACCCGGCGGGCGCCGCACGAACGGCGACTCGCCGTCGCCCGTACGCGCAGCACGCGCGTCCGCCGTATACGTCGGGGTCGTCGCGTGCGCCGCCGTGTCCGCGTCCACGACGCGTGCTGCCGCGACGCCCACGATCAGCACGAGCGTGCCCGCCGCCGCCCGCCTCATCCTCCCGCCTCCGAGCGCGCGCACGCCGCCCTTCCTAAGTTCGCGCCCCCACAAACGCAAGCAGGCAGGGGGAAACGTAGATCGCGGCAGGTCTG
>VBKW01000381.1:0-6919 GCA_005879405.1 Deltaproteobacteria bacterium
CGCCGACGCCGGAGACGGTCTCGATGACCTCCTTGATCTGCTTCTTCGCGATCTCCGTGACTTCGCGGAGGTTCCGGTTCCCCGCGACGACGACGCTCATGATCGGGCTCGCGTCGACGTCGAACTTCTCGATGATCGGCGGCTCCGTGTTGCTCGGCAGCCGCGAGACGACCGTCGCGACCTTGTCCCGCACCTCCTGCGCGGCGACGGCGCTGTTCTTCTCGAGCAGGAACTGGACGATGATCGTCGAGATGCCCTCTTTCGTCGTCGAGCGCAGCTCGTCGATGGCCTCGATGGTGTTGACGATCTCCTCGATGGGCTTGGTGACGCCGCTCTCCATCTCCTCGACGCTCGCGCCTTTCAGCGTCGTCGTGATGGTGACGGTCGGGAAGTCAACGTTCGGGAAGAGGTCGAGGCCGAGGCGCTGGTAGGAGAAGAAGCCGAGGACGACGAGCGCCATGCTGAGCATGGTCGCGAAGACCGGCCGGCGGATGCAGACGTCGGCGAGACTCATTGGGCAGCCGCCGCAACCGGCTCGGCGCGCGTCACGGTGACGGGGGCGCCGTTCTCCAGCCGGTCGACGTTCGTCACCGCGACCTCCTCGCCGGCTGCGACGCCGTCGGCGATCTCGCGCTGGTGCTCGCCGACGGTCACGCCTGCGCGCACGACGCGCTCCTCCGCTTTACCGTCCTTGACGACGAAGAGCTTCGTGAGCCCCGCAAACGTGGTGAGCGCCGCCTCCGGCACCACCAGTGCCGGCGCCGCCGAGTCGTACACGATCTCGCCCGAGCCGAAGTAGCCCGGCTTCATCAGGCCCTCGGGATTCGCAACCTCGGCCTCGATCAAGATCGAGCGGTTCGCCTCCTCGGCGGCGGGATTGATGCGTGTGATCCTGCCAATGAAGCGCCGGTCGGCGTAGGCGGCGACGCCGAGACGGACCTCCTGCCCGATGTGGAGAAACGACGCGAAGCGCTCCGGGATCGGCGTCCGGAACTTGAGGGGATCGTCTTGGACGATCTTGAAGAGCGGCCGGCCGATCTGCGCCACCTCGCCGACCGAGACGAAGCGCGTCGCCACCCCGCCGCCGAGCGGCGCGCGGATCACGGTGCGGTCGAGCTTCACCTTGAGGAGATCGCGCTGCGCCTCGAGGACGGCCGCGTCGCTCCACATCCGCTCCGCCTCCTGGCGCGACATGATGCCCGACGCGCGCAGCGAGCGCGCGCGCTCGTCGTCGTCGTGGGCGCGTACGAGCCTCGCCTCGACCTCGCGCAGCTGCGCCTGCAGATCGGCGTCGTCGAAGCGCACGATCGCGTCGCCCTGCGCGACGTGATCGCCCATGTCGGCGCCGAGCCACACGACCCGCGCCTCGATCTGGCTCGCGACCGTGACCTCCTCGTTGGCGAAGAAGGAGCCGACGAGATCGGTAGTGCGCTCGACCGTCGCGGACGTCACCGGCGCGACGGCGACCGCGATCGCCGGCTGCGCGGCCGCGGTCTCGGTCGCGGTCGTCGGGTGATCGGCGCAGCTCGTCGCGACCAGCGCGAGCGCGCCGAGTGCAGTTACAACGAACGCAGGCGCGACGAGCGCTCGCATCGGAGCGCGACGAGACGCGAGGGCCGCGAGCGTCGCCCGTGCGGTCACGGTCGTGCTCCAACGGCGCGCGCGTGCGCCGCGCCCTTGCCGCGTCGCGTGCTCTTGCCGTTCCGGCGGCCGGCCGCCGCGCCGTGAAGAAACATCCGGACCACGGTCGCCGCGGTGTGCTCGGGATCTTCGCCGTCGGGCTGATTCAAGACGGCGGTGCGCACGGACGCGAGGAGCATCTCGGTCGCGAGCGTCGCGGCCTCCGGCTCGAGCGCGACGCACGACGCGACGAGCGCGCGCGCGACCTCGACCATCTGCACGCGCCGCGCGCGCCATTCGCCGCCCTCCGGCTCGCGCAGGCGGTGCTCGTAGCGATGCATGAGCATCGCGAGGGGGCGCCGGCGACGGAAGAAGTCGAGCATGCAGGCGACGAACGCGGTCAGCGCGTTCTCCCCGTCGTGCGCGCGGACGGCGGCGCGGAGCTCGGCGATGAGGACGTCGAGCGCCTCCAGAATCGTGGCGTAAAAGAGCTGCTCTTTCGTCGGGAAGTAGAGGTAGAGCGTGCCCTTGCCGACGCCGGCGGCGATGGCGACGTCCTCGACCGGAACGGCGTGGAATTCGCGGCGCGAGAACACGTCGGTCGCGGCGCGCAGGATCTGCTCGCGCTTGCCGTTTTGTACGCTGCGGCGGGACATGGGCTGGTTGGAGACTGACTGGTCAGTCATAAAGAGCGCGGCGGAGCGAGTCAATTGCGCGCTGCGCTGCGGCACCTCGGTCGCGCGCCGCCGCGGAAGTTCAGGGGCAACTCGAACCTGACGGTGCGGTTCGCGCGACGCGACGGCCGCTCCGAATTCTGCTAGAACGCGCCGCTGATGGCGTCGCTCTCTCTGCACTGGACGTGGGCGCGCCTGCCTGCGGGTCTGCGCCGGTCGGTTGCGACGGCCGCCAAGGTGGTCCTGACAGTCGGCGCCTTCTATCTTCTGCTGACCCACCAGGTCCGCACTGACGACGGCCGCCACGTCAGCGCGCTGCGCGCGATCGCCGACTACCTGCCGCAGATCGACGCCGCCGTGTTCTGGCGCTTCGTCGCGCTCGCGGCGGCGACGAAGTTCGTCGGCATCCTGTGCTCGATGTACCGCTGGCAGCTCCTCCTCGAAGGGCAGGGCATCCGGTTCCCCTTCGGCCACATCTTCGGGACGTTTCTGATCGGCCGCTTCCTCGGGACGTTCTTGCCGTCGACCGTCGGCCTCGATGGCTACAAGCTCTACGACGCGGCACGTTTCAGTGGGCGTGCGGCGGCGGCGACGGCGGCGACCGCCGTCGAGAAGGTCCTCGGCGTGATCGGCATGCTGCTGACGTTCCTCGTCGCGTTCCCGCTCGGCTACGAGATCCTCGGCGGCCACGCGGCGCTGGTCGCGGCGGCGACGGTGCCGGTCGCGCTCGTGGCGATCGGCGCGTTCTTCCTGCTCGCCTTCCGCCCGGCGCTGGTGCAGGCACTGATCACGAACGTGCCGTTCCCCGGGCGCGCGCGCCTGCGCGGGTTTCTCACCCGCGCCAGCGACGCCGCTGCCGCCTACCGCGATCAGAAGCTCGTCCTGGTGAACGCCGCGGCGCAGAGCTTCCTCGTCCATTTCTGCACCGCCGCGATGTACTTCTTCACCGCCCTCGCGATCGGTGCCGCCGGCGCCCGCTTCTGGGAGGTGACGTTCGCGTCGACGATCCAGATCTTCGCGACGGTGATGAGCCCGTTCACGATCGCCGGCGAGGGCGTCCGCGAGATCGTGCAGACGCTGCTGCTCGCGAAGAAGATCGGCACCACCGAGTCGATCATCTCCGCCGCTCTCGGCTTCTGGGCCGCCGAGGCGCTCACCCTCGGCGGCGCCTGGTTCTGGTGGCGCCGCGGCCCGTCGTACCGCCCCGCATACGTCGTCCTAGACGGCGAACGTCAGGCTGCGCTCGACCGCGCGCCACGTCTGCGCGCGGCGCGGCGCTGACGCGCGAGGCCGTCGCCGCTGCGTTCACCGCGCGGTCCGTCGGAGGATCGCGAGGAGAGTCCTGCCGTAGAGGCTCATCGGACGCACCGTCCGCTCCGGGACCTCGCCAGTCGTGAGCGCGGCCGCCAGGCGATCGAACAGAGACTCGACCGCCCAGTCGTGGAGCGGTTCGATGAAGAGGGTCCAGCGCAGCCTCATCTGCGCGGAGAGCGTCATGACGGTGGTGTGGGTCAGCCGCGAGCCGGCGCCCTCGGCTTCGAGGTCGAAGCCGTGCCAGCCGGACATCCCAGCCGCCTCGAAGCGCACCCGCCAGACGCTGCCGTCCCAGCGCTCGAGGAGGAAGCGGAAGGGGCCATGTCCCATCTCGGTCACCCCCGGAACGAGCGCCAGGGGATCGCGGCCGGGAGGGTTCTTGCGCCAGCTTCGGATGACGTCGCGCGGGAAGACGTCGCGGTCCGTACCGCTCCAGGCCTGCTCCAGGTGAGGACGGAGCACCTCCGGCGGATGGGGGAAGGAACGGGAGTGAGCGTTTGTCGTCATACGCAGTCAACTGGGCTCGATTCTGCTGACGATCAGTTTGATCGCCGGTTCGCCATAAGCGGCAGGCGCAGCGTCCCACTCGACAACACGGGTCGTGACGGTCTCAGGGCGCAGGCGTCGTTGCTCGATCAGCGGCATGACCTCGGGAAGCAACGCAGCAGCATGTGTCCGTCCGATGAAGAAGCGGACGCCGAGGGTGTAAAGCCGGCCGAGCGGCATCGACACGTCGCCGCGATAGAGGGACACACTCTGCAAAATACCCTCCGGCTCCGTGGCACGGATGGCGTACAGCAAGCCGGCAGGCGTGAAACCCGCGTCGACTACGATGGGATAGCGGCGCGTGGGCTTTTCGAAGTTCGTCTCGAGCGGGCGGGCGCCGAGGCGTTCGGCAAGCGCCAACGATTCGGCGCTGTCGCTCGCATAGTCGACCGAGCCGGCGCCAAGTGCGACCGCGGCCTGGACAGCATAGAGTGGGATGCTCCGGCCTCCGTGACACACGATCAAGACGTCAGCCCCGGGCAATGAAGCGAGGTGGGGCGTCACGGCGCGATAGCCGTCCAGAACGTTGTCCGAAACGCTTGCTAGCGAGACGGGGTCCAGGCCAGGCGCAAGTGGCGCGAGCATCGTCGCGGCGTGTGGGACTCGGACGATGTCCGACAGCATGCCGCCGTACTCGACCCCTGAGAGTGGTTGCATTCCGTAATCGGACAGTACCGGATAGCGGTCACAGTTCGCGGTGTGACCCGCGTGACACGAACGGCAGCTCCCGCAGCTCACCTCGAACGACACGACGGCGCGTTGCCCGCGCGTCAGTCCCGGCACCGAATCGCCGACGTCGACGACTTCGACGACGGCCTCGTGACCGAGCGCGAACGGCCCGCGCAGCGGGACGACTCCCGACGTCAGGAAGGGATCGATGTCACAGCGAGCCACGGCGAGCGGACGAACGAGAGCGTCGGTCTCGTTTTCGAGGCGCGGCTCGGGAACGTCGCGCCACTCGATCTCGTGCGGCGCTGTACAGGTGAGCTGTCTCATGGTCGAGGCTCCTTCGTCTCCGAGAGGTCCGTGGTAGCGGCCTGCCTGGTCTCGGACCCAGCCGATGTGCATGACCCCGAGATGCGCGTCGCCCGATCCATTGCCACGTCCTAGACGGTACGTTACGAACGTTTAGAATATTCTGAACGTACAGTCAATACGGTGTAGCCACGTGGCGCGGGCTCGGGGAGGGTGCAGAAGCCGTCCGAGCCGATGCCGAGCCCGACGTTGATCGCGTTGAAGTACTGCTCGAGGTTACAAACGGAACCGAGATGAAGGGTTTTTCCATCGGGCAGGTAGCGCGAAGGGCGGGTCTTCGCCCTTCGGCGATCCGCTACTACGAGTCTGCCGGACTGCTCCCTGCGCCGCCGCGCTTGCACGGATGGCGTCGCTATGGCGAGGACATCTTCACCACGCTCGCAGCGATCGATCTCGCACGGCACGCGGGCTTTTCGTTGGCGGAGATCCGTACGCTGCTCGTCCAGCGCTCGTCGCGGGCCACGGCGGGTACTCACTGGATCTCGCTCACGCGACAAAAACTGCGCGACGTCGACGCGCTGATCGATCGGGCGCGGACGATGAAGCAGCTGTTGCTGCGGGGCGCGAAGTGCGGTTGCGTGGAGATCAGAACGTGTCCGATCGTAGGCGAGCGAGTGGCGGAGATGAGAAGCGGCCGCAAACCAGGCCGCCTACGGCACGAGTCAGTCGTCCCGGCCGCCAATCGGTGACGCGATGATCATGACCGAGCGTCCGCGTCCTACGCGCATGCATGCCCGGCAGCCCGCGCGAGCGATCCTCGCGCGGAGCCGATTCCCCGCTCCGTCGCGCAACGACGACTCTTCGCGTAACGACGGCGCTCGCGGCTAGCGCGGAATGCGAACGGTGTCCGACGGCGCGCTCGGCAGCTCGGTGCGGACGGCGTCGGGCGTGACCGGCGGGCGGTCGATGCTGAGGAAGTAGTTCGGCTCCGCGCGCGCGACGAGGGGCTCGTGGCCGTACTCCTCGGCGGCGCGGAAGACGTTCGCGTCGGGGGCGATGCGGAGACGATAGGCGCCGCGCTCACCAGGAACGGGGGTGAGCGCGGTCGCGTGGTACTTGATGTTCAGGTGATCGAGCGACGGGACGCCGAAGCGCAGGTAACCTTGGCCGACGCTCATCGAGGGAGTGACGGCGCGCTCGCCCTCCGGCGTGAAATGGAGGACGAGCTCGCCGTCGACGAAGCCGTGATGCGTGAAACCGTCCGTGGCGCCCGTCGCGACCGGCGTCCGCGTCGTCGAGATCGCGTGCGTGGTGCACGCGGCGATCGCGAGCGGCAGCAGGGCGGCGAGCGCGACGGGCGGCCGCGTGGGACTTACCCCTTCGCCTTCTTCAGCTCCTCGTCGACTTGCGCCTTGATGCCGTCGACGGAGCGGTTCTGCAGCACTTTGCCGTTCACGAAGATGCTCGGCGTGCCGCGGACGTCGACCTGCTGACCGAGCGCCAGCTCGGCATCGATCTGCTTCTTCACGTCATCGGACTGGCGGTCGGCCTCGAACTTCTTCATGTCGAGCCCGATCTTCTCGGCGATGCCCTTGATGGTCTCGGGCGTGAGGTTACGGCCGTTCTTGTAGAGCTCGTCGTGCATCTCCCAGAATTTCCCTTGCTTGCCGGCGGCGAGCGCGGCTTCGGCGGCGGGCTCGGCGTTGGGATGGATCTGGCGCAGTGGGAACTGCTTCATGACGAACTTCACTTCGGTCGGCTTGTACTGCTTCAGTGCCTCGTCGACGATG
>VBKW01000381.1:6927-8591 GCA_005879405.1 Deltaproteobacteria bacterium
AGAACGGGCATTGAAAGTCGGAGAACATCGTGACCGTCACCGGGGCGGTCTTCTCGCCGCGCACGGCAGAGTTGGCGAGCGGAATCTCGTAGACCTTGTTCGGATCCACCTGCGGCCGGGCCGCCGCGGCGGCGGGACCGGCGTTCACTTTGGCGAGGATCTGCGCCTGGTCCTTGTCCATCTTCTCGAGCTTCGCCAGGATCTCTTTCTGCGTTGCCTGGACGGCCTCCACGTCGCTCTTCTGGGCACATCCCGGAGCCACGAGCGCGAGCGCCAACGCTGCGGTACCGATCATACGAATTCTCATGAGCAAAATCCTCCTGTGTGTTCTGTGATCAAACGACGGAGCCGAACGGTGCCCGTTCAACCCGACTTGTTTTTGAGCTCTTCCTCGATCATGGCCTTGAAGCCCGCGAGCGAGCGAGTCTGCGCGACCCGCCCGTTGATGAAGAAGGTCGGCGTGCCACGCACCCCGGCGACCTTCCCTTGCCGCACCTCGACGTCGAGCTGCTCCTTGACGGCCGGCGATTCCATATCGGCCTCGAACGTCGCGACGTTCAGACGCAGCCGCTCAGCGATCGCGCGGATCGCCGACGGCGACAGATCGCCCGCCTGCTGGAAGAGCGCGTCGTGCATCTCCCAGAACTTGCCTTGCTTGCCCGCGGCGAGCGCCGCGCGCGCAGCCGGGTCGGCGTTCGGGTGCATCGGCAGCGGGAAGTTCTTGTAGGCGAACCGAACGTCCTTCGGATACGCCGCGAGCACTTGATCGACGAGCCCCTTCGCCTGGCCGCAGTACGGGCATTGAAAATCGGAGAACTCGACGATGGTCACGGGCGCGTTCTGCGGGCCGCGAATGCTCGTCTCCGTGAGCGGGATCTGCCGCACGGGCTCGGCGGCGACCGCCTGCCGCGTCTGGACGCACGCCACCGCCGTGACAGCGAGCACACTGGCGAAGAACGAACGCCGAGCCAGGGTGGCGCAAAGCGCACGCGAACGTTGCGCCACGAGGCGGCGGCGCCGGGTGCCGGCGAGTCGGAGCGTCACGATGCTACAGTAGCGACCGTTCGGTGGGCATTTCAACCCGGGGGCCGTCGGTCGTAATGCATCTCGGCGAGAATCCGATGGGCGCGGAGAGCGATGACATTCGCCCGCGTCAGCCCGTCCGGGAATGCCGCCATCGAGCCCGAAGTTCGCTCTTCACGAAAACGGCGTCAACGGGTACGTCGCCTCCAAGCGCGTCTCGGATTTTCGCAAAACCACCCTGTTCTCGATCGACGAGGACAATTACCTGACTGATCGTATGCCCCTCCAAGCGCAAACGATCGATCGCGTCGAGCGTTGAAGAGCCCTGCGTTACGACGTCATCAATGACCGCCACACGAGAGTGGTCCGGTAAGTTGCCTTCAACAAGCCTTTTCAGGCCGTGTTCTTTCCGTTCCTTGCGGACGCTGAACCACCGCACGGGATGCGGTTGATTGCGGCTGAACAGTGCAATGGCGATGGCGAGCGGATCGGCGCCCATCGTGAGTCCGCCAACGGCCTCCGTGCCGACCTTCAAGTAGGCGTGCATCACCTGGGCCGCAATTGCGAGTACGTCTGGATAACTGAGAGCGGCCTTACAGTTGATGTACTCGTCGCTGAGTTGCCCAGATGCCAGCGGAATC
>VBKW01000382.1 GCA_005879405.1 Deltaproteobacteria bacterium
CGTCACGATGCGGTACCATCACCGGCCGTACCGGCGCTTGGATGAGCTGCGCGCCGACCTCGACCGGCCGGGAACCGCGGAGGAGACCGCCTTTTACCTTCTCGGTCCCGACGTCGACGCGCTCCTCGGGCAAAGCGAGACGCCGCACACGCTGCTCCGGCGCGCCCATGTGACCGTCGACGGCGCGACCCGCACCATCGCGGCGCCGCCCGCCGAGCTGCCGACGGCGCCCGGCCCCGACTGACGCGATAGAGCCGCTCGTCGCCGTCGATCGCGTCGTGAAGACGTATGGCGCGCGCACGGCGCTGGCAGGTGTGAGCTTCGTCGTCCGCGCCGGCGCGATCACGGGTCTCCTCGGCCCGAACGGCGCGGGCAAGTCGACGACGATCTCGATCATCGCGACCTTGCTCGAGGCCGACTCGGGGATGGTCACGGTCGGGGGGCATCGCCTGCCCGGCGATGCCGCGGCGGCGCGCCGCGTGCTCGGACTCGTGCCGCAACGGCTCGCGCTCTATCCGACGTTGACCGCGCGCGAGAACTTGCGCTTCTTCGCCCGCATGCAAGGGCTACGCGGCGCCGCGGCGCGCGCCGCGGTGGACGACGCGCTCGCGCTCGTCGCGCTCGACGGCCGCGCCGACGAGCCCGTGGCGCAATTCTCCGGCGGCATGAAGCGGCGGCTGAACCTCGCCGCCGGCATTCTGCACCGGCCGCGCATCATTCTCCTCGACGAGCCCGGCGTCGGCGTCGACCCGCAGTCGCGGGAGCGCATCTTCGAGGCCATCCAAGGCCTCGTTCGGAGCGGAGCCGCGGTGCTCTACAGCACGCACTACATGGAGGAGGCGGAGCGGCTCTGCGACGACGTCGTCCTCCTCGACGACGGCCATGTCGTCGCGAGCGGCACGCCGGGAGAGCTGGTCGTGCGCACCGGCATGACGACGCAGGTTCACCTGCGCACGGCGCGACCGCTCCCCGCCGGCTGGTGCGACGCCGCGGCGGGCGCGCGCGTCGTCGGCGACGCGCGCGGGCCGGGGATCGCGGTCGCGGTCGACGATGACGGCGCCGTTTCGCGCGTCCTCGCCGCGGTGATGCGCGCCGGCGGCGACGTCGTCGAGCTCTCCGTGCACCATCCGAATCTCGCCGACGCCTTCTTTCGTCTGACCGGGCGTGCGCTGCGCGACGAGGACGGGGCGAAGGCGTGATCCTCGGCGGGCTCGGCGCCGCGATTGCCAAAGACCTGCGGCTGCTCGTACGGGATCGAGCGGGACTCGTCTTCCTCGCGATCGCCCCGATCATCGTGATCACGGTCGCCGGCTTCTCGCTCGCGAGCCTCTACGGCACCAGTGCGCGCGGCACGGCGCCCTACGAGCTGCCGGTCGTCGACGAGGACGGCGGGCGCATCGGACGCGCGCTGGCCGAGGCGCTCACCGACGAGCCCGACATCCGCGTGCACCCGGTCGCGAGTCGCGACGCCGCGCGCGAGCTGGTGCGCGGACACGCGGCGGGCGCGGCGCTCGTGATTCCCGCAGGCACATCCGACGCCGTCGCCGCCGGCACCGGGGCGCCGCTCCTCCTCTATACGGATCCGCTCAAGTACCTCGAGGTCGCGAGCGCGCGGCTCGTCGTCGAGGAGCTGCGCCATCGCGTGGAAAATACGGCGCGCACCCGCGCCGCCGCACGTCTCGCGAAGGCGCGCGCCCACGCGCTCGCGACGCGGCGGCGCTTCGAGCGCGCCGCCGAGCGCTTGCGGCGCGAGCGTGCCCGCGTCGTCGAGGCGCTCGCCGCCGCGCGCGCCGGCGCCGAGCGGCGCATCGAAGACGCACGCCGCCGCGCGGCGCACGACGTCGCTGCCGCCGTCGCCGCGATCGCCGCCGAGCGCGAGGCACGGGCGCGCGCCCGCCTCGTCGAGGAGCTCGCGCCGCTACGCGCGTTCTTCGCCGAGCTCGACGCGCGCCAACGCGAGTTCGCAACCTGGCTCGCGGCCGTCCGTGAGAAGGCGGGTCGATTCGCCGACCGCGTGCCCCCGCCACCGGCACCGCCCGTCGTACCACCGGCGCTGGCGGCGCTCGCAACGGCCGACCCGGCGACGATCGCGGCGCGGCTCGTGCCGTCGGGCCCGCCGGCGACGATGCCGGCCCTCCCCGCGCTCGCCCTCCCCACCCCGCCGCCCTTGCCCGATCTCGAGCTGCCGGTGTTTCCAGAGCCACCGAGCGTCATGCTCCCGGGGCCGCTCCGCATCGACGAGTCGAGCGTCACCGGCGCCCCGGCGCGGGTGAATACGTTCGATCAGAACGTCCCTGGGTTCAGCATCACCTTCCTGCTGCTCGGTATGCTCCTCGGCGTCTCGCTCGGCCTCCTCGACGAGCGCGATTGGGGCATGCTCGAGCGTCTGCGCGCGATGCCGATGCCGTTCGCGACCACGCTCGTCGCCAAGCTCCTCGCGCGCTTCCTCGTCGGCGTGATGCAGATGGTGACGCTCTTCGCGCTCGGGTGGATCGCGTTCGGCATCTCGCTCGGGCCCGAGCCGTGGGCGCTGCTGCTGCCGACCGCCGGTATCGTGTTCGCCGGCACCGCCTTCGGCCTCATCGTCGCCGGCGCGGCGCGCAGCCGCGAGGCCGTGCTGCCGGTCGGCTCGATCGTCATCGTCACGATGGCGGCGGTCGGCGGGTGCTGGTGGCCGATCGACCTCGAGCCGGCGTGGATGCGTCGGGTCGCGTTGGCGCTACCGACGACGTGGGCGATGGCGGCCTTCAACGACCTGATGATTCGTCGCCAGCCGCTCGCGGCCGCGCTGCGCCCGACCGCGGTGCTCCTCGCACACGGGCTCGCGTATCTCGCCATCGGCCTCGCCCTCTTTCGTCGTCGCACGGCGTGATCGGCGCCTTGACTATCCAACCTCGATACCGCAGCGTCGTACCAGACTCGCATCGCGAAACGATCGGGAGCGCGTAATGCAAAAGATCGTCCTCATGCTCCTCCTCACGCTCGTGGCCGCGCTCGCGCTCCACGCGTGCGGCAGCAGCAGCAGCGATCGGCGGACGCGCGAGCGCTGCGAGGTCTGCGATCCCGCGCAAATCGATTCGGGCTGCGTCGACCAGTGCAAGCAGTTCTGCGTACCCGGCGAGGACTGCGTCGCGCGCTGCAATCGCGAGTGCGACCGCTGCAAAGCCGAGCTCGAGTGCCACGCCTGCACGAGCGGCTGCACGGGCACGGTGTCGCGCTGCGCCCCCGCCTACGAGCCGCTCGTCTGCGAGGACGGCACGTTCTGACCGGGCGCTCGCCGCGTGTCCGGCGGCGCCGTCGCTTCCAGGGCGCTGGTGTCGCGCCGCCCGCTACTCGATGCAGACGTTCATCACCGCCGTACACGACGCCGGTGCCGGATCGGCCTCACGGTCGCGCTCGTCGCGCTGACCTGTTGATTCGGCCAGGAGAGCATCGATGTAAATCTGCGCCGGTGGAAGTTTCTACAATCCGACGAGCTCTGCGGTGCGGCTCGACGGCACACGCGAAGGAAGCGCCGGATCTCCGTCTCGGCCCCGAAGTTGCTCCATTTTGATACGGAGGAACTCGCAATGGCCGTTCACGACAAGTTGGCTGATCAATCGGGTCGGATCGGGTATCTCGTCCTCTACTTGATGGGCGTTCCCGTCGGCTTGCTGCTCGTCATGTGGGTATTGTTGGGCAACAATATCTTCGGGCCGGGCTGACGACGCTCGTCGCCGTCGAGACGCCGCCGGATTCCTCTCTCACGTGATGCAGGGTGTTCCGCGGCGTCGACGGCGCTACTTCCGTATGCCAGTGCGGGTGAGGCCTCGATACGGTATCGCAGACGCGATGGCAGCATGATTTAGATCACCCGCTCATACTGGCGCCTGCTGTCGTAGCATGCGATGACAACACCGTGCCGCTCCGTGC
>VBKW01000068.1 GCA_005879405.1 Deltaproteobacteria bacterium
AATGCCGATCCGCGCGCCGTGCGTCGCCATCGCCGTCTCAGGCCGCCGGCACCACGCGTCGCGGCGCGGCCGAGGCCGCGCTCTCGGCACGGACGTCGTCGTTCGGCTCGCCGGCGGTGATCGTGAACGACGCCCCGGGCGCGAGCGGCGGAAGATCGACCGTCCGCTCTGCCCCGTTACGCTCGACGACGACGCGCACAGCGTCGATCGTCCGTTTGCCGCGATTGACGAGCCGGACGTTCTTTCCGTCGTCGGTCACGTGCAGCGCCTCGCGACAGCACCACCAGTCCGCGATCTCGTCGGCGCTCGCGAGCCACACGTCGGGGCGGCGCAGCTCGCCGGCGACGAACTCGAGGTGCGCTGTGCGTCGCTGCTCGTCGTCGCGGTCGAAGACGCCGCCGTGCACGAGCGCGACGTAGAGGCCGCCCGTGGCGCGGACGAACGCCGCTTTCGACGCGACGTCGGCGCGCAAGGTCTCCACCGTCGCGCCGGCCAAGAGCGGCTGAATGCAGTCCGGCGCCGTGAGCGGCAGCTCGAGGCAGCGGCTCGGACGCATCCCGCCGCCGTCGGTCGCGAGCGGCGGGCGGTACGGGACGTTCACGCGGACGCCGCTACCGAAGTGCGCGATGTTCTCGCGGTCGACGTCGGGATACGACGAATCGTACGCGAAGCCCGCTTCGTCGAGCGCGGACAAGAGATCCGGTGAGCGATCGAGACGCGGGCTGCGATAGCCGCGGACCGGTCGGGCTAGGCGGCGCTCGAGGTCGCGGCGCGCCGTCTCGACGTCGCGTCGCACTTCGTCGCGGCCGAAGACGTTCTCGCCGCGGTGCGCGAGGCCGTGACAGAGCACGCCGTGGCGGCCGAGACGCGCGACCGTCGCCGTGTCGAGCCAGCGCGCGCTCGCGCGGGCGACGAGGCCGAAGGTCGCCGGGTGGCCGCTCGTCGTGACGGCGTCGAGCAGCGCCGCGAGGCCGCGCGTGTACGCGAAGCGCTGCGGCTCGATGTCGTGGGTCAGCGTCGCGGCGGCGGCGTACGGCGCCGGCCAGCGCGCGACGC
The DNA here is from genome assembly GCA_005879405.1 of Deltaproteobacteria bacterium. GTDB lineage: Bacteria > Desulfobacterota > Binatia > UTPRO1 > UTPRO1 > DP-19. The sequence continues at coordinate 1,057 of VBKW01000068.1, forward strand.
GCGCGAGGCCGCCTCCCAGCTCGCGCGCGAGCGAGATCACGAGCTCGGCGAGAAGCCAACCGGTCGGATCGATCGGGTACTCGGAGGCGGCGGTACCGAGCGCGGCGAGACGACGCTCGAGCGCGGCGTACCAACGGCGCTGCACGCGGCGGCGCACCGCCTCCGGCGCCGCGTAGTATGCGTGCTCGGCGAGGCGGCGCGCCGCCGCGCGCAGCGGCGCGCGGGCGTCCGGGCCGTGATGCGCCGTCGTCGCGCGCTCGGTGACGAGCGCCGTGAAGGCGCCGCCGAGGTCGGCCGCCGACCAGAGGCAGTTGCCGCGCACGGCGATCGCCGGCATGCCGTCCGCAAAGGTGGCGAGGACCGTGGCCTCCGCCAATGACGACGTCGCGCAGAGCGCCACCGGCGGCAGCCGGAGTGTCGTCTTTCCGAGCGTGCGAGCGAGTGCCAGCGTGCGTGGCGACCACGGCGCGCCGCCGGACGTTCCTGCAGCGTCGGCACGAGATTCGGCCGCCGTCGCAGATTCCCGCCGCGGCGCCGCAGGTGGGACGGGTGCGTCTGGCGCTCCGAGCGGGAGGGTCGCGGCGCGCTCGACGTTGCTCGCGTCGGCGGCGCCGAGAACATCGCGCGCGAACCGAGTGCCGCCGTGGAAGACGAGCGTGCGACGGCTCGCGAGCGCCGCGATCTCGTCCGGCGCGAGGTCGTACGCGGCGACGATCAGCGGCGCCGTCGCATCGCCGATGCTCGTGACCGGGCGATACGGGATCTTCTCCGTCTCGAGGAGGGCGGTAATCCCGTACCCCGAGGCGGCATCGCGTGCGAGGAGATCGATCATCCGACCTCGATCAGCCGGCGGGCGCGCCCGCAGCGCGCGCAGTGGTGGGACGCAGCGGGCGCGTCGCGCGGCGGCAGCGGCTCGCCGCAGACGCACACGTGTCCCCGAACCCGCGCCGGGTTGCCGTAGACGAGCGCGTGCGGCGGAACGTCGCCGGTCACGACCGCGCCCATTCCCACCATGGCGTAGGCGCCGATCTCGAGTCCCGGTCCGATGACGGCGCCGGCGCCGATCGTCGCGCCTTCGCGTACCGTCGTCTGCAACGTGTCCTCGTTCGGCTCCGACGACGCGAGACCGTCGCCGTCGATCGCGAACGCCCGCGGATAGCGGTCGTTCGTGAAGATCACCCCGGCGGCGATCATGACCCGGTCCTCGATCGTGACACCGGTGCACACATAGACTTGCGCATTGATTTTGACGCACGTCCCTATGCGTACGCCATACGCAATGTACGTCTTCTCGCCGACGATGCAGTCCGCGCCGATCCACGCCGGGCTGCGGATGTGGACGTTGTCCCAGATCGCCGTGCCCGGGCCGATCTCGACCCCGGGCTCGACGAGCGCCGTGGGATGGATGCGTGGAGCGGCGGACGAAGCTGCGGCGGAGGACGCGGGCGGCGGTCGCTCGCCGCTCATGCGCCAGCGGGCGCCGCCGCCGGCGCCAACGTCGCCGCTCGCGGCCGCGCGCCTGCGCGCCGCTCGCGCATCCCCTTCATGTCGACCCATTCCCAGCCGCCGGAGTGGATCGAGCGATACGCCGCCTCGACTGCGGCGACCGTCCGCAGGCACTCGACGGTGCTGATCCACGGCGTCCCGCCGCCGGTGCACGTCTCGACGAAGCAGCTCAGCATGCGCCGGTGGGCCTCGATCTTGTCGTAGGCACCGCCCAGCGGCTGCCAGTCGCTCGCGCCGAGCTTGACGCGCGAGTTGCGCCAGCCGACCTCGATCGTTCCCTTGGAGCCGTACACGGTCACGTAGCTGTCGCGTCCGGTCGAAAGGCTCCAGCTGACGTCGAGCTTGCCGATGACGCCGTCGCCGGCGCGGACTTGAATCGTCGCGCCGTCCTCGACCGCGAGGCGCTGCTGCGATTTGTGAAGGTGCGCCTGGACGCGCGTCACCGAGCCGAAGAGGTACGACACGATGTCGAAGGCATGGCAGCCGTTGTCGATGATCACGCCGCCGCCCGCGCGCGCGCGTTGCGAGTTCCACCGCCGCGACATGTCGACGGGGCTGCAGAAGCTCACCTCGAATGCGACCGGATCGCCGATCTTGCCCGACGCGATCATGTCGCGGGCGGCGGCGAGCTCGGGAACGTGCCGGAATTTGGTGGCGAGGAGGAGAACCAGATGGCGACGGCTTGCGGTCTGCAGCATCTTCAGCGCGTCCCACGTCGTGAGCGCGAGCGGCTTCTCGCACAGCACGTGCAGGCCGCGCTCGAGACATTGGATCACCAGGTCGGCGTGATCCGCCGGCGGTGCGGCGATCGTGACCGCATCGAGGTCGCCGCTCTCGAGCATCACGTCCGGGTCCGAGTACGTGCGGATGCCGAGGTCACGTACGCGCCGGCGCGCGATCGGCGACGGGTCGCAGACGGCGATGACTCGCGAGCCCGTGACGAGCCGCCACGCGTCGAGGTGTACGCCGCCGGCACGGCCGAGTCCGATGAGTCCGATACGCATGTGACGTCCTTTCTGGGTTCAGTGAACGAGCTTGCCGGTGCCGACGAACTCACGCGCTTGGCGCGCGGAGACCATCAATGCGGTCATCAACAGCAGCCGCATGTGCGCGATGATCGCGTCGCTGACTTTGAGCTTCGACTCGCCGAAGCGCCGGCTCTCGAGGCGCATCGGGACCTCCGCGACGCTGCAGCCGGAGAGGATCGCGCGCAGCATCATCTCCGCGACGGCGGCGAAGCCGTTCGAGCGGAAACGGATGTGCTGGATCGTGTCGAGGCGATACGCGCGAAAGAGGCAGGTGAACGTATAGACGTCCTGCCCGATGAGGAGCTTGTACAGCGCCGACACCATCCGGCTGAGCTGAATGCGCAGGCGGCTTCCCTCCGCGGCGGCGCTGTCGGGGTGCCACGCCGACGCGGTGACGATCTCGGAGCCGCCGTCGACGAGCTTGGCGAGCTCCGGCAGCTTCTCCGGCGGATACGTGCAGTCGCTGTCGATCGTGCAGACGACCGGCGAGCTCGCGTGTGCGAATCCGGTGCGCAACGCCGCGCCGAGGCCGAGGTTCTCGTGATGGCGGACGACCTCGATCCACGACTCCTGGCGTGCCGCGCGCAAGAGGCGGCCGAACGTGTCGTCGGTCGAGCCGTCGTCGACGAAGAGGAAATGCCAATCCGCGGCGCCGGTCGTGCTGCGCATGCGGCGCAGGCGCGCGAGCAGGGAAGGAAGGCCGTCTTCCTCGTTGTAGCAGGGGACGATCACGGTCACGGGTGCGCAGGCGGGGCGCAAGGTATGGTTCTCCTTCTGAGCGAAACGTTCAGTGCGCGCCTTGCCCCGAAATCACGGCGGGCAAGGTCTTGGCCAAGATCTTCAGATCGAGCGCCAGCGACCAGTTGTCGATGTATTCCATGTCGGCGCGGATCCACTCGTCGAACTTCGGCTCCCGGCTCTCGATCTGCCAGAGACACGTGATGCCGGGCTTCACGCTGAAACGCCGCTTGTGCCAGCGGACGTCGATGCGGCTCACGTCGCGGACCGGCAGCGGCCGCGGACCGACGAGGCTCATGTCGCCGGCGAGCACGTTCACGAGCTGCGGCAGCTCGTCGAGGCTGAGGCGGCGCAGCACGCGTCCGACGCGCGTCACGCGCGGATCGGCCTCGATCTTGAAAACGGGCCCTTCGGCCTCGTTCAGCGGCTCGAGCTGCGGCTGCAAGAGCTCCGCGCCGTCGATCATCGTGCGGAACTTGAGCGCCTTGAAGCGCCGCCGGTTCAAGCCGACGCGGTCCTGCGCGAAGAACACCGGTCCCTTCGAGTCGAGCCTCACGGCGATCGCGATCGCGATGAAGAGCGGCAGGAAGAGCGCCAGCCCTACCGTCGCGACACCGAGATCGAGCGCGCGCTTCACGACGAGGCGCAGCGTGTCTGGAGGTCCGGACGAGATGGTCAACACCGGCTGCCCCGCGAGGGTGTCGATCGCGGCGCGCGACCAGTCGAGGACGGCGAGGCTCGCAACCACCCGCAACGTCGTCCCTTGCTCTTCGCAGAGCGAGATCAGCGGCTGCAGGAGCGGTTGCGTGCGGTCGAGCGGCATCGCGAGGAACACCTCGTCGATCGGCTGCTGCGCGAGCAGCTCCTCGAGCTTATGGAGCACGCTCTCGGGACCTCGGCCGTGCGCGCTGGCATGCGCGCTCGTGGTCGCATGACGATTGCCCTTGCCGTTCCTGCCGTTGCCGTTCCTGCCGTTGCCGTTTCTGCCGTTGCCGTTCGCGTAGCCGCGTGCAGCGGGACGAGCGTGACCGTTGCCGCTGACGCGGGCATTGCCGTCGAGGTAGGCACCGTCGCCGTCGCTCGCGTCGGGCGAAACGGATCCGGTGCCGAGGATCTCGATCACGCGATAACCGAGCCCTTCGCGTTGCACGAGCTTCACCGCCGCGTCGAGTGCGCAGCTCTCGTCGCCGACGATGATGACCTCGCGCAGGTTACGCCCCCAGCCGCGGACGCGTCGCGCGACCGCGCGCAGCAGGCGGCGCTCGATGCCGAGCGCGACGAAGCTCACCACGCCGAAGGTGACCACGACGCGCCCGTCCAGATGATCGAAACCGATGAAGAGACTGAGCGGCAGCAGCGGCGCGGCGGTGACCAGCACCGCGATCGCGAGGTCACGGAGCTCGCGCGATGCCGGCGACAGGCGATACGAGTTGTACAGGCCGCGCATCTTCAAGATGAAGTGCCACGCCACGAGGTAGGCGCCGACGAACAGGAAGTTTCGCAGCGACACCCGCATCTCGAGGACGGCTGGCCACCCGGTGATCGCCTTGCTGTCGGTGTCGAGGACGACCGAGATCACCAGCGCCGCCGTCACGACGGCGAGATCGGTGAGCTTCAAGAGCGTGATGAGCGCTTTCCGTCGCGGCGCCATCACGCGTCTCCATCCGTGCCGAAGAGGCGCCGCATCCAGATCGGCAGCCGCTCCCTCGTGCCGTTCATGACGACGCCGAGCGTGCGACACCCGGCGATCTGGGCGCGCTCCGCGGCGATGTGCAGGGCGCCGCGCGGCGTGACCTCGGTGTCGGCGACGATGACGAGGCCGTCGCAGGCGCACGCGAGCAACGCCGCGTCGATCGAGTCGGCAAGCGGCGGCGCCTCGAGGACGACGAGGTCGCTGTCACCAGCGGCGTCGTTCACCCACGCGTTCAGCTCGCCAGGTGCCGCGCCGCCGTCCAAGTCGATCGTCAGTGGCTGCGGCGGCGACGGCATCCGCGACACGAGCATCGGGCCGCCACCCGTCCGCGTCAGCTCCGCGACGAAGACGCGCATCCCGTGCCGTTGCGCGTGGCGCGCGAGCCCTTCGGTGACCGCCCACACGGAGTCCGTGGCGGCGGCGCCGGCGAAGACGAGGACGCGTGTCGCGCGGCCGCTCGCGAGCGCGCGGATGTTGTCGAAGAGCGTCGCGATCCCACGCTGTCCTTCTGCGGACAGCGACGCCGCAGGCCGTCGAACGGGCGGTTTGAGCTCGATTGGCGTGGCGGGGGCGCTCGCGTCGGACGGCGCGGTGGGTGCCGGGTGTGGAGTCGCCGGCGCCGAGTGAACGGCGCGCAGCGGGCGTGTCGTGACGCCGCTGCTCGGGGCTGCGGCCGGCGCAACGGTTGCGGGCGCCGCGACCGGGGGCGCGGGCTTGGCGTGCGCCGCGGGTGGCGCGGTGCTCAAGGTCGGCGCCGCGGTCTCTGTCGCGTGCGCCGCGGGCGGCACCGTGTCCACGGGCGCCGCGGTGACCGGCGGCGCGGCGGGCGCCGGCGCCGCAGCGGCGGGGCCGACGACGGCGGCCGCATCGCTCGACGAGGCCGCATCCTCTTCGGACGTATCGCGCTGCGGCGCGGCGGCGCCTTCCGCCGCCATCGCGCGGTTGCTGCGGTCTTGCTCGATACGCTTCAGGACTTGGAAGTAGTTGCTCATTCGCGTTGGGTGTCGCCGAGATCGGGAAAGCGCAACGTGTCGCCGGCGAGGATCCGGTCGGCATTCACGATTTGCGGGTTGATGCTCATCACCCGCGCGATGAGCTCGGGGTGATCCTGTCCGTAGACGTCTTTCATCAGCGCGCGTAACGTCGTGCCGGGCGGGACCTGCACCTCGCGATACGCCGGTGGCGCAGGCGGCGGTGGGTCCGTGCTCGCGGCGTGCGCGACGCCGGGTTCGGATTGTGTCGCCGGAGGCTCGGCCGAGTGGCCGCTCGCCTTGCGCAGCTGGATTGCCTCCTCGAGCGTCGCGATCGCCACGTCCATGCGGTCCTCGACCGGATCGCGGCCGGTTGCACGCGCTTCGTCGACCGCGCCGTGCGCCACCGGTGCCTCGACCGCGACCGCCGTCGTGTCCGTCGCTGCCGAGCGCGCGTCGAAGTGGCCGATGCCCATCATGACGATCACGCCGGCGACGAATCCCGCGACCGCCCACCACGGCCGGAAGCGTACGCGTCCGAGCGCGGGTGCGGCGGCGCCGAGTCGCGCCCGCAGGCCGCGACCGACCGTGACGAGCCCGCGGCCTTCTTTCTCACGGACCGCAGTGCGGGCCAGCGACAGGTTCACGAGCCGCTCGCTGCGTCCGAACGCGAACAGCATCGCCGTATGGCAGAGGATGTTGATCCGCCGCGAAATGCCGCGCGCCTTCCAGAGGAGCAGCTCGAGGGCCGGCGTCGTGAAGATCGACGATGCCGAGCCGCCGACGCGCTGCAACCGGTGCTCGACGTACCGCAAGCTCTCGGCGCGACTCAGCGGGTTGATATTGCAGCGCACCGCGACGCGCTCGGTGATCTGGCGAAGGCTCGCCTGACGCAGCTTGGTCTCGAGCTCCGGCTGGCCGACGAGAACGATCTGCAGCAGCTTCTCGGTGTAGGTCTCGTAGTTCGAAAGCAGCCGCAGATTCTCGAAGACGTCGCTCTTGAGGTTATGCGCCTCGTCGATCACGAGCGCGGCGGTGGTGCCCTCGGCGGCGCACTGGCGCAAGAAGGCGTTCAATGCCGCGAGCAACTCGACGCGGTCGCGGCTGCCGCACGGGACGCCGAAGTCGGCGAGCGCCTGGCGCAGGATGTCGTTGAACGGCAGCTTCGTATTCGAGACGTACGCGGTCTTGATCCCTTCTCCGAGCTCGCTCAAGAGCGAGTAGAGGAGGGTCGTCTTCCCCATCCCGACCTCGCCCACCATGACCATGATGCCGCGGCGCCCCTCGAGACCGATCTGCAGAGCGGCGAGCGCCTCGGCGTGCCCGGGACTCCGGTAGAGGAATGCCGGGTCGGGCGTGAGCGAGAACGGTTCGGACCGCAGGTGGAAGTGGCTGGTGTACATGACCCGAGCACCATCAATCTACGACGATACCTCCGCGAGGATTGGTAGTCCGGTGACGCCGTGCGCTTCCGCTGCGCTCTTCACGGCGGGATCGAGCCGGTCGCGTAGGAACGCCAGACCGACGCCGGAGAGCAGGCTGATGATCGCGCCGACGAGGAAGATGATCACGCTCTTCGACTTCACGGGCGCGCTCGGTACGGTGGCACGCTCGGCGATCGCGATGTTCACGATGCTCGACTCGTCGAGGGCGCTCGAGAACCGCGCCTCCTCTTCTTTCTTTGCGTAGGTCCCATACGCCTGCTTGGAGGCCGCGACCTGCTGCTCGAGGTGCTCCTGCTCCGAGGCGATCGTGTCGAGGTGCGCCACCTTGTCGCGGTAGTCGGCGATCTGCGAGCGCAGCGACGCGACGCGCGCCGCGACCGCCGCCATCTGCGCCTGGGTATGCGCCAGGTCGACCTCGAGCGTCTGATGGGCCGGGTTGATGGCGGTCGTCGTGTCCGCGAGCGTGTCCTTGTTCTCCCTGAGCAGCTGCTTTGCCTGGGTGATCTGGCGATCGATGTCCTGGACCTTCACGCTGGTCGGCAGATACGTCGCGAGCAGCTGGCTCTTCTGCATCTCGAGATCGAGGATCTTCGACTTCAGGACGCGCGAGGACGGACTCTCGCCGGTGCGCTCCTCGGTCGGGATGTTGCGCGGATGGTTCTTGATCTCGGTCGTGAGGAAGCTGATCCGCGCCGTTCCTTCCGCGAGCTCGGTCTCGGAGTTGGCGAGCGTCGTCTGCAGATCGGCGAGGCGGGCACGCATCCCCGTGCGCCGCTCGGCGGTCGGCTCGACCTGCTCACGGGTGTAGAATTGCTGCAGCGCCGTCTCCGCGTCCGCCGACTTCTGCGCCAGCAGCTCGCGCTGCTTCTCGTAGAACTCCCGGGCCTCGGATTGCTGATTCAGCTTCGTGTGGCGCTCGATGTGGTGCGCGATCAGCTTGTTCACCACGGTCGCCGCCCAGTCCGGGTCGTCCGACTCGTAGGCGATCTCGATCAGATTCGAGCGCCCGAGCGGGCTCACCGAGAGGTGGTCCGAGGTGTCGTCGACCCACTCGTCCAAGCCGGTCGGCATCGGAATGTCGTGCAGCCAGCGATAGAGCAGACCGGGCACACGGATCGGGAATGTGAGCGCACGCCAGACGCGGTGCGTCGCCCTCGAGAGCACGGTCGGCGGCTTGTCGGACGAGCGCTGGTTCCAGTACGGCTCCAACACCTCGCGGATCAACGCCTCGCTGCCGAGCAACGTCGCCTCGGAATTCAGGTCCTCCTCGGTCGCGCGCTCGACGAAGGGCCGTGTGTCGGCATCCGGCGACACCGCGACCTTGGCGCGATCCGACGTCACCATGAGGGTCCCGGTCGCGCGGTACGTCGGGCCCTTCAGCCAGACGCCGATCGCGACCGTCGCGAGGCCCGCGAAGAACACCTGGAGGATGAGCGCGCGCCGGCGGTGGAGGACAGCGACGAGTTCACGCCAGGGAAATGGTTGTGGCTCCGTCATGGGCTCCTCAGTAGCTGATAGGGACGTACGTGATCGGCAGCGCGTCGCGGATGTACTGCTCGACGAACACGTCGACGTTGGCGATCTTCGAGCGCGGCACGAAGATCACATCGTTGGCGGCGAGGACGACGTCGTCCTGGGGCCGGTCGCCCTGCTGCACCGGCCGGACGTCGATTTCGCGTCCGATCGCCTTGCCGTCGGGAGTCCGCCGGATAAGGACCACGTCCTTGCGGTGCGCGGTCTTGGTGAACCCGCCCGCCTCCTGAATCGCCTGGAAGAGCGTCAGGCCGGCGACCAGGTGGATGACGCCTTGTTTCCCGACCTCACCACCGACGTAGATGCGATCACCCTCGAGCTTGCGGACGATGACGCTGATCGCCGGCGCAGCGAGCTCCTTCGAGTAGCGCTTCCGGAGGTCGGCGCTGATGTCGGACGGTGTGCGGCCGGCGGCGGGGACGTCGTCGACGAGCTGCAAGGAGATCATCCCATCCGGCCGAACGATCACGTCCTCGTTCAGCTCGGGGTTCTTGTAGAACTTGATGCCGAGCTGATCGCCGACGGCGACGACGTACGGCACGGGGCCCCCCGCCGGCGGTACAGCGAGGGTCGGCAGGTCGTCCTTCGGGATCTTCGGGCCGCAGGCGGCGATAGCGAGTGCCAGGGCGAACGATAGGGTTCTCCACGATCGTGTCATGCGATCCTCGTCTCGTTGGATTGCGCGAAATGCCCTAGATCCCAGCTTACGGGCGGGCGGGACGTGGGCAAGCCACGATCTCGGACAGCGGTTTGGAGGTAGGAACCCGGTCGCAGCGGCGTGAGCATCGGAGCAGTGTCGACCTCATGACGATCTCGCGACGCGCCTGCCTGCTCGTCGCGTAGACGCAGCGAATCGTGCAAGTGCTGCGCCATGCGTCAGCGGGTCTCAACCTCCGGCGGTGAGACGGATTCTCTGCCTGTCGTCGCCTGGTTGCATTGAACTTTGAACAAAGCGCCTCCCAACCCGGTTGCGCGCTCCCCGACGCGTCTCGCGACGCATCAAGAACCGTTCCACCGCGTTACGGACAGCACCAAGTACAAGTCTCGGTTTTCGTTTACGTGAAACAGCCGTTTCGGATCGTGCATTGTTGGGTGGCGATTGCGTTGCTGCGGGATCGCAGCGGAAAATGCATAGCATTGCTTCAGTTTCGAGCAGCGCATGCGCATCTCGGCGGCGGCACGTGCGCGGTCGTCGTCTCGCGGCGCCGCCGCTCGTCCGGCTACGATGGTCGACGCGTCTGCCGCTGCGGAGTGGTGAGCGGTGCGGTGAGGAGTACGACGCGGCGAAAACGGCCCTTGGGTTCGGGCTGAGTGTGCGCGGCACCATCGCGATCGGACCTCGCCGGGGCCGCCCAAACTCCTCAACCGACTACCAGTCCGAG
>VBKW01000066.1 GCA_005879405.1 Deltaproteobacteria bacterium
CTCGTCTTCGTCGCGTTCCTCGCGCTCACCGGCGCCTGCTGGCGCAGCGCCGTCGTCGCCGCGCTCTTCGGCTTGCACCCGCTGCACGTCGAGCCGGTCGCGTGGATCGCGGAGCGGAAGGAGGTGCTGAGCGCCTTCTTCTTTCTCCTGACGATCGTCGCGTACGCGCGCTGGGTGCGGCGCCGCGACCGGGTGAGCGGCCTCGCGGTCGTCGCGGCGTTCGTTGCCGCGCTCGCCGCCAAGCCGATGGCGGTGACGTTACCCGGCGTGTTGCTGCTGGTCGATTATTGGCCGCTCGCGCGTCTTTCGCGCGACGCCGTCCGCGAGAAGATTCCACTCTTCGTCATCGCGGCCGTCGCCGCGGTGTGGACGTTCGTCGAGCAGAGCGCGGCCTCGGCGACGACGACGGAGCGCTCCATCGCGGCGTGGGATCGCATCACCAACGCCGTTGTCTCGTACGTCGCGTATCTGCAGCTCGCCGTTTGGCCGGCGCATCTGTCGCCGTGGTACTCCCATCCCGCGCTCGAAGGTCCGCGTCTCACGGCCGTGACCGTCGTCGCCGCCGCGGCGTTCCTCGCCGCAGCGACGTTCGCCGCGATCCGCGGCGCGCACCGGCGGCCGCACCTCGCCGTCGGCTGGCTCTGGTATCTCGGCACGCTGCTGCCGGTGATCGGCTTCGTACAAGTCGGCGAGCACGCGATGGCGGACCGCTACACGTACGTCCCGCTGCTCGGCATCTTCCTGCTCGTCGTCTGGCAAGCCGCGGCGCTGCCGCTCTGGCAGACGCCGGTCGGTCGATCCGCAGGCGCGCTCGCCACCGCTGCGGCGCTCGGTGTGCTTGCGATCCTCACCTGGCGCCAGGTCGGCATCTGGCGCGACTCGACCACGTTTTGGACCGCGACGCTCGCCGCCAACCCGCGCTCGGGGGTCGCGCACTACGAGCTGGGCGCCCTCCTCTTCAAGCGCGGCGACGTCGACGGCGCGATCGCCGAGTATCGGCGCGCGCTGAAGCTGCGGCCGGATTTCGCCTACGCGCGCGGCGAGCTCGGCAACTTCCTCGCCGGCAAAGGACGGTACGCGGCCGCAGCCGCCCAATACCGGAAGGCGATCGCCGGACGGCCTCGAGCCGCGGAGGACGAGAGCAATCTCGCCAACGTGCTCCTCTCGATGGGCAACACCGCGGCGGCGCGCCGGCACCTGGAGCGCGCGCTCGCGATCCGCCCCGACTTCGCCGAGGCGCACAACAATCTCGGGATCGTGCTCGCCCAAGCGGGACAGATGGACGAGGCGATCGTCCACTTCCGCGCCGCGGTCGCGGCGCGGCCCGGTTTCGGCGCCGCGCGACAGAACCTCGCGATGGCCCTCGCACAGCAGGGACGAGCGGCGAAGGGAACGCCGCCCCCCTGAACCAGCGAGCGCGCGGAACCCCGAGCGAGGTTCCTAGGGAAGCGCTGCACAGGTACGTTCCGAGCGAGAAGCGCGAGCCGCCGCGAGCGCAAGGCGCGAAGCCCGACCGCGTATCTGAATGATACGCCGAGGGCTTCGCGCCGCCGTCGGTCGTGGATGGATCGCGCTTCGCAGCCGGGACGTACCTGTGCAGAGCTTCCCTAGCGCCCCGGCGCGGCGTTCGGCGGCGCGACGTTCTGGCCGGCCGCGCCCTGCGGCGCGGTCGCGCCGGGCATCGCGATCGAGAAGATGCGCTTTTGGTAGCCGTCGGGCGGCTCGAAGAGCTTGGCGTCGAGCGCCTTGTGCTCGACCTTGAGCACGCGGAACTCCGAACGCAGCTGACCACCGTGAAAAGTGCGCACGCGGACCGGCAGCCCGTCGAGTCCGTCGAAGAGCGCCAGCATGTCGTCGCTCTCGTGCCGCGCCGGACCGGCGAACGTCTCTTGCTGGAACGTGCCGAGCTGGCGGATGGGCGCGAGATCGGCTTTCGTCACGCCGGCCGTCTTCCAATCGACGACGCAGATCTCGCTCTGCTTCGCGCCGCCGCGCGACACCTCGACGTCGTGGCACTTGAGACCGCCGACCGTATCGACGTGCCCGGTCTCCTTCAGCGTCGGCGCCTCGCGCTGGATCGACGCGGGGTCCGCCGCGGCGAGCGCCGCCTGCATGCGCGCTTGCTCCGCCGGTGGCAGCTTCGCGAGATCCGCACGCATCTTCGCGCGCGCCGACTCCGATTGCCCGCGCAGCTCCTGCATCCGGGCACGGTCGACCTCGGTGTACGTGCGATGCTTGTCGTCGAGGCTCCACACGAGGTCGCGGTCGCCACGGTAGATCATCACGTGTCGCCGTTCGCCCGAGGTCGCGCCGTCGACCTCCATGCGAACGCGCGCGCCGTCGAGGAGCATGCGTCCCGGTCGCGGCGCTTGCGGTTGCTTGGCGGCGGAAGCGGCGGGAGTGCTGATCTCGGTCGTGAGCTCGATGCCGGCACGCGCCGACGCGGGCACGAACGTCCCCGTCGCGACCGCGCACAGCACGAGCGCACAGGTCGTCCGGACTCGATGTTTCGTCGGCGTTCGCGCGCGCATGGACGATGCTGGTCGCATCCGCTGCGCGCGCTGTCAAGATGGCGTCAGCGCGTCGCGCCCGCTACAAGCGACGCGTGATCCTCGGCAGCTGTCTTTGCGGCGACGTCGCGTGGGAGATCGACGGGCCGCTCCAACTCATGTCGCACTGCCACTGCTCGCGCTGCCGTAAGGCCCACGGCGCGCCGTTCGCGACGTACGTCGCCACGCCCGCCGACGCGTTTCGCCTCGTCCGCGGCCGCGAGCGCATCGCACGTTGGGAGTCGTCGCCGGGCTTCTTCCGCGCGTTCTGCACGCGCTGCGGCTCGGTCGTTCCCGGCGATCCGTTCGAGGCGATGATGTTCGTGCCGGCGGGCTGCCTCGACGGCGACCTCGGCGTACGGCCGGCGATGCACATCTTCGTCGCGTTCAAGGCGCCGTGGGTCGAGCTGCGCGACGAGCTGCCGCGCTTCGACGCCTATCCGCCGGGTTTCGACGCCCCGGCGCTCGACCAGCTGCCGGCACCCGCACCGCAGGGAACGAAGCCGCGCGGCAGCTGCCTCTGCGGCGGCGTCGCCTTCGTCGTCGAAGGCGAGCCGGTGCGCTGGTGGCAGTGTCACTGCGGCCGTTGCCGGAAGGCGCGCGGCGCCGCCTACGCGTCGAACCTCTTCACGTCCGCGGGCGGCGTGCGGTTCCTCCGCGGCGAGGAGCTCGCAGTGTCCTACAAGGTTCCGGACGCGAAGTACTTCATGCAGGTCTTCTGCCGGACCTGCGGCTCGCCGATCCCACGCGTCGACACGAGCCGCGATCTCGCGATCGTCCCCGCCGCCAGCCTCGATGACGATCCCGGCACGCGGCCGCAGGCGCACATCTTCGTCGGCTCGAAAGCGCCGTGGGGTAGGGCGACGCGGCCCGCTACGAGTGCCCGAAGCCGTCGGGCGGTGGGCACGCACCGGCAGCGCGGATGGACACGGCTTCGAGGCTGGGGCAGGAGAGCGGCATGCGCCGCGTTCGCTTCGCCGCCCTCGCCGTCGCGAGTATCGTCATCGCGTTCGCGTTCGTGACCTGGGTCGCGCTCGAGGGTCGCGAGGTCGTCGTCGTGCACACGCACCGCGCCGACGGGCCTGCGCATGCGACTCGCACCTGGGTCGCCGACGCCGACGGCGCGACCTGGATCGAGGCCGCGAACCCCGACCGGCCCTTCCTGCATGATCTCGCCGATCGGCCGCAGCTCGAGCTCGAGCGCGGCGGCGCCGTGCTGCGCTGCCGTGCCTCGATCGTGCCGAATCCCGCCGGGCACCGCCGCATTCGCGACTTGCTCGCGGCGCGTTACGGCTGGGCGGATTGCTGGATCGGCCTCGTCGCCGACACGCGGCGCTCGGTCGCGGTGCGGCTCGAGTGCGGTGACGCGTGACGCGCGTCCGCTACTTCGCCTACGGCTCGAACATGCAGCGTTCGACGTTCGCAGGCCGCCGCGGCATCGCGCCGGCGGCCGCCGACGCGGCGCGCGCACGCGGCTGGCGACTCGTGTTGGACAAGCCGCCGATGATTCCGAGCGGCCACGGCTTCGCGAACCTCACCGCCGATCCCGATGCCGAGGTGTTCGGCGTCCTCTACGACCTCACCGCCGAGGAGATGGCGCACGTCGAGCTCACCGAAGGCGTCGGGCTCGGCAACTATCGCCGCGTCGAGATCGAGGTCGTGCGCTTGGCGGCGGAGATGCCGACGCGTGCCTTGACGCTGGTCTCCGACCGCCGCGATCCGCAGCTCCGCCCGTCGACGATCTACATGGCGCGCCTCATCGAGGGCGCCGAGGAGCATGGTCGGCCCACGGAGTGGATCGCACACCTGCGCGCCGTGCCGACGACGCCCGACACCGCCGCCGCCGCGGCGGCACGCCGGGTCGTCGACGACGTGCTCGCGCGCCTCAAGCGCTGACGTGACGCCGTCGCCTACTCGCCCGCCGCCAGCAGCACGGTCTTCGCGTCGTTCAAGACCAACGCGGGATTGAGGAAGCCGGTGCTGTACACGTTCCGTACCCGGTGCTCGCGATCGACGAGAAACACCTTGAGGACGTGGCGGAAGAGGCCCGTCCACGTGCCGTCTGTGTAGCGCAGCTTCGCGACCGGTTGATCGAAGTCCGCGAGCAGCGGCGCGAGGGCCGTCTCGTCGCGCGTCGTCACGAAGCGCCAATCGCTGCGCGGGCGGTGCAGCTGCCGTGTCGACGCCATTCGCGCCGGCGTATCGCGCTCCGGATCGAAGCTGATCGTGATCAGGCGGACGCGGCGCGCGAGCGCGCGGTCGGCGGCGAGCGCGCGATCGAGCCCGTGGAGCACCGCGAAGCTGACGGGACACCCTGCGGCTTCCGTGCACGTGGTGTACACGAACGCGATGACGGCAATCCGGCCACCCACGACGTCGAAGAGCCGCGTCGGCGTTCCCTTGTCGTCGAGTAGCGGATGATCGGAGATCGTCGCGATCGGCGGCAAGGCATACGTGCCGGGTGCGGGCGGCGTGTACTCGGGTCGAAACGCGCCGACGCCGTACGTGTACGCCGCCTCCGACGGATCGACGGCGCGCGGTCGTGCGTCGATCGCGTCGTGGGCGCCGGCGACACTGCCGTGGCCGCTCACCGCCGCGACGATCGCGACCGCCACGAACGCCGCCCGCCGTTCGCTCGGCGGACGCGGCACGCGCCGGCGCGCGGTCAGCGGTCCCGCTCCGCGCGCGCGAGCGGCCCGGGCGCCGCCGCGTAGATCTGGTTCTTGTAGAAGCGCTCCTGTCCGAAATGCATGATGTGCGGGCGACCGAGCTTCTCCTGCAGGAAGTCGACGCTGAAAAGCGGCGTCAGGCGTTTCCCGTCCCATCCGTACGCCTTGAGGAACTGCTCGCCGTCCTTCCCCTTCTTGTCCCAATGCGCGAGCAGCGACGACGTGAAGTACACCCGTTTCCCGTCCCAGGTCTCGGAGACCATGTTCACCTGAGCGCCGATTTTCTGGGTGACGAGCAGCTTCGGATGATGCGGATCGGCGACGTCGTACACGCGGCAACTGCCGTCCATGAACGTATCGAGGAAGAGGTACCGGTCGTCGGCCGAGAGGCTGATGTCGACGGGCAAGAGCGGCTGCTGCTTCGGCTCGCCGACATCGGCGACGGCGGTCGCGGCGAAGGTCCCGTCCTCCTTCTGCTCGACGAGCCAGATCTTCGCGATCAGCGCCGACGACGTGAACGCGTAGTTGTGCCGTGGTTGCAGCGCCCAACGGATCTCGAGCGGCGCGCCGGGCACCGCGAGCGTCTGGATCGGCTTGCGGGCGTGGAAGTCCCACACCACGACCGTGTTGCCGAAGTGCTTCATCGCCTCGGCGTCGCCCATGAGATCGCCGAGATCGCGCATGTAGTTGTTCCATCCGGTGAACGACGACGTGAGCATCCGATTCAAGCGCGGCTGCACGCGCGCGTCGTACCCGTACTCGGCGTCCTTCGGGAGCCACACCGTCTGCACGAACTTGCCGTCGTTGTTGTACTCGACAACCGCCGTCTTGCCGCCCTTGTCCTGTTCGTTCGAGAGACCGGTGATCAGCATCCGCCCCGGCAACGCGAAGTACGTGTGCGGCCCGACGACGCCGCCGCTTTCCTTCACGAAGCCATCGATCGTACGCACGACCTTCGGGTGCGCGGGATCGGCAGCGAGGTCGAAGACCCAGATCAGGCTGTCGTCGAGGCCGCCCGCCCAGAGGTGACGGCGATCGTCGCTGAACCCGGCGTGGTGCGCTTCGTGACGGCCGCCAACCGAGACGGCGGAGACGACCTTGCCGTACGTCGCCGCGTTCGCGGGGTTGGCGCCGATCGTGACGAGCTTGTCCGAGCCATCGCCGACGCCCTCGATCCCGAGCGTCCAGACGTAGACGTAGTCCTCTTGGCCGGTGATCTTCGGCATGTACGGCGACATGCAGGTCTCGTCGGCGTGCGCCCCTCCGGCGCCCGCGACGGCGAGCACGATCCCGAGGCCGAGGACGAACGCGAGCGTCCCTCGATCCATGGTGTCCTCCTGGGCAGCCTGGTGGGGCTGCGGCCGCATCGTGGGGCTACAGCTGGCTCTTCGCAGGAACCGCGAACCATTCCAAGACCCGCTCGACCGGACCGCGCGACGACCACTTTGCGTAGGTCAGCTCCTCGCAGCGCGCGAGATCGTCGCGAAAGATCGCCTCCAACCGCGCTGCGACCCGCGCGTCGAGGACGGTGAGATTGATCTCTCTGTTCAGCTCGAACGAGCGGCGATCGAGGTTCGTGCTGCCGATGATCGCCCACGCGTCGTCCACGACCATCGTCTTCGCATGCAGGAACGCGGGCCGGTACGCGAAGACGCGAATGCCCGCCTTCAAGAGGGCGCCGATCTCGCCGCGCCCCGCGTAGTGCACGAGATTCTGATCGACGCGAAAGAATCTACCGTCGAGCTGTCCGGGGATGACCACCGTCACCTGCACGCCGCGCCGTTGCGCCGCGATCAGCACGTCTTTCATCTGGTCGTCGATCACGAAGTACGGGTTGGTGATGGAGATCGAGCGCCGCGCGGTCGAAATCGCAAAGAGGAAGAGCATGTACGACTCAGAGGCGCCGCCGGTCGGCGCGCTGGCGACGATCTGCGCCGTCACGTCGCCCGGCGAGTCGACCTCGGGAAAATAGTCGTCGCCGCCGAGCACGGCACCGGTCGTCTCGCGCCAGTCGCGCACGAACACCGCTTGCAGCTGGCGCGCGACGGGACCGGCCATCATGGCGTTGGTGTCGCGCCAGTGGTCACGCTGGCGGCCGTCACCCGTCCACGCCTCGCTGATGCCGTAGCCGCCGGTGAAGCCGATCCGGCCGTCGACCACCACGATGCGGCGGTGATTGCGGTTGTTGTAGGAGAGCAATTTCCACGGCAGCAGGATCTGCACGGGCTTGATCCCGCCGAACCATTCCACCTCGCAGCCGGACTGCTTCATGTTCGCGATGAGATCGCGGTGGATCTTGCTGGCGCCGAACGCGTCGAGGAGGACGTGCGCCTTGACCCCGTGCGCGCAGCGCTCGGCGATCGCGTTCGCGACGTCGGCCGCGATCTGCCCGTCCTCGTAGAAATACTCCTCGAACGTGATCGTGCGCCGCGCGCCGGCGATCGCGCGCAGCATCTCGGGGAACGTCTCGTCGCCGTTCAAGAGAATGTCGATGCGGTTGCCGCCGACGAAGCGCGCGTCGGTGTGCGCGGCGAGCGTCGCGAGGAACGCCGGGTCCGTCGGCGCGATCTCGGGCACACGCACGATCGCCTGCGGCGGCGCGCAGGCCGTCGTGAGGAGTACGCCGACGAGCGCGACGCGCGTGAGCTGTCCGACTGCCTCGTGTGCGACCCGCGTGAGCCGTCCGACCGCCGCTGCCAGCGCAACCAGCCGCCGAACGCGCGGCTCATGCACGGCTTGCGTGCGCCGCGAATGCGGGTCGCTCACGCGCGACCGTAGAGGCGCCTGAGCTCGTCCTTGGCGCGTTCGAGGACGCGTCGCCGCGCCGGCGGAAGATTCTTGCCGCCGCGATTGAGGTAGAAGACGAGCATCGACATCGCGGACCGGTAGCTGCCTGCCTTGCGGCGCCGACTGCGGTCGGCCGAGCGCTTCAGCGACGCCGCAATCGCCCGCGGGCTTCGCTGCGTGAAGACGCGCGGCTCGAGGTCGAGCGCGTCGCTGCGCTCGGTGACTGCCCGCGACCAGCGCCGTCCGCCGGCGCGTCGCTGACCGTGCTTCGCCCGGTTGGTACGCCGGGTCCGTGCTGCCGCCATGGCTTCAGCCTACGCCCGGCCCCGGCGTGGGCAACTGCGGACGTATACGCGTTCAAAACGATTCTTTGAACGTCCGGATGTCGAGCTCGTGCGTCCAGGCGGCGCGCTGCTGGATGTGGAGATACCAGTAGGCGTCGGCCAGGCCGTCGAGGCTGACGAGTCCATCCTCGCCCATCGCTTGCGCGAACTGCGGGATGCCCTGAATGATCTTGTCGCCGGCGATGCCGCCGTCGACGACGACGTGCGCGACGTGGATCCCGCGTGGACCGTACGCGCGTGCCATCGACTGCGCCAGCGAGCGCAGCCCCGCCTTGGCGGAGGCGAACGCGGTCGTCGTCGGCTTGCCGCGCATCGACGCCGTCGCGCCGGTGAAGATGACGGTGCCGCGGCCGCGCGGCAGCATGCGCCGCACCGCCTCGCGCCCGACGAGGAATCCACCGAAGCAGCCGACGCGCCACACCTGCTCGAAGTAGCTCGCCTCCATGTCGTGCAGCTCGCCCATCGCGGCGTTGCCGGCGTTGTAGACGACGATCTCGAGCGGCCCTTCCTTCTCGGCGCGGTCGAAGAGGTCGAGGACGTCCTGCTCGCGCGTCGTGTCGGTCGCGACGCCGGTCGCGCGCCCGCCGGCTGTGCGGATCGCGGCGGCGAGCGTCTCCACTTTGTCGGGTGTCCGGCCGGCGACGAGGACGTGCAGCCCTTCGCGCGCGAGCCGTTTGCAGAGCGCGCCGCCGAGGCCGGCTTCGGGTCCGACGCCGACGACGATCGCGGTCTTGGTGTCACTCATGAGCTGCCCTCCTCGCGGACCAGGAGTCCAGCGCGTGCAGGGTTAAATCAAGTCGCTTGACCGGCGCCGCCCGATTCTCCGCTGCCGCCCGATTGATCGGCGCCGCCACCGCGCGGCTGGTGCGTCATCCACAGCACCAGATCCCAGGCGTTGTGGATCGCGATCACGAGCAACAGCAGCATGGTGCCGCCGAGGAGCAGCAGACCGAACGCGCCGCGGAGCCAGATCACCGCCGCCGCGACGATCGTGAGGAGGTAGGTCACGAACGGCAGCGCGATGTACCACCACCAATCCAACCAATCGAGGCTGCTGTTGCGCCACATTTGGTGGCCGCGAATCACGATCATGTAGGCGAGCCCGCCGACGCCGCCGACCGCCAGGACGGTGACGACCGCGGCCGCTGGGAGCGTCGGCATCGCCATGACGGCGGCGACGACGACGATCGACGAAAAGAACACGACGGTCGGCGTCACGAACGCACGCACGCCGGGCGCGGCGCGCCGGACCGTCCCGCCGAGCGACACGACGATGAACATGAGGCCGGTCAGTCCCGCCGCCGCGCCGCCCACGATCACGTAGAAGTCGTGCCAGGCCTCGACCTGCTGCGCCCACGCCTCCGTCATCGCGCGCTCACGCGAGGAGCCACGCGTAGCCGTGGCGCAGCGCCTCGCGGCCGCCGCGCTCGAGGACCTCGCCGTGGGCGACGATGACGCGGTCGAAGTCCCAGGCGAGGACGCGCTCGAGGCTCGCGCGCGCCGCGGCGCGGTCGCGGATGAGCCACGGATCGAGCGTCGACGGGCCGAAGCGGCCGTAGCTGCGCATGAGCCGCATCAGGAAGCGCGTCGGCGCCGCGGCAGTCGGTCCGAAGTTGAACGCGAGGTCGCACATGACGAGCGTGCGGCTCGGACGGTGGAAGAAGACGACCTCGTTCTCGTAGGGGCGGCCGCGGAAGAAGACCTGTGCGACCTCGTCGCGCCACTCCACGGGCGCGTCGTCACCGAGGATGGCGACGTATTCCAGATCAGGCCGCTTGCGCTCGAGCCCCGGTCCGATCCAGAGCCGCGCCTCCGGATACGATTTCGCGACGTCGCCGGCATACAAATGGTGCACGCGATTCGGGGCGACGACGTACCGTACGCGTCCGAGGGCGTCCAGCTCACGTCGCGATGGCGCGTCGAGCTCCGTAGAACCGCTGCGGCTGCTCCGCGACCCAGAGGTCGTCGTCGAGGCGGCGGAGCGGAGGACGATCGTGCTCGGGCACGCTCTCCAAACGCACAGCGACCGTCCCGGCGCAACCACCCGATGGACACGGCGCCGCAGCGAGGCGATACGTAATCATGGTGGATCGATGCGCGCGCTGATGCTGGAGCTGCTCGCGTGGATCGCCGCTCGGCCGCGTACCTACGACGAGACGATGCGAGCCTGGCGCACCTCGTGCCCGCGGATGCCGATCTGGGAAGACGCGACGACCGACGGTCTCGTCGAGGTCTGCTCCGCCGAGCGGGGGACCATGAGCAACGCCGTCGTGAGACTCACCGCCGCCGGCCGCGCGTTCCTCGCAGCCGCCCACACTGCCGCGACGCCGAAGTAGCGCGCCGGTCAGAACGCGTCGCCTACGTCGCGGAATACTGCGCACGATCACGTGGCGCGCACTTGGAAGCGATTCGGGCACATGAAACGCCCCTTGAAACGGTCCGCGGACTCTGCGACTCGAAGACCCCACATTTCTGCGCGAAGGAGAGGTCCGTCATGCCACACCGCGCGACTTCGGTGCTCCGGCAAAACGAGTTGAACCGCCGCAGCTTCCTCAGAATCACCGGCATTGCGACCGCGGCGCTCGTCGCCGCGCCCGCCCTGCGCGCGCACGCGGCCGCGCTGACGAAGGAGAAACGCGAGAAGCTGACGCCGGACGACATCATCGCGGCGATGCGAAATGGTAATGAGCGCTTCCGCCTGGGAAAGGAGTCGCCCCACGATTATCTCGCCCAGCAGAAAGCGACGGCCAAAGGCCAGCACCCCGCCGCGGTGATCCTCAGCTGCATCGACTCTCGTGCACCCGCCGAGACGATCATGGATCTCGGCATCGGAGACTGCTTCAATGCGCGGGTCGCCGGCAACATCGCCAACGACGACATCCTCGGCAGCATGGAGTTCGCGTGCAAGCTCGCGGGTGCGAAGCTCGTGCTGGTGATGGGGCACACGGCGTGCGGCGCGATAAAGGGCGCCATCGACAATGCGCAACTCGGGAATCTGACCCAGCTGCTCGCCAAGATCCGCCCTGCGGCCGAGGCGACTCAGTATAAGGGCGAACGCTCGTCGACGAACTACGGCTTCGTCGACGCGGTGGCGCGGAAGAACGTGGAGCTGACGGTGACGGATATCCGCCGCCGCAGTCCGGTGCTGATGGAGCTGGAAACGTCCGGCGCGATCAAGATCGTCGGCGCGATGTACAACCTCGAAACGGCCATGCTCGAGTTTCTTCGTTGACGAGGCGGACTCCCGCGCCGCCTCAATCGAGGAACGACAGCTCCGTCCCGACGCGGCGCTCCCTCGCCGCCGCGTACACGCGCCACGCCGCGATCGCATCCTGAAACGCGATACTCCGTCGTCGACGGCGCGTGGAGGGGCGCCTCTCGCCAAATCCGGGCCGCGGCGCTAGTCTCGCAGTCGACGTGAGGCATATCGCCCACGTGGGCTCTCCGCCCGGAGAGCCCGAAACCCGCCGAGCGGGCACGACCCCTCGGCAGTGGAGGTCACGATGTATCCAGGCATGCTCTATTGGTGGAAGGTCCGTCACTACGGCGGCGAGGCCGGCGTGCACGCGGGCCGGTGCGGCTACGACGCGGGGTACGCGCGGCGCGGCTGCGGACCCGCGTACGAGGCGAGCCGACGGTTCGGCGACGCGGGACTCGGCGTCCGCCGACCGCTGCGCTTCCTCGCCTTCAAGCTCGAGCTCGACGAGAAGCAGGTCGCCGAGCTGGCGAAGATCCTCGCCGACTTGAAGACCGAGCGCGCGCAGGCGGAGGTCGACGGCCGCCGCACGCTCGCGAGCTTCGCCGACGCGCTCGGCCGCGAGCAGTTCGACGAAACGGCGGCGCAGCAAGCGGCGCAGCTCCGCGTCGCGACCGCGGAGCGTCTGCGCGACGCGGTGGTGCAGGCGTTGAAGCGCCTGCACGCCATTCTCGATCCCGAGCAGCGTGAGCGCTTGGCGTACCTGATCCGTACGGGAACGCTCGCGCTGTAGGTCACGAGCGCGGCGCCCACACGCGCATCGTGCGGGCGCCGCGTCCTGACCACAGGACGCGCGCCGAACGACTATCGGTCGACCGGTGCGTAGAGCTCGCGGCGGGCCGAGGCGGAGAGCCGCTCGACGAGGACGAGATTCAGCGTCGGCGCGAGGCGCTCGAGCCACCACAGGATCTTCCACCATCCCGGCACGATGATGATCGCGCGATTGCGGGCGACCTGATCGAGCACCTTCCCCGCGAAGCGCCGCGCGTCCATCGGCCGCAAGCGCTCGAACATGCGGACGACGCGCGTCCGCTGTCCCGCCGCCGCCGCTTCCACCCGCAACGCCTTCGAGAGCCCGACGACGGCGTGCTTGGTCATGGAGTAGCTGGCGAGCATCGGGCCCGGCGTGAGGCCGGCCATCGACGCGGTGTTCACGATGTGGCCGAACCCTTGGCGTAGCATCAGCGGGTAGGCCGCCTGCACGCCGTGGACGACGCCGCGGATGTTCACGTCGATGATGCGGTTCCACGCCGCGATCGTGTGCTCGCGGAGCTCGCCGGCGACGCCGATTCCCGCGTTGTTGAACACGAAGTCGAGCCGCCCGTGCTCGGCGGCCACCCCGTCGACGAGACGCTGCACGCCGTCGTAATCGGTGACGTCGAGGATCGCGGCGGAGGCGGTGCGTCCGGCCGCCGCCGGCATGCCTCCGGCGACGTCGTGCACCTCCGCGTCGATGTCCGTGAGGACGACGGACGCGCCGCGACGCGCGAGCTCCTCCGACAGCGCGCGGCCGATTCCCGACGCGGCGCCGGTGACGATCGCGACCGCGCCGTCGAAGATCCGGAGCCCCGTCGCGGGCACGCGCGGGCTCGCCGTCACGCCTGGAAGCGCACCGCCGCTTTCGCCCGCCGCTTCGCCGCGTCGATCTCGCGATCGCGCGCCGGCGCGCTCGTGACGAGCGATGCGAGCAGCTCACGCGCCGCGTTGGTCACCTGATCGACGGCGCGCGCGAACGCGACCTCGTTGGCTTTCGACGGGCGGGTGAAACCGCTCAGCTTGCGGACGAACTGCAACGACGACGCGCGGATCTCGTCGTCGGTCGCGGGCGGAGCGAAGTTGTGCAGCGTCTTGATGTTGCGACACATGGATGTACCTCGAGTTTACGCGCCTAGCGGCGCGACCGCGTCGACGCGGCGGAGCGGCAGCGCGGGAACGCGATGCAGCGTGCGCCGCACCGGATCGACGGTGATGCCGACGGACTCGAGTGCGGTGACGCCGAGAATCGGCTCCATCGTCTCGGGACCGAAAACGACGCGGCCGGCGGTGATCTCGCCCATGAACTCGATCTGCACGATGCCGACCTCGTACTCGTGCAGGCTACCGTCGGCGAGCTGGTACGTCATTTTACCGACCGGATGGACGCCAATTGCGCCGAGTCGCGACGCCGGGGCGACGCAATCCGTCGCGCCCGTGTCGACGATGAAGTCGGCCTCGAAGCTCGGCTCGGTCGTGCCGGGCACCCGCAGCGTGACCGTGACGCGTGTCGTTCCCATCGCGCGATGATCCACGGACTCGCCGGCCGTCGCAACCCCTACTCGCAGCTCGCAGTGGATGCGTTCACGGACCCGCTCTGCAGCTCACGCGGCGCGCTCGGCGCGGACGAGCAGCAGCAGCGGTTGCCCGAAGTACTTCGTCGCGGCCGGGACCTCTTCAACGAGGCGGTCGTCGCCGCGGTAGTCACGGCAGTCGACGATGCGAAATCCCGCCCCGGTGATGTGGGAGAGGTAATCCGCGACCGTATATGCGTGCGCGCCCAGCCGATACTCCGTGCCCTCGTGCTCGAAATTAGCC
Organism: Deltaproteobacteria bacterium; assembly: GCA_005879405.1. Taxonomy (GTDB): domain Bacteria; phylum Desulfobacterota; class Binatia; order UTPRO1; family UTPRO1; genus DP-19. The sequence continues at coordinate 14,177 of VBKW01000066.1, forward strand.
TCGATGCCGGCGCGCGCCAGCTCGGGATGGAACGCGGAGAACACGAGACGTCCGCCGCGCCGCAGCGCCGCGAACGCCTCGCCGAAGAATCGCCGCAGATCGTTCAGGTGCTCCGACACGAGCGCGGAGAGCACGGCGTCGAACATCGCGCGCCGAACGGGCAGCGCGCGATCGAGATCGGCGCGCGCCAATCCGGCGGCGGGAGCGGCGCGACGCGCGACCCGCAGCATGCCCGCGGAGAAGTCGAGTCCGACGACACGCGCCCCTCCCTGGCAGAGCGCGGCGAGGTGCGCGCCGGTGCCGCATCCCGCGTCGAGGACGCGCTCGCCGCGCCGCGGGTCGAGCGCGCCCAGTGTCACGCGGCGGTCGAGCGCGACCAGCGGATTCGGCGTCGCGTCGTAGGTCGCCGACCAGCGATCGTATCCTTCGGACACGCTCGGACGCTCGATTCGTCGTTTGCGCATGGCCCCTATGTCGATTTGGACGCGGCGACGCGGCGCGGATCGCCTCCGCGAAGAAACATCAGCTTGCTCTCGTTCGAGAAGCCGCCCACCGCATCGTGATACATCAGGCGCTCGTCCGGCGTGAGAGGCGTCTCGCAGAACCCGAGCGCCCTGTAGCAGCGCTGCGCACGGAGGTTTTCCGCGAAAACGCTCAGCCAGATGTAGGGCGGCGCGAGGTGACGGGTCGCACGCTCGATGAATCGTGCCAAGGCGCGGCGGCCGACGCCGCGAGATTTGTCGCTGACGACGATGCGCTTCACGTGGACGCCGAAGCCACGTGCGCGCAGATCGTAGGCGATCAGGAAGCCGACGGGATCCGGCGCCCCCGCGCGCTCGATGATCCAGTGCTCGCGATCGGCCGCCGCGATCGCCGCCGCGTGCTCCGTGCGCGACCACTGGCCGACGAAGGGCGCGTTGTCGGGGTGGCGCTCGAGCGCGACGACGAACGCGAGGTCGCGGTGCTCCGTCGAACGGAGCACGACGTCGGTCACGATCGTCGCCACGTCCGACACCACATCGAAGGCCGACACCACATCGAAGGGCCGGACCGCCATCGTCACCCCTGCGCCGGGACGGTGATCGCGCCGACGAGCGTGTCGATCGCGGCCCGGAGCACGCGCGCGATCTCGGCGTCGGCGCACATCGCGTCGGCGTCGAGGCGTCTGCCGTCGAGCGGCAGCGTCACCGACGCCGGCTCGATCAGGCGCGCCGACATCGTCGTGAGGATCTCGGTCAGCTGCGCGCGCGCGTGCACCGACCGCGCCGACACGTTGACGAGCGCGAGCGGCTTGCCCGGAAACTCGAGGCTGCTCACGAGCCAGTCGAGCGCGTTCTTCAAGACGCCGGGAATGCCGTGCGCGTATTCGGGGCTCGAGATCACGATGGCGTGGGCGCGCCCGATGCGCGCCCGCAGCTCGACGACGATCGGCGGCGGCGACGCGCCCTCGACGTCGAGGTCGGGATTGAAACACCGCGCGCAGGCTTCCCGAGATGGCGAGCAGCTGCACGGCGTCGGCCGCCTGCCGCCGATCGGTGGCCTGGCGGCGATCGCTCATCGGGCGCGGTGCCCGGACGGGTCGGCCGTCGGCACGACGAGACGCACCTCGGTTCCCTTGCCGAGCGACGAGCGTACCTCCAGCGTCCCCTCCATCAGTGCGGCGCGCTCGCGCATCGTCACCAAGCCGAGCCGTCCCTGCCTGGTGGACGCGGGGTCGAAGCCGGCGCCGTCGTCACGGACCGCGACGACGAGACGCTGCCCACGGCGTGCGAGCGTGACGCTCACGCGGCGCGCGCGCGCATGCCGCGCGACGTTCGCGAGCGCCTCCTGGACGATGCGATACACGTGCAGCGCACGCTCGTCCGAGAGCAGGCCGAGCGTCGAGATCGTCGCCAAGCGCAGCGCCAAGCCGTGGCGTTGCGCGAACTGCTGCGCGTGCGTCCGCAGCGTCTCCTCGAGCCCGAGCGCGAGCAGATCGGCCGGATGGTAGTCGCGGACGATGCGCGCGATCGACTCGGTGATCTGACCGATCGTGGCGTACGTCGCGGCGAGCTCGCGGTCGAGCCTGTGCGGTATCGAGCCGGGCGCATTCTCGAGCGTGTGCAGCAAGACGCCGACGGCGGCGATCGCCTGCCCCACCTCGTCGTGCAGATCACGCGCGACGCGCCGTCGCTCCGCCTCGAGCGTGTGCAGCAGGCGGCGGGTGAATCCATGTTGCGCGGCCTCCGCCTCTTTGCGGGCGCGGATGTCGCGAATGACGCCGAAGAAATACGGCGACCCCGGGCGCTCGATGGGCGTCGGGCTCACCTCGATCGGAATCAGCGTACCGTCCTTGCACCAGTGTCGGGTCTCGAACGGGGCGGACACGCCGTGGGTCTGCGCCGCCCATTTGCGCCACCGACCCAGCGGAAAATCGGGATTCAGATCCGGGATCGACATCGTGAGCAGCTCGTCGCGGCTGAAGCCGGACAGCGAGCACGCGCGGTCGTTCACGTAGATGTATCGTCCGTCTTCATCGGCGAGCATGAACGCCTCGCTCGCCATGTCGGCCATGCGGCGGAACACCTCCCGGTCGAGCGGCTCCGGGAGCGGCCTGCGCGTGTCGTACCCGTCCGGCGACGGCGGCAGGACCGGCGGCGGCAGCGCGCTGATCGCCTCGAAGTCCGTCTCCGGCGCGGATCCGACGCCGCCCGCGTCCGCGACCACCAGCGGGACGACGAGCTGCACCGAGGTGCCGCGGCCCGGCGCGGTGTCGATCGTGAGCTCGCCCTGCATCAGCATCGCACGCTCGCGCATGGTCGCGACGCCGGTGCCGTCCGTCGGCGCGTCCGCGGAGAACCCGATGCCGTCGTCACGAATGCGGACGACCAGGCGCTCGGCCTCGCGCGTGAGCGTCACGCGAATCGCCGTCGCACGCGCATGGCGGGCGACGTTCGCGAGCGCCTCCTGGACGACGCGATACACGTGCAGCTCCTGCTCGGGTGTCAGGAGGCCGTCGACGTTCTCGATCGCCGACCGCAGCGCGAGCTTGTGACGCTCGGCAAACGTGCGCGCGTGGGCGCGCAACGTGTCCTCGAGCCCGAGGCCGAGGAGCTCCGCGGGGTGATACTCGCGGACGATGCGTGCCAGCGATTCGGCGATCCGCGCAATCGTCGCGCGCGTGCTCGCGAGCGACGGCCGCACGGACTCGGGGACGGTGGGCGGACCCATCTCGATCGCATCGAGGAGGATGCCGATCGTCGCGAGCGCCTGCCCGACGTCGTCGTGCAGCTCGCGCGCGACGCGTTGGCGTTCGCCTTCGATCGTCTGCAAGAGCTGGAGCGCGAGATTCTTGCGCAACGCCTCGACGGCTTTGCGCTCCGTGATGTCGCGCGCGACGCCGAAGAGATAGACCTCGCCGCGGAACTCGAGCCGCGCCGTGCTCACCTCGACGAGAAACATCGTGCCGTCTTTGCGTCGCGTCCACGACTCGACGAGCGGCACCGGCCCCTGCGCCGTCGCCACGACGTTCGCCTCGAACTGCTCCGGCGGCACGTCGGGGCAGATGTCGGAGACGGTGAGCGAGAGCAGCTCGTCCATCGTGTAGCCGCCCATCTGCGCGTGCGCCTTGGCGTTCACGTAGAGGAAGCGCCCGCAGCGATCGATCAGGTAAAAGCCCTCGTTCGACCGATCCGCCATCTGCCGAAAGAGGTCGAGATCGAGCGCCGGGGGAATGACGGGAGCGCGGGCGGGCTTGGGGAGGCTCCGAGCCACGCGGCAACGCTACTGCTGCGGGAGCCGGACGGTCAAGGTGGTGGCGCTCGGCGCCGGCGATCGCCGGGCGTCCATCGCTCGCGGCGCCGGCGCTCTCGCGTCATCACTCGCCGTCGTCATGCGTGAGCGACGGCCCGTCATCCACCGGAATGGCCGTCGACTACGATCAAGCCGCCGCGCGACGTCGACGTGCGGATGCGCTTGAGCGGCTGGTACGCCGGATCTTCGTAGAACCGCCGCGCCGTTCCGCGATCGGGGAACTCGACGATGATGAGTCGCGCCGGCGTCCAGTCGCCCTCGAGCACGTCGACGCCGCCGCCGCGCACGAGATATTTTCCGCCGTGTTTCGCAATCAGCGCCGACACGTCGGCCGCATACGCCTTGTAGCCGTCGGGATCGTGCACCGTGATGTCCGCGATCAGGTACGCTGCCATCGCTCTCCTCCTCTCAACGAGAGGTGATCGGCCGTATTTTCGCCGAAGGCAAGCTCGCGACTGGTTCGAACGACGCATCGAAGCCGCGATACGGCAGCGCCAGGAGTCCTGCCGTCGTCTGCGTCGCCGGGTCGTCGAAGCCGTCGAGCCCGCAGACGACGTCGACGCCGCGGTTCGACGGCGTGTACGTCGAAAAGAGGCGGTCGAACCACGAGAAGATGTTCCCGTAGTTGGTGTCGGTCTCGGCCGCGTTCCGCGAGTGGTGGATTTTGTGCATGTGCGGCCACGTGGTGACGAGCGCGAGCAGGCGATCGAGCCAGAGCGGCGCACGGATGTTGGCATGCTCGACGAGCCCATTCACCGCCGACCAGATCCGGTAGACGCCGAAGGCGACGGGGCTCGGGCCGAGCGCGACCACGAACGCGCCCATGAACGCGTAGCGGATCAGGCTCTCGCCGGGATGCTGGCGGATCGTCGTCGTCACGTCGACGGCGGGATCGCAGTGATGCACGCGGTGATAGCGCCAGAGCGCGGGAATCTTATGCATCGCGACGTACGCGACGTAGAACGAGAAGTCGAGGATCATGACCGCGACGGCGGCGGCGGCGAGCGGCGGCAGCGCGAGCCGCGGCAGGAGGCCGAACCCGCTCGCGTAGAGCCATACGACGGTCGCGAAGAGCGCACCGTTCAGGAATGCGTTCGTCGCGAAGGTGAGAAAGGTGAGCGCGAGATTGGGCGCGAGATGATCGCGGTTCCATCTGGTGCGCGCGTGCAGCGGGATCGCGGTCTCGATCAGCGCGACCACCGCCATCGCGCCGAGAATCGCGGCGATGGTCTGCAGCGTCGGCTGAACGGCTACGGATGTAGTCATCATCGTCTCCTGTTCGCTGGGCACAGCGATGAGCTAGCGCGTCGCAGCGGCTGATGCAACAGCTGTTTCTTTCATGATACAGCTGTTGCTTCTGCCCGCGGACACGAGCTCGACAGGCGCGCGGGTGACGGACTCTCGGTCCGCTATGAACCGCGCCGGCGCGGCGGCGGCGCCGGCGCGCGTTCAACGCGCCGGCACGCCCTCGAAGAGACCCTTCAGATCCTTCTTCATGATCTTGCCGTTCGGGTTCCGCGGCAGCGTCTCGGGCAGGAAGAGGATCTTCACCGGCACCTTGAAGGCGGCGAGCTGCTGCGCGACGAAGTGGCGGAGCTCCTCCTCGGTCGCCGTGCAACCGTCTTTCAAGTGCACCGCCGCGGCCGGCTCCTCGCCGAGAATGCGATGCGGAATGCCGATCACGGCGGCGTCCATCACCGCCGGGTGCTCGTAGAGCGCGTTCTCGACCTCGACGCAGTAGATGTTCTCGCCGCCGCGGATCAGCATGTCCTTGACGCGGTCGACGATGTAGACGAAGCCTTCGTCGTCGACGCGCGCGAGGTCGCCGGTCTTCACCCAGCCGTCGACGAAGGTCTCGGCCGTCGCTTGCGGCTTGTTCCAGTAGCCGCGGACGACGACGGGACCGCGGTACCAGAGCTCACCGACCTCGCCCGGCGGCAGCGTCGCGCCGTTCGCGTCGACGATCCGCACCTCGCCCGTCGGCGATGGCACACCACAGCTCTCGGGCTTGCGCTCGTAGTCCTCGGCGACGTTGCTCGTGGCGGTCGCTGACGTCTCGGTCATGCCCCAGCCCTGCCCGGTCGTGAGCTTCGGGAAGCGCGCCTTCAGGCGGCGCACCAGCTCGGGCGCCGACGGCGCGCCACCGTACGCGATGTTCTCCAGGGAGGACAGATCGAAGTCGCTGAACCGCGGGTGCTCGATGAGCTGCCAGGCGATCGTCGGCACGCCGCCGGCGTTCGTGATGCGCTCGCGCTCGATCAGCTCGAGCGCCTGCTCGGCGTTCCACTTGCGCTGCATGACGAGCTTCGCGCCGCCCATGAGCGCCGGGATCATGACCGCGAAGCAGCCCGTCGCGTGGAAGAACGGCACCGAGATCAGGATCGCGCGCCGCTGGTTCGGATCGGGCGGCGGCGGCTGCTCGCCGCGCCGGAGGTGCATGCGGGCCTGCGCCGCGAGCGCGTTGAAGACGTTCGAGATGATGTTGCGGTGCGTGGTCACCGCGCCTTTCGGCTTTCCCGTCGTGCCCGACGTGTAGAAGATCGTCGCGTCGTCGTCGGGATCGAAGTCGACCGCGGGCAGCTGGGCCGGCTCCAGCTCACCCCACGTGTTCGGCGCGCCGATCACCTCTTCCAGCTTCTGCACGCGCGGATCGGCGACATCCTCGCTCGTGCGACTCACGTAGACGCGCACGATCTCCGGACAGTTGTCGACGTGCTCGCGCAGGCGCTGCCACCGCTCGGCGTCGGCGAGCGCGACCTTCGCCCCGGAGTCGGTGAGCCCGTACTCGAGCTCCGGCCCCGTCCAGCACGCGTTCAGCGGCGTCACGATCGCCCCCGCGAGCGACGCCGCCCAGAACGCGACCGACCACTCCGGCAGGTTGCGCATGATGATCGCGACGCGATCGCCCTTGCGGACGCCATCCGCGACCAGGCGCGCCGCGAGACGCGTGACAGCGCGCCGGTGGCCCTCGAAGGTGACGCGCTCGTCGTCGTTCACGAGATACGTGCGATCGGCGTAGGCGGCGCTCATCGCGAAGATCATCGCCAGCGACGGCGGCGCGTTCTTCCACGTCTTGATGCGCGTGCCGCGGATCTCGCGCTCCTCGACCTCGAAGAGCGAGCCGGGCGCGGTGAGCCGCTGGTGGGCTTCGGCGATGGACATCGCAGGGAACGCAGACACGGACATGGGCGGCCTCCGAGACGCTGTGGTGCGGTAGGGAGTAGCGCGTGGCGCGCCGGCGCTCAAGGAAGGCGCGGGGACCGCCGAAGACCGCGCCGGACGCGCGTCATCACGCGCATTGCCAGCGCTCGAAGCCAGCAGTCGCGAAGTCGCGATCGAGGCGCTACTGTCGACGAAACGCGCCATCACATCTTGTGTGGTGCGGCTCCTGTGCGCGCGGGGCGCCGGGGGCTGTGTACGCATCTGCTACCGGCGCGTCCACATCATTGCCGTCATCATTGCCGTCGTTCGACGTGCAGCCCTGCCCCGCCGTGCATTTCTGTCGGGTCGTCGATCACCGAACGCCGAGAGAAGTCCCGGCACGACGCTTGAACCCATACGCAGCGAGGTGACGCATTGAGCAATGAGTGGGCAAGTGCCGTCGTCGTCGATCTGAGCGCGCTGAAGC
>VBKW01000383.1 GCA_005879405.1 Deltaproteobacteria bacterium
GGCGCGGTTCTGCGGCGCGCGCGGGAACTGCACGCCCGCCGAAAGCAGCGGCGACAGCTGCCGGACGCGCCACGGATCGAGCTCGTGGCCGAACCCCGGGCGGAGAAGGAATCCGCAGAGGTTCAGCCAGCGCGCCTCGTGCGCCGCCGTCGTCGTCCGCGCCGCGGCGCCGGCAGAGAGCGCGTCCCACAGCGCGCGGATCACGGGCAGCGCCCACGCGTCCTTGCCGGCGCCGAGCGCCGTCTCGAGCGCCCGCGGCAGCGCGTGCGCCGCGTCGGCTCCCGCCGCACCGACGCGCGCCGGCGACGCCGGGAAGACGCCGTGAATCGCCGCGACCGCGGCCGCACGCTGCTCCGCGGTGACGACGAGCTCCGCACCCGTCGTGTCGGCGGCGCCCGTCGTGTCGGCGGCGCCTCCCTCGTCGAGGAGCGGCGCGTCGCGCAGCTGGAACTCGAGGCGCCAGCGGTGGCCGCCCTCTTTCGCGGCGCACCAGAGCTCGAGCGTCCCGAGCGCCGTCCGCCGCGCCTCGACGTGCACCGGGATCGTGCGTGCCGCGAGCTTCTTGCCGTGGCGCAGCACCGTGCGGATCGGCGGCAGCGCCGCCAGCTCGTCGCGCGCCGCCTCGACGATCGCCCCCGCCGTCTCGCCCTCACGGCTGCTCGACGTGTAGAGCTGGAAGCTCACCGGCGCGTTCGCCAGCACCTCGAACTCGGGCTCGCGCAAGACGACCGGATGGTCCTCCTCCATCCCGCGCGGCACGAGGCAGAGCAGGCGCTCGCGCGCGCCGTCGCCGTCGGCGTCGAGACTCAAGTAGCACGCCCGCGCGCTGCCGGCCGAGACGCGCACGCCCTCGCCGCGGCGGACGAGCGCGTAGTACGCGGCGCCGCGCGCGACCGCGGCGTCGAGGTCGACCGACACGAGAACCGCCGGCGCGTTGCCGCCGGCCCACGCCGCGAGCACGGCCGTCAGACGCTCGCGCAGCGCCGCCGGCGTGAAGACGCCGCCGTTGTAGAGGACCGCATCGCCGCCGCCGATCGTCGCGTGATGACGCTCGAGAAACGCCGCCAAGTGGCGCGGGATCTCCGACTCGCTCGCGAACGGCAGCCCCCACTCGCGGAGCCCGGCGCCGCGCCCGGCGCGCGGCCGCGCGTCGGCGGCGACGAGCGGAAAGAAGCCGTCCAGCACGAGCTCCTCGACGTCGGCGCGGGTCACGGTCTCGCTGAGCGCCCCGCCGACGACGCCGCGCCCGCGACCGCCGAGCTGCACGGTCGCCGTCGCGGCCGCGCCGCTGAGGAGCGTCTCCTTCGCGACCCGACATTGCTGCACCAGACTCTGCCAGCGCACGCTGTCGAGCGTGCCCGCGCGCTCGCCGAGACGGGCTTCCACGCGCCGCGCGAGCGCGATGTCCATATTGTCGCCGCCGAGGAGCAGATGGTCGCCGACGGCGACGCGCTCGAGCGCGAGCGTCGCGCCGTCGAGCTTCGCCTCGATGAGCGTGAAGTCGGTCGTACCGCCGCCGACGTCGACGACGAGGATCCGCGTGGCGCCGCCGAGCGCGTGCTCCCACTCGCGCTGGTGGGCCGCGAGCCAGGCGTAGAACGCGGCTTGCGGCTCTTCCAGGAGCGTCAGCGTCGTGAGCTCCGCCTCGGCCGCGGCGGCGACGGTCAGCTCGCGCGCGACCTCGTCGAACGACGCCGGCACGGTGAGGACGACCTCCTGTTCCGCGAGCCGCGCGTCGGGATGCGCGGCGTCCCAGGCACCGCGGAGGTGCGCCAAGAATCGTGCGGATGCCGCGACCGGCGACACGCGCGGCACGTCGTCCGACGCGCCCCAGGGCAGGATCTTGGCGGTGCGATCGACGCCGCCGTGCGCGAGCCACGACTTCGCCGAGGTGACGAGCCGCCCCGGCACACGCCCGCCCTCGATCCGCGCCAGCTCGCCGACGACCTCGCGGCGGTCCTCCGCCCACGGCAATGCCAGCGCGCCGGCGGGCACGTCGTGCGCGCCGGCGAGATACAGTGCCGACGGCAGCGTCGGGCGCTCGCCCACCCGCCCTTCGGCGACGAGCTGCGGCACCGGCAGCGACGTGATCGCGCGGCGGCGCGCCGCGAGGTCGATCGCCGCGATCGCCGAGTTCGTGGTGCCGAGGTCGATGCCGACCGCGTAGCGCGCGCTCATCGGCCGCGCTCAGATCGGATCGGGCGCGCGGACACCGAACTCGAGCTTCCAGCGGCGCGCACCGTCGCGCGCGACGCACCAGAGCTCGAGCGTGCCGATCTCGGTCAAGTGCACGTGCAGCCGCACCGGCACGACGGTCCCCTCGTGCGCCGGCCACGGCAGCGTCGTCACGAGCGGTGCCAGCTCCTCGAGCTCGCCGTTAGCGCGCTCGAGCTCGGCGCCGAGCGCGTCGCCCTCGCGCGTGCTGGAGCCGAACATGCGGAACTCCGCGGGCTCGCCGACGCAGAGGCCGAATTCCTGGCGCGGAAGGTCCGCCTCGGTGCCTTCCTCCATGCCGCGCGGCACCACGCACACCGCCTTCATCGGCGGCGGCACGCCGGGAACCGCCGGCATCGCGACTTCGACGCCGATGTAGTACGCGCGCGCCGTGCCGCCGCGGATGCGCAGCCCCCGTCCACGCCGCGCGAGCCCGTGGTAGGCGGCGCCGCGCGCGACCGCCTGCTCGAGGTGCGCGCCCGTCAGCTCGCGCACGTCGGCGCCGAGCCACTGGCGCACGACCTCGAGGACGCGCGTCCGCATCGCCGCCGCGTTGAAGACGCCGCCGTTGAAGAGCATCGCCGTCGGGCGCGCGTCTGCGTGGCGCCCGAGGAACTCCGCGAGGTGCGCGGTGAGACGCGCGTCGGCCGCGTACGGCAGTCCCATCTCCTGCAACCCGACGCGACGCGTGCGCTGTGGTCGCGCGTCGGCGTCGGCACGCGGCAGGAAGCCGTCGACGAGAATCTCCTCCGCGTCGGCGCGCGTCAGCTCGACCTTGAGCGCGCCGCCGACGACGCGTCGCGATCGACCCAGCACGGCGAGGGGCACGCGCTCAGGCGGCGCGTCGCCGAGGAGGCGCTCCTTCGCGCCGCGGCACGCGTGCACGAGGCCGCGCAGCTGCCAGTCGTCGAGCGCCGTGCCGCGCGCGGCGAGACGCTCGCGCAGCACGTACGCGAGCGCGAGGTCCATGTTGTCGCCGCCGAGGAGGATGTGGTCGCCGACGGCGACGCGGCGCAGCGCGAGCGCGCCGTCCTCCTCGGTGACGGCGATGAGACTCAAGTCGGTCGTGCCGCCGCCGACGTCGCAGACGAGAATGACGTCGCCGACCCGCACCTGCCGTCGCCATGCTTCGCCCGTGCCCGCGATCCACGCGTAGCAGGCGGCTTGCGGCTCCTCGAGGAGCACGACGTGCTCGAGCCCTGCTTCGCCGGCGGCGCGCACCGTCAGCTCGCGTGCCGACGCGTCGAATGACGCCGGCACCGTGAGATAGATCTCCTGCGCCGCGAGCCGCGCGCTCGGGTCGCCATGCGCGCGCGTCGCGTCCCAGCCATCGCGCAGATGCCGCAGGTAGGTGGCGCTCGCATCGAGCGGCGAGATGCAACGCGCGTCGGCGTCAGCGCCCCACGGCAAGATCGCCGCCGTGCGGTCGACGCCGGCGTGGCAGAGCCAGGACTTCGCCGACGCGACGAGCCGCGCCGGCACCTCGGCGCCGCGATCGCGCGCGTAGGCGCCGACCGCGAAGTCGCGGCCGCGCTCCCACGGCAGGTCGAGCGCGCCCTGCTCTTCCGGCGACGCGAGGTAGAGGAACGACGGCAGCGCCTCGCGCGCGTCGACCTGCTTCGGCGCGACGACCTGCGGCACCGGCACCACCTCGAGGGGCGCATCCGGCGCCGCCGTGTCGGCGCACGCCAGCACGCAGTTGGTGGTGCCGAGGTCGATGCCGATGAGGAAGCGAGGCGGACGGCGGCTCAAAGCACCTCGACCTCGGCCGGTGCGAGAATCGACGCGTCGCCCTCGCCGGTTCGCTCCGGGAGCTTCACGTGATCGGAGCGCCACCCGGGATGGCGGACGACGCCGCGATACGGCGGCTCGCCGCGCACGTTGCCGGTCACACGCACCGCGGCGGGATCGAAGCCGCGCTCGACCGTCACCGTCGCGCCTTCCGCCGCGGCGAGAATCGGGTGCAGCTCGAGACGATCGTGGAGCGCCGTCCGACAGCCGTCGTGAATCGAGCGCACGGCGGCGCCGATCTGCTCGTCCGAGTACAGCGTGAGGTCTTCCTCGACGAAGTCGACGAAGCGGCCCTCCTGCTGCAAGACGGCGAGCAGCTGGAGCGCGGCCGCTTCCGACGGCGTCACCGCACGCACATCGGCGCGCGTCGGGGCGCCGGCCGTCGTTCCGGACTCGTTCGCGACGCGCCGCGGTTGCACCACAGCCGACGCCGCCCGCGGTGCGCGGGCGACGAGCGCGGCGAGCCAGGCGACGAGGAACGGCAGCGCGAGCGCCGCCGCGGTCGGCAGTGGCGCCGTCGTGAACCGGTCGCGGACACCGACGCCGCCCTCGGCACGCAGGAGCCCGTCCATCGCGACCGCCAGCGCGCTCGTGCTCGCGATCGCGAGCAGCGCGACCACGAACCAACGCGTCGGCGAAACACGGTTCCGTTGCTCTGTCATGCACTTCTCCTCGAGGGAGCTGGAATCCCGCCGCGCTGCGCGTTCGCGCCTGCGAAAGAAGCGGAGAGGGTGGGATTCGAACCCACGGTAGGTGTTACCCTACACACGCTTTCCAAGCGTGCTCCTTCAGCCACTCGGACACCTCTCCATGAAGTACTCCGGCCTTCGAAGTCCTCTGATCTATCGTAGCGGACCGCAGGAGGCCAGGCGGTGCGATGACGCGTTGGAGGCATTCATCCGCGGTGGTACCGACGAGCGATGCGCCTCACGCACCTCTCGATCGAGATCGCGAACCCGGCGCGCCCGGCGCGGCGCTCGCGTCGCAAGATGCTCGTCGATTCGCGCGCGATGTACACGGTCGTTGTTCCGCTTTCAGGGACGTGAAGGCGCGTCGACCGTGCTCGCGCATGGCTCGAGCACGTCTGTACACGACCGATCGCGATTTCTCACGCTTCGCGGCGTTGCGGACGATGAACCCGCTCGACGAGACGCGATCGCGTCGCGAGCGCCTGTTCACGCGCAGTCGGCTGCATCGTACAAAGAGCGGAGAGGGGGGGATTCGAACCCCCGGAGGCCGAAGCCTCACACGATTTCGAGTCGTGCCGTTTCAACCGGGCTCACGCACCTCTCCGTGGTGTCGTCGTCGCGCGGATGAATGCGTTCTCCTACCGTGGATGAGGATCGATGCCAAATCCGCTCGCGCACCGCGCAGGGATGAGACGTTTGCGGGGGTCGAGCGCTGCTCTCGCAGTTCTGCAACGAGAGGCGGCGCGACTGCCGTGGCGGAACGCTTGAGATTTCGCCGCTGATTCGGCCGACGCCGCTGGCAAGTGAGGCAGGATTCTTGCACACCGATCTGCTGCCGTTTCGGTCGTCGCCGCACGCGCCGTCCGTGCTCGTGTGACGGCACCCCGGCAGCGTAGTTTTGCAGGCGCTCTTTGCGCCGAACCCGCCTTCTCACGACGACGGGCGTCTCCCCCCGCCCCGTCCGACCGCACGGCACGCGCTCTGGTACGCGGCGCGTGTCGTGCGGGCCTCTCTTCGGGAGCGCCTGCCCGCGCCGGTTTCAGGCGCGTTCGGCTCAGCGACGCTGTGCGAAAAACGCCTGCATCGTACGACTGCACTCCTCCGCCAGAACGCCACCGCGCACCACCAGGCGATGGTTCCAACCGTCGCCCGCGAGCGCATACCGCGACCCCGCTGCACCGGCCTTCGGATCCTCGCACCCGTACACCAGACTGCGGACTCGGGCGTGCAGCATCGCGCCGACGCACATCGGGCAGGGCTCGACGGTCACGTAGAGGTCGCAGCCGGCGAGCCGGTAGTCGCCCACGGCCCGCGCCGCGGCACGCAGCGCGAGGATCTCGGCGTGCGCCGTCGGGTCGCATTCCTGCACGGGCGCGTTGCCGGCGGCGCCGATCACGCGCCCGTCGGCGACGACGACGGCGCCGACCGGGACCTCACCCGCGGCCTCTGCACGCGCCGCCTCGGCGAGCGCGGCCCGCATCCACCGCTCGTCGGCGGCGGCTGCCACGGTATCCATGGCCCACCCGTGCCCGACTGCGGCGCACGACGCAACGAGGTGCACGGAGACGGTTGCACCGCCAGCGCGCGCCCCGTAGACGAGGGAACTTCCATCAACGACGGGACTTCCATCGACCTCCCCTCGGAACGGCACGGAGAGCGACCATGCGAGCGGCGATGTTCACCGGCACGGGCGATGCCTCGATCCTGCGCATCGTCGACGTCCCGCCTCGGGCGCCCGGCGCCGGCGAGGTGCGCATCCGCGTCACGTCGGCCGGTCTGAACCGCGCCGACGCCAACTATCGCGCCGGGAAATACTTGATCCGCACGCCCGGCGAGAGCCGCAGCGGCTTCGAAGGCGCGGGCATCGTCGACGCCGTCGGTCCGGGCACGCCGTTCACCGTCGGCGACCGCGTCGGGGCTCTGCCGTCCTCCTTCGACGTCGTCACCGAAGGCGCGGCGGCCGAATCGATGACGGTGCCGGCGGCGGTCGTGGTGCGCACGCCGAGCACGATCGAGGACCGCGACGCCGGCGCGATCTGGATGCAGTACCTCACCGCGTGGGGCGCGCTCGTCGAGATCGCCGGCGTCGGCCCCGGCGACTGGGTCGTGGTGCCGGCGGCGTCGAGCTCGGTCGGTATCGCTTCGATCCAGCTCTGCCGCGCGCTCGGCGCGAAGGTGATCGCGACGACGACGTCCGCCGAAAAGGTCGAGGCGCTCCACCGCCTCGACCCGGACGCGATCATCGACACGCGCGCCGAGCCGTACGTCGAGCGCGTCCAGGCGATCACCGGCGGCGCCGGCGCGCGCGTGATCTTCGATCCGATCTACGGCCCGATCGTGAACGACCACATCAAAGCCGCTTGTCGCGAGGGAATCGTGTTCGTGTACGGCGTGCTCGACTTCACGCCGCTCACGCTGAACGCCGGCGGCATGCTGCGAAAGCAGATCCGCCTCCAAGGGTACACGCTCGGGCCGATGCTCGCGGATCCCGGTCGCCGCGCGCGCGCCGTCGACGCGGTGACGAGCCACCTCGAGCAGCGCGACTTCGCGCCGGTCGTCGACGCGTATTTCCCGCTCGACGCGATCCAGGACGCGCACCGTCGTCTGGAATCGAACCGGCAAATCGGCAAAGTCGTCGTCACGCCGTGAGCGCACCCGTCGGGTCCGGGTCTGCCGGGGGCGCAGCCGCGGCGTCCGGATCGACCGTGGGCGCAGCGGGGGCGGCGCTCGCCGCGCGCGACGCCGCGCGACCGCCTCCCGCGCCGGCGCCCGCGCTCGTGGCGCTCGCGTTCGCGGCGGTGTACCTCGCGTGGGGCTCGACCTATCTCGCGATCCGCGTCGCGGTCGTGAGCGTGCCGACGCCGATCCTCGCCGGCGCGCGGTTCACGATCGCCGGCGCCGGAATGCTGCTGGCGCTGCGGCTGCGTGGGCGCGCGATCGCGCCGAGCGGCCGCGAGCTGCGCGCGCTCGCCGTCGTCGGCGCCCTCCTCCTCGTCGGCGGCAATGGTTGTGTCGTCTGGGCCGAGCGCACGGTCACATCGGGGCTGACGGCGCTCATCGTCGCGACGGTCCCGCTCTGGATGGCGGGACTGGCGGCGCTGCCACCGGCGCGCGAGCGCATGCCGGCACGCGGCGTGATCGGCCTCGTGCTCGGCTTCGCGGGCGTCGCGGTGCTCGTCGGTCCCGATCTCGCCGGCGGCGGGCCGCTCGCGGGCGAGGCGGCGGTGCTCGTCGCGGCGCTCTCCTGGTCGTGCGGCTCGCTGTACGCGCGGCGCTCCACCGCGAGCGTCGACCCACTCGTCGCGACGGGCTGGGAGATGCTGTTCGGCGGCGGGCTCTTCGTGCTGATCGCGCTCGCCGCCGGCAGCGCCACGGACCTGCATGCGACGCCGACGAGCGTCGTCGCCCTCGCCTATTTGATCGTCTTCGGCTCGTGGATCGGGTTCACCGCCTACGTCTGGCTCTTGGCGCACGTCCCGGCCGCGAAAGCGGCGACCTACGCGTACGTGAACCCGGTGATCGCGCTGCTGCTCGGGTGGTGGATTCTCGGCGAGCGTGTCTCGCCGGCGGTCGCGCTCGGCAGCGCGATCATCGTCCTTGCCGTCGTGCTCGTCACCACGGCGCGGGTGCGGCCGCATGCGGCGACGCCGGCGTGCGCGCCGGAAGCGTGAAACAGAAGACGGTGCCGCCGCCCGCCGCCGGCTCGACCCAAATGCGCCCGCCCTGCCGCTCGACGAGCGCGCGGCTGATGAAGAGGCCGAGACCGAGACCGCGCTGCCCCCGTGACGCCTGGTAGAGCCGCTCGAACACGTGCGGCGCAATGTCGCGCGCGATGCCGACGCCGGTGTCGGCGACGCTCACCCGCACCGTGTCGTCCGCCGCCTCGGCGACGACCGCGATTCGCCCACCCTCGGGCGTGAACTTGACGGCGTTGTCGACGAGATTGGTCACCACTTGCTGCACGCGCTGCGCATCCGCGTACGCGTCGAGGCGCGGCGGCAGCGTCGCATCGAGCGCGATCTGCTTCGTCTGAGCGAGCGGCCGCAGGCTCGATACGGTCGCGTCGAGCACCTCGGCGAGATCGAACGGTGCCGGCTCGATGAGGAGCTTCCCGGTCTCGGCGCGCGTGGCGTCGAGGAGGTCGCTGATCATTCGGGCGAGCTGGTCGAGGTTGCGCTGCGCGAGCTCGAGGTATTCGCGCTGCGCGGTCGTCACCTCGCCGGCGAGTCCATCGACGAGCAACGTGATGAAGCCGCCGACGGCGTGCAGCGGCGCGCGCAGCTCGTGGGAGACGTGCGACAGGACGCGATCCTTCAACGCCAGCTGCTCGCGACGCGTCGCCTCGAGCTCGAGGAGCATGCGGTGGCGCTCGACGGCGTGCGCGACGGCACGCGCCAATGTGCCGGCGTCGACGCCTTTCACGAGATAGTCCTGCGCGCCGCCACGCACCGCGTGCAGCGCCAGCTCCTCGTCCTCGGTGCCGGTGAGGACGAGGATCGGCACGCGCGGCGCCGCCGCACGCACCCGTACGATCGACGCCAGCCCGGCACCGTCGGGCAACGAGAGATCGAGCAGCACGACGTCGACGTCGGCGCCGCGCAGATGCTCGATGGCGGCCGTGAGCGACGTCACGTGCACGACGCGGAACTGGAGGCTGCGTGTGTCGCGCAGGGCCTCGCGGACGAGGCGGGCATCGCCCGGATGGTCCTCGACGAGGAGCACCGTGATCGGATCGCCGGCGATGGGATCGAAGTCCTTCATACGCGTCCGCTCGCGACCAGCGCCGGCGCCCGGAACGGCGCGACCGGCCGGCGCGGGGATGCGTCGTCGCATGCCGGCAACGTGAACCGGAAGATGCTGCCGCCTGCCGGCGCGGGCTCGACCCAGATGCGTCCGCCGTGCCGCTCGACGATCTTCTTGCAGAGGGCGAGCCCGATTCCCGAGCCTTGGCCGACTGCGCCGTGCGCGCGCTCGAAGAGGTCGAACACCCGCTCGCGATCCGCCGCCGCGACGCCGACGCCGTTGTCGCGGATGGAGAACGTCCACCCCTGCAGCGTGCGCTCGGCGTCGACGTGGACCTCGACCGGACGGTCGCCGCGGAACTTGAGCGCGTTGTCGACGAGATTCTGCAGCAGCTGGCCGAGCTGCGAGGCATCGACGCGCACCCGCGGCAGCGGCGTCGAGGTGATGGTGGCGCCGCTCTCCGCGATCGCGAGGCGCAGGTTCGCGAGCGCGCGCTCGAGGATCGGCGCCGCGTCCGTCGGTTCCGGCTCCCGCGCGCGCGTGCTGACCCGCGCGTAGGCGAGGAGGTCGCGGACGAGGCGCTGCATACGCTCGGCACCGTCGACGGCGAACCCGATGAACTCGTCGGCGTCGGCGTCGAGCCGCCCGCGGTAGCGCTCCGCCAGGAGCCGGACGTAGCTCGCCACCATGCGCATGGGCGCTTGCAGATCGTGCGAGGCGATCGACGCGAACTTTTCGAGCTCCGCGTTGCGGACGGCGATCGCGACGAGCGTGCGCTCGTCGATGCGCAACGGGTTGGCGCGGAGCTCGACCGGCACCGTCGTACCGTCACGGCGGTGCGCGAGGAGCTCCGACTCCATGGTGCCGCTCATCGCGTCGAGGTCTGGCCGTCCGCCGCCGAAGGCGGCGGGCAGGACGCGATCGAGCGGCGTACCGAGGAGTCCGGCGCGCGGGCAGCCGAAGAGCCGCTCGCTCGCGGCGTTCACCAACACGATCGCGCCGCCGGGATCGGCGATCAGGATCGCGTCGGGCGTCGCTTCGAGCAGCTGGCGGAACATCGCCTCCGCTTGCGTCCGCTCGACGAACTCGGCCTGGAGCGCTTCGTGCGCGCGCGTCGCCTCGGCGGCGCGCTGCGACAGCTCGCGCGCGGCCACGATGACCGAGGCGCGCATGCGGTTGAACGTGCGCGTGAGCATGCCGACCTCGTCCTCGCGCAGCACCGGGAGGTCGTCGAGCGGCGTGCGGTCGACGACGAGCGTCGCGGTCGCGGTCGCGAGCGCGACGAGGGGACGCGTGATCGCGCCCGCGGCGCGTTTCGCCACCACCAGCGTCGTGATCGCGGCACCGGCGAGCAGCACGATCACGATCGCGATCTCGGCGTCGATCACGCGCACGAGGTGCGCGGCGTCGGCACGCTGCTGCACGTGCTGCGCGAGCGCGGCGGCGCTCAAACGCTCGACGGGCGCGAGCGCGGCGGCGCTCAAACGCTCGACGGCGTAGCGCACCGGCGGCGTCGGATCGTGCTGCACGACCTCGCGCGCGACCGCCTGCAGCCCGTCCGAGCGCATCGTGAGGCGCAGCGTGGCGGCGCGCGCGTAGAGCGCGGCGCCGACGCCGGCAACGATCACCGACCCGCCGATGGACGCGACGAGCAGGTGCGAGCGGAGGAGGCGCTCACGAAGCGGCGTGAACCGGGGCCGCCGGGTGTCTCCGTCAACATCTCGTCGCATCTGCAGGGGTCGCCCTCGCGGCATATTGCATTTGTCGCGCCGCAGCCGGTTTCCCACGCCGCGGGTCGTCGTCTCACCCCACTCCGTGGCGCCGACTACCGTCGAAAGGGGACGATTGGGCGGTCCGTTTCGGCGGCGCGGATCGGATGGAAGTACAAATGTGGACGGCGCATCGACATATTGCCGTCGCTAGATGCTAGGTAGGCGAATTGTCGGCACAGTCTCGAAGGTCGCGGACCGGTACGCTAGTATCGCCCGGCTCACGGCCTTCGGAGACAACGGTGGAAACGAAGCTTCTGTTCGTGATCGGGCCGCCGCGGTCCGGATCGACGCTGCTCATGCGCATGCTGAGCTCGCACTCGGCGATCTATAGCCGCGCGGAGCCGCACCTCCTCACGCCGCTCGCCCACCTCGGCTTCTACGACACGGTCGAGCGCGCGCCCTTCGATCATCTGCAAGCCCAGGGCGCCGTCCGCGAGTTCGTCGCCGAGCTGCCGCGCGGCGAGGAGGACTACCTCGACGCCTGCCGCGGCTATACCGACATTCTCTACGGCCGCATGCTCGCCGCGCGCGGGAACGGCAAGCCGTTCTTCCTCGACAAGACGCCCGCCAACGCGCTCGTGCTGCCGTTCATCGCCAAGCTCTACCCGCGCGCGCGCTACGTCGTGCTGACGCGGCATCCGGCGGCGATCTGGAGCTCCTACGCCAACTCGTTCTTCGACGGCGACTACGTCGCGGCGCGCGCGTTCAACCCGATCCTGAACCGCTACGTGCCGGCGATGGCGCGCTTCCTGCGCGAGCGCCCGGTGCCGCTCGTCCGCGTCGCGTACGAGGACCTGGTGCAGCGTCCGGAAGACGAGATACGCCGCGTGCTCGCGTTTCTCGACCTGCCCTTCGAGCCCGACATCGTCGAGTACGGGCGGCACGAGCACGACACGAAGGGACTCGGCGATCCGACGGGCGTGAATCGGCACGCGCGGCCGGTGACCGATTCCGTCGACAAGTGGGCCGCCGAGCTCGCCAGCGACCCGGCGAAGCTCGCGCTCGTCGGCGATATGGTCGCGCGCATCGACGACGCCGATCTCGCGACCTGGGGCTTCCCGCGCGCGACGTTCTTCGCGCCCGTCGAGGCGGCGGCGCGCGCCGGCGGGAAGCCGCTGCCGCCGCCCACGTTCGATCGCTATCGCTTGCAACGCAAGCTGCTGGTCACGCTCCGGCGCAACATCCACCAGAACGCGTTCGGACGGCTGGTGAAGCAGGTGCGGATGGTCTGCGACGTGCTGCTGCGCGGCTGAGCGGCGCGCGCACCAGCGGCGGCGATCGCACGGGCGAACCGCGACCGCAGACCGTCAGTCGGCGCGCGCTTTGAACCTCACGCCGTCGTTCTCGCGGTTGGTGCCGTAGCGCGCCTCGAAGCACGCCTGCGCGCCGATGAGCTGCACGACGACCCGCGGATCTTGGTGCAGCGGCAGCGCCGGGGTCGCGAGCAGCGCGCCCTTCGCGACGAGGCTGATCGACGCCTTCCCGGCCCCCCCGTCCGTCAGGCGCAGCGTTTGCACTCCGCCGTGCTGCAGAGTCCGGTCGCGGAACGTGTAGCCGCGGCTCGCCGCCGACCACCCGGCGCCGCCGGGCACGAGCGTCCGCGAGGCGAGCTCCGGCACGCCGCCGCTCTCGTCGAACACGCAGAGCTCGTATCCCGCGCCGCCGACGGGATCGCCGAGATCGACGAGCGTCGTCGTGTCGCCCTTGACCCACTTCCACGTCAGCCGGTCACGCGTATCGCGAACGTCGTTCGTCACCAGCAGCGACGCCTTTGCGCTCACGACCGGCAGCTTGCAGCCGGTTGCGGGCGCCGCGGGAGCGGTGCAGGCGCCGCTTTGGCACTGGTCGGGACCGGTGCACGCGCTGCCGTCGTCGCAGCTGGTGCCATCGGAGACCGCCGTTCCGCCGCATGCGCCGCTCTGACACACGTCGCTCGTCGTGCAGACGTTGCCGTCGTCGCACGCCTGGCCGTTGGTCCCGGCTCCGGGCGCGCCGCTCGCGAACGTGGTCGCCGTGAGCTGATACTGCCCCGTGCCCTGAAAGCGCTGCACGAGCACGTACCACGTGCCCGCCGTGGGGCTCGCGAACTCGCAGAAACCGTACTGGTTCGGCCCGTCGGCTTTGCAGTCGAAATCGCTGACCGTCGGCGGGCTCCCCGCCTTCACGTAGAGGTCGAAATCGGACCCGAGATCCTCGGACGCGTTCATCGCGACACGGAGCAGCGTCGTTCCCGGCGGAACGTCGATCGTGTGCGTGCCTTGCGGCGCGCCGGAGCTGAGCGTCCCCGACGCGGCGAGCACGACCGTGTTCGGATCGCCCGCCTGCGGCATCGCGCCGCACGACGCGCTGCCGAGGTCGGCGCCCGCCTGGGCCGCGATGTAGTCGCGGTAGTGGAAGACGTTCGCGTCGTAGCTGTGGTCGCTCGGCACGCAACTCGCGCTGGTCCCGCCCGACGTGATGCCGGCGACGGTGTCACCGCATTGGAAGTCGGCGAGGAGCGGCCCGCCGGAGTCGCCGTTGCAGGTGTCGGCGTCGGTGCCCGGAGGCCCGAGCGGCGCCACGAAGTCCCAGCACACCGACGTCGTGTTCGAAACGCCGCTCACACAGGACGCCATCGTGACCGCACCGGCGCGCTTCAGGCCGTAGTCGGCGGCGGTCGAATCCTTCCCGAAGCCGACGATCGACGCCGCCGATCCCGGCGCGGGCGCGCGCGTGACGTCGATCGGCGTCGGCGCGAGACCGGTCACCGCCGACGCGAGCGTGAGGATCGCGACGTCGCCGACGGGAAAATTGAAGTCGGGATTCACGGCGACGCTGCTCACCGTGAAAAAGCCGGCGTGCTGCAGGAAGACGACATAGTCGGCGGGGTTGGGCGCGTTCGAGCCGCTTTGACAGTCGGCGCCGGTGAACGGGCAGACACAGTGGGCGGCGGTGAGAAACGTGTGGCAGCCGATCAACGTGCCGCTACAGAGGAGCGTCGCGAAGTGCGGATCGCCCGGCGAGAGCAACGCCCCGACCGACGGATACAGCGAGGTCAGCGTCCCGTTCACGATGCGCCCCGGCGTCCCCAGCTCGTGCGCCGGCATCATCGGCACCGCCCCGGCAGCGTCACAATCGGTTGCGCCGAGGGCCGTTGCGGCAACCAGCGCGACGACCAGCGAGCGCAGCGAAGCGGCAAACCATGCGGGTGTGAGCGACATCCGTGGGGGCGGCCCGATTGTTCTACGGTCCGCCGTTCCACACTGTCAACGCACTTTCGTCTCCTCTGACGTCGTCATACGCCGACGCATGTGACGCGGTCGAGTTGCGAGCGAGACGAGGCGCGAGGGCGACGCAAATCGACCGCGTCACAGGTCGCGTAGCAAGTGTTCGGGTACCGGCACCATCTTCGCGCGCACGTACTCGCCGAGGCTCTTCGCTTGCGGATCGCTCCGCATCGACGCGGCGACGCCGTCGCCGAGGAGACCCTTCACGACGAAATTCAGCGCGCGCAGATTCGGAAACTCGAAGCGGTCGACGGCGAGGTCCTTCGCCTCGGGCAGGAGCGCCCGCAATCGCTCGGCGGTGAGATACGTCGCGAGCCAGCGGTAACTGTCGTCGCTGCGGGTCCACAGGCCGACGTTCGCGTTGCCGCCCTTGTCACCGGAGCGCGCGCCGCAGACGACGCCGAGCGGCGCCTCCTGCGTCGCGCCGCTCGTGCCGACGGCGCGCGCGCCGGCCGCGCCCGCCGCCGTCGTGCTCGTCGCGCCCGCCGGCGTCGTCCTGGTCGCGGCCGGCGGCGGCGTGAAGGGCTTCGTCGGCGGAATCGGAATCGCCTCCTCGCCGATGATCACGTGCTGATCGACGGCGCTCGCGGGCACGAGCGTCGGCCAGTACACTCCGAACTGCGACTCGCTCGACGGCAGGCTCGTCATGAAGAAGCCGGGATAGTTCGCGAGCGCCATCTCGACCACCTTGTTACTGAAGGCACGACCGACCTTCTGCGGATCGGGGTCCTTCACCGCGATCGTGAGATACGCGAACGCTTCTTCGTTGCGCCGGGGGTTCGGGTGATCGGCGCGTTGCAACGTGACGCGCGTCTCCGCAAACCGCTCGCGCCCGCCGACGAGGTCCCACAGCGTCTCCTCCGCGAGCCGTGCCTTCTCCTCGATGTCGAGCCCGCAGAGGACGAACGTCATGCTGTTCCTGTAGCCGCCGAAGTAATTGACGCAGACCTTCGTCGTCGGCGGCGGGGGCTCGCCTTTGACGCCGTGGACGAGCACGCGATCGGGGCCGTCGTCAGCGAGCCGAATCGTGTCGAAGCGCGCGGTGACGTCGGGATTCGGATATTCCGGACCGCCGATCTCGTAGAGGAGCTGCGCCGTGACGGTATCGATCGAGACGAGCCCGCCGGTGCCGGGATGCTTCGTGATCACGAAGCTGCCGTCGGGGCGCATCTCGGCGATCGGGAACCCGGGATGGCGGAGGTCGCGCACCTCCTTGAAGAAGGCATAGTTCCCGCCGGTGCACTGCGCGCCGCACTCGATGATATGCCCGGCGACCACGCCCGCCGCGAGCGCGTCCCAATCGTCGCGCTTCCAGCCGAACCGCCACGCCGCGGGCCCGAGGGTGAGCGCGGCGTCGGTGACGCGCGGGCAGATGACGAGGTCGGCGCCACGCTCGAGCGCCGCGACGATCCCCCACGCGCCGAGGTAGGCGTTGGCGCTCAAGACCGGCTGCGCGAGCGAGCTGAGGGGCACGCCCTTGTCGAGGTGCGCGAGCTTCTCGCCTTGCGCCTGCAGTTCGGCGAGCTTCGGCATGAGGTCGTCGCCCTCGATGTGCGCCACCACCGCCTGCACGCCGAGCTTCCGATAGAGCGCGCGTGCCGCCTCCGCGAGCCCGGCCGGGTTCAACCCGCCGGCGTTCACGACGATCTTGATCCCGCGCGCCTTGCACGTTGCCGCGATCTCCTCGAGCTGCCGCAGAAACGTCCGCGCATACCCGAGGCTCTGATCCTTCAACCGATCCTTCAACAGAATCATCAACGTCAACTCGGCGAGATAATCGCCGGTCAACACGTCGATGGGCCCCCCCTCCACCATCTCCCGCGCCGCACTCAACCGGTCGCCATAAAACCCACTACAATTCGCAATCCGCAGTACGTCCGCCATGGCCGCGGGTTATAGCAGCATGCCCGCGCTCGACGAAGTCGAGCCACGCGCCATGCGCTCCTCACGCGCCGACAGCCACGCGACAGCCGTCATCCGCCGACCCCGGCGGCGATCGTTGCACGGGGCGACAACCCTGCAATCGCCGTCATCCACCGACCCCGACGGACGGCAGCGGTGGAGAGACGTGCAGCTGCGAGGCGCGAGGGCCGCTGCCCGACGTCGGCGGTGAGGACGGACAGTGCTCGGCTATGCAAACAATGGTCGGCAGACGGATGGCACCGGGACCGGGAAAGCCGCCGGCCATGTTGACGGCCGGGCTCGACGTCGCGCCGAGGCAGAATGCGCCTACCTGTAGCGGCGTCGCCTGACTCGGCGTACCCGTCCGCGTGATCGCGCCGTTCGGCATGCCGCTCGCGTCGGTCGGTCCGAAGCACTCGCGCGTCTTCATCGAACAGCTGTCGCCCGACGCCGGGCAGTCACTGTTCGTCGTGCAGGAGCGGAACGTCTCGATCGCGCAGATCTGATCGACCGGTCCGCCGTTGCAGATGCCCTCCTGATCGGCGCCGACCGTGCAGACCCCGTCATTGCAGGCGTTCCGCTGTGCTTGGCCTTGGCACCAGCACGTGCCGGCGCCGGCACCGGTGCACGTCGGCCCGGCCTCGATCGAGCGCGTGCCGGTCGTCAAGTCGTAGGGCACGGGAAGATTGCCGATGTTCGCGGACGGGCTCGCGGGGCAATCGAAGCTCATGTTGCCGAACCGGAGCGTCGTCCCGTGGACGGTGCACGGCATTCCGTCACGGGCGCCGCCGCTGCACGTGCCCGTCGATTCGAGCGTCGCGCCGCTACAGGTCGGACACGCCTTCTCGACGGAGATGCCGGTGAAAATCGCCGCGGTGATCGGGAAAGTGGACTCACCCGTTCCGCCCTCCGGGCTGAGCGTGCCCGTCACGGGTCCGGCGACGCGATTCGTGAAGCAGATCGGAAAGCCGCCGGCGGAGACGGGGACCTGGGGGCCGAAGAAGAACGAGCACGGTCCGCTCGGACAGTCAGCGTCGGTCGCGCATATGACGCTCGAGTCGTTGACGCAGCGGCGGTTGTTGATCGTGGTCGTGCTGGCGACCGGACCGCTCAGGGCGCACGAGCCGCAGCTCCCCAACGATGGACCGGGACACTGGACGGCGAAGCTGATCGACCCGCCGACGCCGACCGGCGTGTCGTGGTAGATGCCGGTCCAACCGCTGTCGAGGTCGGCCTCGTTGTCGACCCCGATACGGTCATGATCATCGTCGATGCGGAGGTGTGACCCATGTCGACCGTCACCCGCTATGAGATCCGCGAGCGCGCGGCGTGGATCACCCTCGATTCGCCCGCGAACCGCAACGCGCTGTCCGCGCCGCTCGTGGCGGAGCTGGGCGCGCACCTCCGGGCCGCCTTCAGCGACGACGCCGTGCGCGCGATCGTGCTCACCGGCGCCGGCCCGCCGCCGTTGTCGTTGCCGTGATCGCCGCATGCAGCGACGGTGCATACCAACGCGAGCAACGCCAGCGTTCGTGACCGTGATGTCATGGACGATACCCCCCGCGATGAGGAAAGCACTACGCGTACATTCAGTCTACTCGAACGTGCCTCGCACGTTCATTCCGCCCAGCGCGGCTTCCGCTTCTGCGCGAACGCCATCATGCCCTCGGCCGCCTCCTCGGACGCGAAGAGCGCGGCGATCTTGGCCTCGGCGTACGCGAACGCTTCGTCCATCGGCAGGCGCGAGACGGTGCGAATGAGCCGCTTCGCCTCCGCGACCGCGATCGGGCCGCCGAGGGCGAGCGTCCGCACCTGCTCCTCCGCGGCTGCGACGAGGCCGGCGGCGGGGACCACGCGGTGGACGAGGCCGTACCCGGCGGCCTCACGCGCGTCGAAGCGCGCGCCGGTGAGAAAGAGACGCATCGCCGCGTTGGCGCCGATCTTCGGCAGCACGACGACCGAGATCATCGCCGGAATGACGCCGACCCGCACCTCGCTGAAGCTGAACGTCGCGCCCTCGACGGCGATCGCGATGTCCGCCGCGGCGACGAGCCCGACGCCGCCGCCGAACGCGTGGCCGTTCACCGCGACGACGACCGGCTTCGGACCGTCCCACATGAGACGCAGGATCTCCACGAACGGGTTCGGCCCGCCGCCCGCTGCGACGGCGTCGCCGCGATTCTTCAGATCGGCGCCGGCGCAGAAGGCCGGGCCGGCGCCGGTGAGCACGATCGCGCGCACGGCGTCGGCGCTGAAGGCGGCCCGGAGGTGCGCGCCCAGCTCCGCCACGAGCGGCGCGGACAGCGCGTTGCGGTTCGCGGGCGAATCGAGGGTGATCCACGCCGCGCGCTCGCGGATCTCATAGCGGGTGACGGTCGACATGGGTCACACCTCCGCATCGACGATGATCATGACCGTATCGGGGTCGACCATCTGGCCGACCTCGACGCGCACCTCCTTCACGGTGCCGGCGTCGGTCGCGATCATCTGATGCTCCATCTTCATCGCCTCGAGGACGAGCATGATCGTCCCCTTTTCGACGCGATCGCCGGGGGCGACGCGCACTTGGCGGATGACGCCCGGCATCGGCGCAAGGCAGCCGCCCGCGATCTCCTCGCGACGGGACGCCGGAAAGCGCGGCACGGCGACGAGCGTCGCGGTACCGAGCGGCCCGTGCACGAACGTCGTGTCACCGTCCGTCGCCAGCGTGAAGCGCCGCCGCACGCCGTCGAGCTCGGCGACGAGGTGGTGCTCGTCGGCGACGACGACGCGCGCGTGCAACGTGGCGCTCGCCGCTTCGACGTCGAACTCACCCGGCGCCGTTACAACGTAGCGGACCTCGATCGTGTCGTCGCCGGCGCGGAACGACTGCTCCTGCGGCCGCCAGCGGTTGTTGCGCCACCCCGACGGGATGCTCGCGGGCAGCGGACCCGCGGCGCGGCGGCGTTCGTGCGCCGCGAGCGCGGCGACCACGGTGTGCACGCGGTCGGCGTCGGCGTCGCGTGGCGCCACGCGCGCCGTCGGCGGCAGATGACGGTCGATGAAGTGGGTATCGAGCGCGCCCTCGGCGAACGCCGGGTGCGTGAGCACGGCGAGCAAGAGATCGCGGTTCGTGGTGAGGCCGGCGACGCCGAGGCGACGGAGCGCGACGACGAGACGCGTCGTCGCCTCCGCCCGCGTCGCGCCGTGCGCGATGATCTTCGCAAGCAGCGGATCGTAGTGAACGCCGACCGTCGTCCCCGCCGCGACGCCGCTGTCATAGCGCACGCCCGGAAGATCCGCCGGCTCCCAGATCGCGATCCGTCCCGTCGCGGGCAGGAAATCGTTCGCGGGGTCTTCGGCGTAGAGCCGCGCCTCGATCGCGTGACCGTCGAGCGCCAGCGCGTCTTGTGCGAGCGGCAACGGCTCGCCGGCGGCGACGAGAATCTGCCAGCGCACGAGATCGAGGCCCGTCACCATCTCGGTGACGGGATGCTCGACCTGGAGACGGGTATTCACCTCGAGAAAGTAGAACTCGCCGGCGGCATCGAGAATGAACTCGACGGTGCCGGCGCCCACGTAGCCGATCGCCTTCCCCGCGGTGACGGCCGCTGCACCCATGCGTGCCCGCAAGTGCGCGTCGAGGGCGGGCGACGGCGCTTCCTCGATGATCTTCTGGTAGCGGCGTTGAATCGAGCATTCGCGCTCGAAGCAGTGCACGACGGTACCGAGCGTGTCGCCGAAGATCTGGATCTCGACATGACGCGGCGCCTCGAAGTAGCGCTCGAGAAGCAGCGTGTCGTCGCCGAACGCCGACGCCGCTTCGCGCCGCGCCGCCGCGAGCGCTTCCGGGAGGGCCTTCAGGTCGCGGACGACGCGCATGCCCTTGCCGCCGCCGCCGGCCGACGCCTTGATGAGAAGCGGTACACCGATCGTCCGCGCCGCGGCGAGAAGCGCGGCATCGTCGAGACCCGCGCCCGAGGTGCCGGGCACGACCGAGACCCCGGCCGCGGCCATGATCGCCTTCGCTTCGATCTTGCTGCCCATGCGGCGGATCGCCTCCGCCGTCGGGCCGATGAACGTGATGCCGCGCTCGGTGCAACGCGCCGCGAGCTCGGCGTTCTCCGAGAGGAAGCCGTAGCCGGGATGGATGGCGTCGGCGCCGACCTGCTCGGCGGCAGCGAGGATGCGCGGGATCGCGAGATACGACTCGCGACTCGGCGCTGGCCCGAGCCGCACCGCCTCGTCGGCCTCGGCGACGTGCGGCGCGTCGGCATCGGCATCCGAATACACGGCGACGCTTCTGATCCCCATCGCGCGCACCGTGCGAAAGACGCGGCGCGCTATCTCGCCGCGATTCGCGACGAGGATCTTTTCGCAGCTGCGGACCATGGGCGACGCCCTTCCTACCCGCTCGGATGCACCTTTTCCAATGCGCCGCCTCCTCGACCGTGCTACAGTGCGGCGCTCGCGGCGGGGCGCACGCCGCCGCGAGGACCGACGCCATGCCCGATTCGACGCGCGAACGCCTGACGTTTGGAAAGATGCAGAATCCGGTACGCGGTTTCCTCCACGGCGCCGCGGCGGCGGCATCGCTCGTCGGTACCGTGCTCCTGTGGACGCGCGGCGCCGGTGACGTCTCGCGGCAGCTGGCGCTCCTCGTCTTCGGCGTGAGCTTGCTCGCGCTCTACACCGTGAGCAGCCTCTACCACTCGGTGCCGTGGCGCGAGCCGTGGAAGGCGCGCATGCAGCGCCTCGACCACGCGATGATCTACGTGCTCGTGGCCGGCACCTACACGCCGATCGCCGCGATCGTGCTGAGCGGACGCTATCGCTCGACGATCCTCGGCGCCGTGTGGGGCATCGCGCTCGTCGGAATCGCGCAGAAAGCGCTCTTACCGCAGATCGCGGCGTCGGTGTCGATCACCTTGCAGACGGTCCAGGGATGGCTCGGGCCCTTCATGGTCGCGCCGCTCGCGCGCCACCTCTCGTGGGAGCCGATCGCGCTCATCGCCCTCGGCGGCCTCCTCTATACGGCAGGGATGGTGCTCTTCGTGACGCGCCGCCCGCGCCTGTGGCCGCACGTCTTCGGCTACCACGAGGTCTTCCACATCCTCGTCGTCGCCGCGAGCCTGCTGCACTACCTCGCGATCTTCACGTACGTCGCCCCGCTGACGCTGCCCTGAGCGGCGCCGCGTGCACTACGCGTCGCGATGCACGGTCGCCGGCGAGAAAGCCGGGATGCAAACGGCGACGTACTCCGCGCCCGCGGGATCCGGGCTGCTGTAGCGCACCCACTCGCCACGACGGGTGATGACCGCCTGCCCGGCGCGTACCTCGAACACCCCGCTCTCGTGCTCGACGCGCAGCGCGCCGCGCAGCACGACCGTGATCTCCTCGAAGTCCGGCCGCTGCCCCGGCTCGACCCATCCCGGCGGCGACACCATGCGCGCGACACTCACGTGCTCGGTCGCGGAGTTCACGCGTCCGACGTACTCCTCGATGCGCTTCGGCATGTTGCCCGCCGCGGCGACGACCGTGGGCTTCTCGATCAACATCGGCATGTCGCCGCGATAACGCAGCGCCCGCGCGCCGGCAAGCGCCGCCTTTTCAGAGCCGGCCGCGGCAGCTAGGTTCTCGCCGATGGCCGACGATCAAGCCCCCCCACCCGCAGCAGTCCGGAGCCAGTACGCATCGGGCCTCGACGAGACGCTCGAGTTTCGCCTCGTCACGGTCACGACCGAGCAGGTCGTCCTCGAGTACGACGTGCGCCCGAAGCACTTCCAGCCCTACGGCATCGTCCACGGCGGCGTCCACTGCGCCGCGATCGAGACCGCGTGCTCGGCCGGCGCCGGTTTCAACGCCCTCGGCCGCGGCCAAGCGGTCGTCGGCGTCGAGAATCACACGAGCTTCGTTCGCGCCGTCCGTAGCGGTCGCATCCGCGTGACGGCGACACCGCTCACACGCGGCCGGCGCTCGCAGCTCTGGGAAGCTACGGCACGCAACGAGGCGGGCGAGATCGTCTCGACGGGTCGCGTGCGTCTGCTCTGTCTCGAGCCCGGGAGCGAGCTCGCCGGGCAGACCGTCGACCGTCGAGTTCGCTCGTGATCGCGCACCGTTCCATCGGCACGGGACGCTTCCGCGCAAGGACACGCGGCGCGCGCGGGAGCGGCGCCGCGCCGCAGAGTAGCGCGTCCTTCTGGCGTCGGCGCAGCGCCTTGATGCGGCACTCGATACGCAGCGCATCGCTCCACGAGCGCGCGCGCCGCAACCAGACGAGCGTCACCGGCAAGCGCGCGCGCGTGTACCGGGACGCGCGTCCCGCCGCGTGCTGCGCGAGACGGCGCGTGACGTCCTTGGCGACTCCGGTGTAGAGCGAGCCGTCGGCGCACCGCAGGATGTACACGCACGGCCGACGCCCACGCGGCGATGCCATGCGGGCGTGATACACGCATTCGCCGGCGCGGGCGATCGCCGCGACGTCAGGCCTGGCGGCGGCGACGCGAGCGGCCGGCGTTGCCGAACGTGCGCGGCCGGCGCTTGCGCGCGCCCTTCGCGCCGTTTGTCGTGTCCATCTCCCACTCGCGCCGGGCACGACGTGTATCGCCCGCTGGTGTCTGTCGCGATGGCCGGGGCGCCGCCGACGACCGCGCGTCACCGCCGCCGGCCGCGTGTGTCTGACGTGGCAACGTGCGGCCGATGTGACGCTCGATCGCGTGCAGCTGGGCGCGCTCCTCGGGCGCCGCGAAGCTCGACGCGTGTCCCGCCGCTTCCGCGCGCGCAGTGCGGCCGACGCGGTGGACGTAATCCTCGACGGTCTGCGGCAGGTCGTAGTTGATGACGCGTCCGATGCCCGCAACGTCGATGCCGCGCGCCGCGATGTCGGTCGCGACCAAGATCCGGTAACGGCCGCGGCGGAAGCCTTCGAGCGCTTCCCGCCGCTGCGACTGCGAGCGATTCGAGTGCAGCCGCTGCGCTGCGTGTCCGGCCGCGCAGAGCGAGCGCGCGACACGGTCGGTACGGTGCTTGGTGCGCGCGAAGACGAGGACGTTGCCGCCGCTGGCGGCGATCATCGACAGCAAGAGCGGCGTCTTGGCGCCGCTGTCGACCAGGTAGACGTCTTGCGCGGCACGCGACGGTGGCAGCGCTTGCTGCCCCACCGCGACGCGAACGGGATCGTGCAGATGCATCCGCGCGAGCGCCCCGAGACCCGCCGGCATCGTCGCGGAGAAGAGCAATGTCTGCCGGCGCGGCGGCAATCCTCCCATGATGCGATCGAGCTGGGGCTTGAAGCCCATGTCGAGCATCCGGTCGGCCTCGTCGAGCACGAAGATGCGGACGTCGTGCAACCCGAGTGTCCGGCGATCGAGGTGATCGACCAGGCGTCCCGGCGTCGCGACGATGATCGACGGCCGCGCGCGGAGGGCGGCCGTCTGCGGGCCGTAGGCGACGCCGCCGACGACGAGGGCGGAGCGCAGCCCGCAGCCGAGGCGACGCGTCCAGCCGAAGATCTGCTCGGCGAGCTCGCGCGTCGGCGCCAGAATGAGGGCCGTCGCGGCCGCACCGCGCGACGCATCGCCGCGCAGGCGCTCGACGAGCGGAACGACGAACGCCGCCGTCTTCCCGGTCCCGGTTTGCGCGGCGCCGATGACGTCGCGGCCCGCGAGGGCGGGCGCGATGGTCGCGGCCTGAATCGGCGTCGGCACGCGGTACTCGGCCGCGCGCAGGGCGGCGCGCATGGGCGGCGAGAGCGGAAACTGGTCGAACGACGGCGGAGTCGCCTCGTCGGCGTCGGATGGGTGGTGCATGGGTACTGCGATGTTCACGAAGAATGGTTCCTTTCGGGTGGAGGGAGCACCGGGCAAACGCGGAAGGCGCTCCGAGAAGTGAATGGGGTCGGCGGCGGTTACGCGCACCGGCACGCGACGGACCGTCGCGTCGAACGATGAGAGCTAGGTAGCAGGCGAGCTATCTCGTGGATGCATCTTCGCACGAACGAGATCCGATTGCGACCCCGTCTCGCATCGCGGGATCCCGCATCCTAGTCTCGTCCGCCCACGCATGTCCTTCGAGCCATTCATCGTCTCGACGGCGATCGTCGCCCTCGCCGAGATGGGCGACAAGACGCAGCTGCTGTCGTTCGTGCTCGCGGCGCGGTTGCGGCGCCGGATGCCGATCGTGCTCGGCATCCTCGTCGCGACGCTCGCGAATCATGCGTTCGCGGCCTCGGTCGGCACCTGGCTCGCGCGCCTGGTCGCGCCACGCACGCTGACGTGGACGGTCGGCCTCTCGTTCGTCGCGTTCGGGCTTTGGACGTTGCGTGCCGATGCGCCGACGGAGCACCGTGACAGGCCTGGCGCAGGGATCTTCGTGACGACCGTCGTCGCGTTCTTTCTCGCCGAGATGGGCGACAAGACGCAGCTCGCGACGGTGGCGCTCGCCGCTCG
This sequence comes from Deltaproteobacteria bacterium, assembly GCA_005879405.1. Classification (GTDB taxonomy): domain Bacteria; phylum Desulfobacterota; class Binatia; order UTPRO1; family UTPRO1; genus DP-19. The sequence continues at coordinate 24,804 of VBKW01000383.1, forward strand.
CTACGGGTCGCTGGTCACCGTCGTCGCCGGCACGACGCTCGGCATGATGATCGCGAATGTCCCCGCGGTATGGATGGGCGACGCGCTCGCCGATCGGATGAACATGCGCCTCATGCGTTGGGGCGCTGCGGCGTCGTTCGTCGCGCTCGGCGTCCTGACGCTGCTGACCGGCATCGCCCCACACTGAGCCCGGTCGCCGCTCGACATCGCGGCGACGCTCCCGTGCTCATGCCGAGATCGCGACCGGCGGCTGATACCCGAAGAAGCCGTTGCGCTTGATGACCTCGGCGACGGCGCTCGGCACCATCTGCTGCCACGAGTCGTCACAGACCTTGATGCGCTGGAGAATGTCGCGCGAGTAGAAGGGCAAGTACTCGCGGTGGAAGTTCTCCAACTGCTCGATGCAGCCGCGGTCGACGAGGTACTCGTAGAGCTTGCGGAGCTCGGCCGCGACCTCGAGGTTTTGCACGGTCGTCAGGTCGCCGCTCTTCTCGAGCAACGGATACACGAAGATCTTGAGATCGTTCTTGAAGAGGCGTCCGAACGATTCGAGGATGCCGCCGTCGAGATTGCCGTAGAACTGCTCGTCAAAGAGCTCACGCAGGCTGGCAGCGCCCATGACGATGCCGATCTTCTTGTTGGTGTGGCGCGCGAGGTAGCCAGCCAGGCGGTAGTACTCGAAGTAGTCCGAGATCAGCACCGTCATCCCGCAGGCAGCGAGGACGTCCGCGCGCGCGAGAAAATCGTGGACGTCGACCGAGCCGGAGCCGGCGGTGGAGATCAGGTTGCGCATCGTGATCTCCATCAGCGGGACGACGGTCTCACCGGCGAGCGCCGGATCGCGCGTGAAGCGCTCGAGCGCACCCTCGAGCATGTCGAGGTTGACGTACGTCACCGGGCGGACGCTGCCACGCTCGACGAGCACCGGCCTCTTGTAGAGCACCTCGGCGGGATGCAGGACCGTCCCATCGGCGGCGAACATCGCCGCGCCGGTGAGACCGAGCTGCACGAGCTTCAGGGTCAGGACGCGGTTGTCGACGTGGCGGAACTCGATGCCGGAGAGCTCCACCATGTCGATCTCGATGCGGTCGGTGGTGAGGCCGTCGAGCAGCGACTCCACGAGCACCTCGGGCTCGTGGAAGAGCGAGCACGCGCCGTAGACGAGGTTCACGCCGACGATGCCGAGCGCCTCCTGCTGCGCCTCTTTCTCGCGGTCGAGCATGTTGACGTGAATGATGATCTGGCTGTCGTCGTCGCGCGGATGCGACTGGAAGCGCACGCCCATCCACCCGTGGCATTCACTCGCGCCGCTGAAGCTGCGCGCCTTCACAGTGTCGGCGAACGCGAAAAACGCGGTCGTGTTGCCGCGGCGCTCGCGCAGCCGCTCGAGGTTCAGGCGATGCTCGTACTCGAGCATGCGCTCCAACCGCTGCCGACAGACGTAGCGCTCGCCCTTGCCGTAGATGGCGTCGCTGACCGTCATGTCGTACGCGGAGATGCTCTTCGCGATAGTGCCGGCGGCGCCGCCGGCACGGAAGAACCAGCGCACGACCTCTTGCCCGGCGCCGATCTCGGCGAAGGTCCCGTAACGCCGCGGGTCGAGGTTGATCGCGAGCGCCTTCTGGTGCGGATCCGTCGGTCGAGTCGGGGTCATGCACGGCCTCCGTCACAGATGATGGGGAGGATGCGGCGGCCGGACAAGCCGCTTTCGTCGCCACCGGCGCGCGGTCGCGTGACAGTTGCGCTGCGAGATGTCGTACCTGCACCGGACTCGATCTCTACCTGGTGAATCTCTTCAAGCTCGGTCCGGCGACCGTACCGTGACCCGGCGCAGCGGCGTCGCGGCTACTCGTGCCGTCGGGTCGCACGCACGAGCGCGTGCATCTTCGCGAAGTCGACCGAGATGAACGTCGCCTCGGCCTCGGCGGTGAGCGTGTCGCCGGCGACCATGCGGCCCTCGGTCATGATCTTGCGGCCCTCGACGCGAACGACGCGGCCTTCGAGCGTCAGCTCGCGGTAGAGCGGCGTCGGGTTCCGGTAGTCGAAGGTCGCGGCGATGAGACCGCCATGGACGTGGCCGGGTGGACCCTCGTACGCGGCCCCGAACGTCACGATGCCGCGGACGACGTCGCCCTCGACGTGCAGCACGACCGGCGGCGCGATCGGGTTCGAGGCGCCGATGAGCGGGCTGTAGTCGAAGAAGGCGTTCACGTCGCCGGCGTTCGCGGTCTCGGCGAATCCCGCCGGCACGAGGCGGTGCGGGTGCTGCGCGAGCCGCTCGGCGTAGCGCTCGAGCGCCTCGGCGGCGCGCTGCAGCTCCTCCTCGGGCGCATCCGTGGTGACGAGGCGATCGATGACGGTGCGCATCGCCTGGCCGAGACGGCGCCGTTCCGCCCAGGCACCGGTGGCGTCGCGGCGTAGCACCGTCACCCAGTCGGGGTACTTCGCGTCGTTCTGCGACCCGTCGTCCATGTGGGCTCCGTGATCCGGCGCGCGGCGCGCTCCGGGCGTGCGAGTGTACACTACCCGGCCGATCGTCGCACGCGTGACGGACGGCCGCGTACGCGGGTGCGCGCGCGCATCAGTCGAGCAGCAAGCGGACGACGGCGCACGCCTGCTCGACGTTCGGCTCGAGCGCGATGATCGCATCGTTGTAGAGAAACGCCTCGCCGATGCGGACGATCGCGTACGCCAGGACGTCGGGATCGACGCGCGGCGTGTAGGCGCCGCGTGCGGCCTCCTCGCGCAGCAGCTCCGCGTGCTTGCGGACGAGACGGCCCTGCACCAGGCCGTCGCGCATCGTGAGGATGCGGAGCGCCGCGGCGGCGTCCTCCTCGAGGAAGCGCCGCATCGCCGGCGCTTTCGCGATCAGCGCGAAATGGCGCTCGAAGACGTCGACGACGCGCGCGGCCCCGCGTCCCGTCGCGTCGCGCTTCACGTGCTCGAACGTCTCCTCGGCGAGGGCGCCGATGACGTTCCCCAGTAGCTGCTCGCGACGTCCGGCCCAGCGATGCAACGTCGCACGGGAGACGCCGAGCTCGGTCGCCAAGCGCTGCATGTCGATGCGCTGGCAGGCGAGAAAGCGACGGCGCGCGAGGCGCAGGGCGTCGGCCGCCGACGGCTTGACGCCACGGGGAGACGCGGGGTCTGCCCGCCGTCGCGACGCCGGAGCGTTCGCGCTGCGGCGTACCGGCTGCCGATGGCGTCGGACGGGCTCGGCCATGCCGGGAGGCTAACGCGGCCTGTCGGCAAGAGCCAGCGCGAACCCCTCGCGCCGGGTGCTCGGCAGCCGCGAGGCGACTTCCGACGAATTTCGTTGCCCGGGCCGCCGACGGCGTGGTACGTAGCCGAGACGTTCGTCCTTTTTGTCGCACGTGCCGTCAACGCTCGCGAAGACTCACTGAAGACGCATTACCGAGGAGCCATGCCGATGAGCGCCCCCCTACTCGTCCGCAGGTCGTCATTCCGCACCGTCGTGGTCGTGGTCGGTCTCGTCGCTCTCGTCGGCGCCGTCGCGTCCAGCTCCGTCGCGCGCGCCGCAACGGTGATCGTGACGACCGACAGCGGTCCCGTCGAGGGACTCGTGACGCCGACGATGACCGAGTTCCTCGGCGTTCCGTTCGCGGCGCCCCCGACCGGCGATCTGCGCTGGCAGCCGCCGCAGCCGCCGGTGCCGTGGACGACGCCACGCGACGCGACCGTCTTCGGCAATCATTGCCCGCAATTACCGTCGGACTTCGGGCTCCCGAGCGACACCGAGGACTGCCTCGTGCTGAACGTGTACGTGCCGGTGCGCCATGGATTTCCGTCCGACAGCCGCCGCAATCGCCCGGTCATGGTGTGGATCCACGGCGGCGCGTTCTCCGTCGGGGAGAGCGATGTCTACGACCCGACGCGGCTCGTCGCGCAGGACGTGATCGTCATCACCATCAACTATCGTCTCGGCGCACTCGGCTTTCTCGCCCATCCGGCGCTGAGCGCCGAGTCGCCCGCCGGGGTCTCCGGCAACTACGGGCTCCTCGATCAGCAAGCGGCGCTGCGGTGGGTGCAGGACAACATCGCGGCGTTCGGCGGCAATCCACACAAGGTGACGATCTTCGGTGAGTCCGCCGGTGGCTTCAGCGTCCACGCGCATCTGGTCTCGCCGCTCGCCGCCGGCCTCTTCCAGCACGCGATCGTCGAGAGCGGCGCGTTCTTCACGCAGCCGACGCTCGCCGCCGCCGAGACGACGGGCAGCAACTTCGCGATCGCGGTCGGCTGCTCGGACCAGACGGCGGCGTGTCTACGCGCCGTCCCGGTCGACCAGGTCCTCGCCAACTGGGGCACCGGCCTCACCTCGACGACGCCGGTGATCGACGGCGTCGTGATTCCGGAGCCGCTGCGCAACGCGTTCGCATCCGGCCACTTCAATCGCGTGCCGATCATCGAGGGCTCGAACCACGACGAGTTCCGGCTCTTCGTCGCGTTGCTCTACGACCTCGCCGGCGGGCCGCTCCCGGCCGACCAGTACGACGCCGCGGTCGCGAGCTTGTTGCAACTTCCGCTCAAC